>NZ_OMPH01000020.1:0-338452 GCF_900312795.1 Ruegeria sp. AU67
TCGGTAGCACCGGGAGATCTCCTGCTAGAATGTCCTCGGAGCCAGTCTACCACAGTTCCTACACGTGAGGATGCCAGCCAAGTGTACAAACAAAGCTTCCTGATGCCTCAAAGCCCACTTTACGTTTTTTTGGGGGGGATGTTTCGAACGGTCTTGGCAGAAGACGTTGGGTTGATGTGAGCAGGGGGCTTTCCTAATCTCCGGGCATGAAAAATTGATCGCCGTTCAAGTACTTCAAAACCAGTCCCGAGAATGTCCTTTTGTCGGTGATGCTTTATGTTCGGTTCCCATTGTCGCCTCGAAATGTGGAAGACCTGCTACATGAGCGCGGTATCGAAGTAGGTCATGAATCTGTCCGCTATTGGCGGAACCGTTTCGGCCCGGTCTTCGCGTTGGAAATCCGGGGATAAAGGGTCCAGAAGTTGACGGCATACTCAAATTCCAAGTGGCATGTCGACGAGGTGTTTGTGAAGATTGATGGCATACGGCACTATCTCCGACGCGCCGCTGATCGCGAGGGCGAGGTGTTGGAAACCGTTGTTACCAAGGGTCGGACCAAATCCAAATCCGTGGATACATGATTTCCTAGTTCACCGATTCTAGTCGTCGACAGTCTGTCACTTTATGGTTTGCCAATACCTGGAATTCCACATCGCCGATCCTACCGACGTTAGTCGGTAGTTGTTCTGTTTTTCGCCCAACCGAACAGTGTGCAATGGAAGCAAAGTCCTTGTAATCACGTATGGCTTGCCATTTGGATTGGAGAGTGTTGCGGCGAAGCTAGAAAATGAAAATGTCTTCAAGCTTATTCCATATTTGCTCCGCATGATCTGACTGAGATTCTGCCAAGCGGACCACCCTGATTGCCAGAAGCTGTGTGGGCAGCACATCGTCAATGCACACAAGCGTGCCCTCTGAAAGGTGGGGCGCCACTAGAGAGTGGGGCAACCACGCGATGCCGATTTCATTCAAGGCGTATTGTAGTATGGCCAACGTAAGTGCGGTTTCAGCTCTGGGCACTGCGGTTTTACCTTCAGGTAATCGCGGCGCAATCGTCCTGGAATAGACCTGCCCGAGAAAGACTTCGGGTGGGTAGCTGATTGTAGGAATTACGGCTTCCGTCACTTGGGTGCGTATAGTAGGCGCACAGACTGGAACCAAAGTATCCATCCCGAGTGTTTTGGTTTCAAACGCGTTAACGGGTTCTTGAATACTGTCATCAGGCACCGCGTACATGATGGCAAAATCAACTTCTTTTGAAATCAGGTGCATCAGGCACTCGTCTTGATTTCCTGAACGCACGCGAACCGAGATTTCACCGCCTTCAGTTAAAACACGAACAATTTCGGGTGAGATTGTCGTGGTGAGCGCGTGTTGGCAAACAAAAGACAGCGATTTGCCTATCTGATCACTCGCAGTTTTTAAGGTGTGCCGAATCCTATGCAGCCGGGCGCTGAGTTCACGTAATTCAAATTCCAGTTCCCGCACCCCTGGCATCAAAGAGACTGGCTTTCGGCGACGGTCAAACAACGTGGCGCCAGTGTTTTCTTCGATAAGCCGCACCCGCCGTGTAAACGCGGATTGCGTCAGTAATCGCTTTTCAGCCGCGCGGGCGAGAGAGCCGCTATCAAGCACGGCCAATATATCGTCGATCCACTCAAGACGCATGGCGGATCGATAGTGCAGTTCGTGTCAATATGCAATTCCTGCAATTTATGTACCGAAGTTCGAATTAGGAAAGCGCTTCTGTGCACAGTAAGTTGACAAAAACAAATATTAGGAACCACGACATGCACCTTGCCCGTTTTCCCCGCCTGCATCTTGCCCATCTTCCAACGCCGCTTGAACCTATGACTCGAATGTCAAAAGAACTGGGGGTCGAAATATGGATCAAGCGCGATGATTGCACCGGTATGTCGACCGGTGGCAACAAGACCCGCAAGCTTGAATTTCTAATGGCTGAGGCCGAGGCGCAGGGCGCCGACTTCGTGATGACCCAAGGGGCCACGCAAACCAACCACGGTCGGCAGACGGCTGCATTTGCCGCCAAGCTGGGGCTTGATTGTCACATCCTTTTGGAGGATCGCACCGGTTACCAAAATGGAAACTACAATACGAACGGCAACGTCCTGCTAGATCATTTGCATGGTGCAACCACCGAGAAGTTCCCCGGCGGCCACGACATGTCGGGTGAGATGGAAAAGGCAGCTGAAAAGAAGCGCGCGGAAGGGCACAATGTCTATGTCATTCCTGGCGGCGGATCGAACCCGACCGGCGCACTTGGCTATGTTAACGCGGCCTTTGAACTGTTGACACAAGCAAACAACAATGGTTTGCAAATTGACAGATTGGTGCATGCAACCGGTTCTTCAGGAACGCAGGCCGGGTTGGTGACGGGCATGTGTGCGATGAATGCGCAGGTGCCCGTGCTGGGCATCGGCACAAGGGCGCCTCAGCCCAAGCAAGAACAGATGGTTTTTGACCTCGCCTGCAAAACCGCTGAAAAACTAGGCTGCGCAGGCGTGGTCAAGCGCGAAGACGTGAAGGCCAATACTGACTATGTCGGCGAGGGCTATGGCCTGCTAACGGCAAGTGGCATAGAGGCGATCCAGATGTTTGCAGAGCTCGAAGGCATCCTTCTCGATCCGTGCTATTCAGCCAAGGGCGCAGCCGGTCTGATTGATCTTGCCCGCAAAGGTGAGTTCAACGGCCAACGGATTGTGTTCCTGCACACCGGGGGTGCCGCAGCCCTTGGGGGGTATGATTTTGCCTTTGATCATCAAAATCGCTGGGTGACTGTCTGAGCCATGACACTGCGCCCGGTTGGAATTCTTGGCGGTATGGGCCCCGAAGCGACTATCCTCCTCCAGCGCAAGCTGGTGGCGGCAGTACCCGCAACTGGTGACCAAGACCACATACCTTTATTGATCGACATGAACCCGCAGGTGCCTTCGCGGGTTAGTCATCTACTCGAGGGCGTCGGCGAGGATCCGGGGCCGACGCTTGCCGCTATGGCGCGTCGGCTTGAAGATGCTGGAGCCTTAGCGCTGGCGATGCCGTGCAACACCGCCCATCACTATGCCAAGGCGATTACGGATTTCGTGGACATCCCCTTGCTGAACTTGATCGAACTGGCAGCTGAATATGCGGCTCGGACGCTTGGTTCAGGGGGATGTATCGGAATGCTTGCCTCGCCAGCCGTACAACGTACTTATCTATTCGAGACAAAGCTGCAAACGCGCGGGCTTTCGGTTGTTTGGCCGGCGGACGATGAAAAAATGCTTGCAGCGGTCCAAAAAATTAAGACTGACGGCCTGTGCAATGAAGGGCGCGAAACACTTAGAGTTGCCTCGAAAGAACTTGTCGCCGCAGGCGCTGACCTGCAGCTTGTGGCTTGCTCAGAGTTCTCGCTCATCGCTGATAGTGTTGCGGCCGAGGTCAATGCCATTGATACGATTGACCTGCTTGTCCAAGCGATTGTCGAATTTTCCCACGCAGGGCAAGCTTAGTCGGTTGAGTAAGTGCGCCACAGCGCTCTGAGGCAATCTGTAAGTCAACAGATACCTTTGTTCATAATTGATCCCAAAGCTGTTGCGCTGTCTGATCAAAGGTCGCCGGATTGGCAAAAGCGGAAATCGTCAAGGTGGCACACCACGCGTTATCGCCGATTGGCACCAGCAATCCTGCATCTAGCTCTGGCGAAATCGCGGTTTCGGGCATCCAGGCAAATCCGCTTCCGGTAATCAGGCGTCTCTTGATTGTCTCAACCAGACTATCAACATAAATCGTCTCGGCGTTCAGGGGTTCGCGGTCTATGGTATTTTCTACAACCATGCCCAAAAACGAAGAACGGTCATATGCCAGATAGGGGATGGGTAGTCCATCCTGCTCTGCGAGGTTCCAACCCATGGCACGCGCTGAATCAGCCTTAGCCACTGGCACCAGACGATCCTTTAACAGGTCTTTTCGCTCAAATGCGGTTTCATCAATCATCGGTGAAACGGAGTGGTGATTGTAACACAAGAGAATGTCCGCCGCGCCCTCTACCAACAGGTCACAGCAGGTGCTTAGGGAATCTGACAGTACACGAGTGCGCAGATCGGGGATCTTCATCTGCAACTCTTCGATGCGACTTGCCAAAAAATTAACCGCGATCGTATGAAGGACCGAAAACCGGATGAAACGGCTATCCCCACGGTCGGCATCCCGCAGCGATTGACGGGATTCTGACAGTTGTGAGATCGCCGCCAGAGCAACCGGCAGGAATTGTTGACCTGCTTCTGTCAATTGAACAGGATAGGTGGCGCGATTGACCAAAGGCAACCCGACCCAACTCTCCAACGCTTTGATTCTACGACTGAATGCGGATTGTGTGATGTTACGTTCATCGGACGACCGGGTGAAATTCAGTGTCCGGGCGAGGCATTCAAAATCACGCAACCAGTTCAAATCCATTGTGTGTACCTGCAGTTAAAAGAGAGCCTAGGTCGAGCATACCCAAAACTATGCAATACAGGAATAGTTTGATGAAATGTTCGAATTGGCCCTCAGAAAACCTCATACTCTAGACTTCAAGCTAGGGCCCGGCGGTTTGTCCCCTTTTCACCCTTCCGCCCGAAGTCACAGCCCGGGGCGACTTGGCACGACACAGCCGAGCGATGGGAAAGAGACTGACTAAAAAATACGACGCCAAAATACGGCGCAAATCAACAGAGGAGATTATCATGAGAAAGAAGCTGAAGGCATTTGGCATGGCGGCGGCGCTGGGTATCTACGCAATGCCCGCGATTGCAGCTGAAGAGGTCAAAATCGGTGTGCCGTCATGGACCGGGGCGCAGGCAATTGCTCATCTTCTGGGCGCAGTTGTCGAAACGCGTATCGGCGGCAAAGTTGAATATGTGCCCGGCAACAACGCCACGATTTTTCAGGCGATGGATCAGGGTAAGGGAGATATCGACGTGCACCCCGATGTTTGGCTGCCCAACCAAGAAAGCTTTACCAAGAAATATGTAGACGAAGCGGGCACAGTAACTCTGTCGTCGAACCCCTATGAAGGCAATCAGGGTTTCTGCGTTAGCAAGGATTTTGGTGAAGCAAACAACATAACCGATATTGCGGATTTAGGCCGCCCCGATGTTGCCGCGCTGATGGACAGTGATGGCAACGGAAAGGGTGAAATGTGGATCGGAGCGCCGGGTTGGGCTTCGGCCAATGTGAACGAAGTCAAAACCCGCGATTACGGTCTGCTTGATTTCATCGAACCGGTCCGCGCTGAGGAAAGCGTGAAGACCGCGCGGATCAAGGATAGCATCGCCAAAGGCGAAGGCTATGCCTTCTACTGCTACAAGCCACATGCGGTCTGGTACATGTTCGACGTGCAAATGCTGAGCGAGCCGACTTTCGACCCGGCAAAATACGTGATGGTTCAGCCCTCGGACGATCCGGATTGGTACAGCAAATCCAGCGTTGCGACCAAAGACGCGCTTAAGAACGTTCAGATCGCGTGGTCCAACACATTGCCGGACCGTTCTCCGGCAGTTGCTGACTTTTTTGCGAATTTCGCCCTGACGGCGGACGATGTTAGCGGTTTTGCCTATGAAATCAGTGGTAAAGGTCGTGATCCGGCAGAAGTTGCCCGCGAATGGGTCGAGGCGAACCCGGATCGCGTGGACGCCTGGCTGGGTCTCTGATCCCACTTCCAGAAAAAAGGGTGGCGCCAATTGGTGGCGCCACCCACGCACAGTTCTCTGGGGGGCACATGAGCGACGATACCGTTATTGAAATCTCGAATGTTTGGAAGATATTCGGGGGCAGGCCCGAGGTGGCGTTGCAGGCGATCCGCGACCGTGGGTTGGACAAGTCCCAAGTGCTGGCCGAATACAACTGTGTTGTCGGCGTCGCTGATGTCAGCCTTTCGGTAAACCGGGGTGAGATTTTTTGCATCATGGGTCTGTCAGGTAGCGGGAAATCCACTCTGGTCCGCCATTTCAACCGACTGCTGGAGCCCACTGCAGGTAAGATCGAAATCGAAGGCACCGATGTCATGGCCTTGGGGCCAAAAGAACTTCAGGAGTTTCGCAACAACAAAATCGGTATGGTGTTTCAGAACTTTGCACTGATGCCGCATCGGTCGGTGTTGGATAACGTGGCAATGCCACTGGAAATCCGGCAGGTCAGCAAGAATGAACGCATGCGTCAGGCTGCTGCTATTCTCGATATTGTCGAACTGGGTGCCTGGGGATCAAAGTTCGCACACGAGCTGTCCGGTGGCATGCAACAACGTGTGGGCCTGGCTCGCGCGCTGGCAGCCAACCCGGATGTTCTTTTGATGGACGAGCCGTTCTCGGCCCTTGATCCTTTGATCCGGCGGCAATTGCAGGATGAATTTATCCGCCTGAGCAAGATCCTGAAAAAGACCACGATCTTCATTACACACGACCTGGATGAGGCGGTCCGCATCGGCAATCGGATCGCGATCATGCGCGATGGAAAGGTGGTGCAGATCGGAACAGCCGAAGACATCGTCATGAACCCCGCTGATGACTATGTGGCTGATTTCGTTGCGGGTATTTCACGCCTCAAAGTGGTGCGCGCCCATGCGGTCATGCGGCCAATTCCAGAACATATAGCGGCCCATGGGCCGCTATCGGCGGATGCCCCGCGCGTGAATGAAGGCGAAAATCTGAGCACGCTGATAAATCTGGCGATCGACAACAGCAGCGCAATCCTTGTGGAGGACGGCGGCGTGGATGTTGGCGTCATAACCCGTGCCGATCTGTTGCGCACCGTGATCGAAGGGACCGAAGTGTCATGAGCCTTTCTGATGTGAACCCGTTGGAAGATACCGAAAGCGAAGCGGCCATTGCCTACGCCGAAGAGCGGCGTGAAAACATTCGCACCTTTGTGCGCACCAGCCCTGACTACTACATCCGTAATTTCGACAAGATTGGTGCGTCGTCCCGCTTTACGCCAACTTTCAATCTGATGGCCGGATTGTTTGGCCCGGTCTGGTTCGGCGCGCGGGGTCTGTGGTCATGGGCGTTACCATTTCTGATCCTCGAAACAATAGCATTTGTGCAGATTGCGCGAGGACTGTTCGGCGATCTGGCAGCCGAGGCAATGGAGCGTATTGCATCGATTGAAGGGACGCTTGAACTGCGTCGTCAGCAATTGGCGGCGGCTATCGAAAACAACTCGGACAAGATCGATGTCTATCAGCGAACGGTGGACTCGCTTGAAGAAAACATAGGGGGTATCCGTGCCGAGGCCGAGGCGATGGCCGCTGAAGGTCCTTACATCATTCTGACCGGCCTGATCATACTGATCATCGTCAAACTGATACAGTCTCAGGTGGCAAACTGGGCGCTTGAGGCACGTTTCTCGGAATGGTTATCAGACCGTTCGATACGCTCGGCCATGCCGGTGTCGCAGATCGTGTTCAGCGCGATCTTCATGGCGCTGATCGTCACCGCAGCGATGATGCACTACAGTTTCCCCGGGCGCTTTTCGCTGCTTAGCCATTTCCCGACAGACCCAAACATCCGCCTGACCAGTATCACGTGGGTGGAAGATTTCATCGCCTGGTGCGTACGCAACAGCGAGGCTTTTTTTGACGGGCTGACATTCGGCATCCGCACTTTGCTGGATGCGCTAGAAGTCATACTGGTCCAGACGCCATGGATCGTGATCGCGAGCCTGATCATTCTGCTGACCTGGCTGACCGCTGGCATTAGCACGGCGATCTATTCAGGCGCATTTCTGGCCTATATGGGCCTCTTGGGTTTCTGGGAAGGTGCCATGACCACGCTGGCCTTGTTGGGGACAGCGGCGTGTTTGTCTATTGTCATTGGAATTCCGCTTGGCATGTTTGCTGCCCGTCGCCCACGGTTCTACGCGTTTATCCAGCCGATCATGGATTTTATGCAAACCATGCCAGCCTTCGTCTTCATGGTACCCGTGATTGCGTTCTTCGGCGTTGGAAAGCCAGCGGCGGTTGTGGTCACGATGATTTTTGGCGGCACACCGGTGGTGCGATTGACCGTTCTTGGTCTGCGTGGTGTGCCAGAAAGCGTGCGCGAAGCAGCTATTAGTTTCGGTGCCAATAAGTGGTACTTGCTCACTAAGGTAGATCTTCCATTAGCAAGCCCATCGATCCGCGCGGGGATCAACCAGACGATTATGTTGTCGCTGGCGATGGTCGTCGTGGCCTCGCTGATCGGCGCCAAGGGGCTGGGTGAGGACGTTCTGGAAGCGTTGCAATACGCCAATGTGGGCCAAGGTATCCTCGCCGGGTTTGCGATCCTTTTCTGCGCTATGATCCTTGATCGCATTGTACAGGGTGGGCGCAAATGACACCTGTCGTATTCGTCCATGGATTTTTGGGCGGCAGTCGACAATGGTTAGGGCAAGTCGAAGCCCTGGCCGGTTTCAACGTCGTGGCCCTGGACTTACCGGGATTTGGAGAGAATGCGCATCTCAATGCCCCCGACAGCATCGCGGGCTTTGCCGAGTGGGCGCTGAGGGAATTAAGCGTGCGGGGAATTGAGCGATTTATCCTGATCGGCCATTCAATGGGTGGGATGATCGTTCAGGAAATGGTTGCCCGTGCGCCCGAACGTATCGACCGGTTGGTGCTTTACGGCACCGGAACAATTGGCATCTTACCCGGCCGGTTTGAGACAATCGGCACTTCAAAGCACCGGGCGAATATAGAAGGACCAAGAGCTACGGCCAGACGTATCGCGGCAACCTGGTTTCTCGATCGGGGAAATGCTGCGGCCTTTGAGGACTGTGCTGTGATTGCAGAACAATGCAGCCTGCAAACCATGCTAACTGGGCTCGACGCGATGGAAGGTTGGAGCGGCGCCAAACATTTGGCGGATATCAGGACCCGTACGTTGGTGATTTGGGGTGACCGGGATCGGACCTATCCATGGAGCCAAACCGAGCAATTGTGGCAATCAATTCCCGACGCCAACCTCGCCGTGATACCAGGATGTGCTCACGCGACGCATTTAGAGAAGCCGGAACTCTTTAGTTCGATTCTTCGAGATTTTTGTGCCACCTGACAGGTGGTCTGCAGCCAAAATGTTGGAACGGCCGCTGTCTTGACCATTACCGGTCTTTCCCGGAGAGTGTGGATTTTGCTGAGATTGAGTATGAACGGGCGGCGAACGCCTGTTTGCAACGCTGTATTCCAACAATCCGCTCGGGCGTCTTGTCAGATTAACTTTGCGTGAGCGGGGCAGGGCGGTTTCGTAGCGTTTTGGAATGACCAAACCTGCCTCCTTCTGGTACATTTTGGCTGCACTACCTGTGCGCACTGTCGATCAGGAGGGCGAGGTGTAAGAGGTGTAAGAAGCCATTGTCGCCAAACGTCGATACAAGCACGCAGCATTGAAATTCCTCAGGAAATTGATGAAGCGGCACGGTGTTGCGGACGAAGTTGTAACAGATCGATTCGCGTCATACCGTGCTGGGCTTAGAGATCTTGGAGCGACGGAAAAACAGAAGACGGGCAGGTGGCTCAATAACCGCGTTGAGAACTCGCATCTCCCATTTCGACAAAGAGAGTGTGCCATGCAGCGTTTCAGGCTCATGCGAAGTTTGCAAGAATTCGCCTTCTTTCATTCCTCCGTCTATTACCATTTCAACCAGGAGCGATCTCTCACCAGCCGACACACATTCAACATTCACGCCACAATCTGCATTTTCCAGATCAAAAGCCAGCGGCGCGCCTATTGCTCCAAGTCAAGGATTTGCCGCCAAGAGGGGCGGAATTTCTTTGATTTTGGGTAGTCGTCCAACAACTATCATTTTTTGCAATTTGTGCGTAGATTTCAGATCACAATATTTGAAAGCGTTCGAGCAGGCGCTCCGAATTTTTTTTGGAGAATGACATTGAAATCGATTCTAGGTCTAATCGCGCTATGTGTTTCGGCGCTCTTTTCTGCACACAGGGCGCAAGCAGTAGAGGGTGGTATCGAGACTTACCTGCTTGGTAGCCGCGACAGCATGTCAGGCGTTCTTCCGCCTCCAGGAATTTACCTGAACAATGATTTTGTGTTTTTCAACGGTACAGCTCCCAGCATGGCATCAGGCGGTGTGGTCGTTACCGACCCGGACATTGATGTTTTTACTTACAAGTTCAATTTCACTCATGTTTTTGACACCCAATGGGGCAGTGCGCGGTTGGGCCTCAACTTCAATCTGCCTTACGTTTCAGCGAACGGGCATTATTCCGGAGATCTAAGCTCGGGATTTTCGGGAACCTTGGAAGACGACGGTGAACACGCATTTGGTGACATCGTTTTTACGCCGCTCTTTAATTGGAGCAAGAACAAGCTGCACACCACTTTGGCTCTACAGTTCTTTTTGCCCACAGGCCACTATCAGACCACTCAAATAAACGTGGCAAACCGGTCGATTGACGCCCTGAATGCCGGAAAAAACCGATTTGCATTTGACCCAACCCTGTCGATGACCTGGTTCGATCCGACCACGGGATGGGAGTATTCAGGATCGTTCGGCGTCACCTTCAGCGCCGAGAACGACGCCACCGACTATCAGACCGCGCCCGAGGCGCATTTTGAAGGCACGGTCATGCGGCATTTACCCAACAAGCTTGCCCTTGGTGTGACCGGCTATGCGTATCATCAAATTGGCGATGACAGCGGCAGCGGGGCGGATGGGATCAAACAATTGCTTGGCGCTGATAGTTTGGAGGCCAGTGTTTATGGGCTGGGCCCGATCGTCACCTGGTCAACCCAGGTCGGCCAGACACCGATTTCAATCAAGGCAAAGTACATCAAGGAGTTTGGGGCCAAACGTAGATTTGAAAGCGACAAGGTCTGGATGACCGTTGGATTGGTGTTCTGATGAGGTGTGTTCCGTCTATTGTCCTGATGGCTGTCATTCCAGCCTCTGCGATTGCACAGCAGGACAATCAGACATTGGCCAGCCAAGCCAGCGACCCGACCGCGTCCTTGATGTCGTTTCAACTGCAGAATTTCTATTCACCTTCTTTGCACAATGCGAACGGGGCACTGAACGTTACCCAGTTTCGCGCCGCCATTCCGTTTCAGTTGGGGGGGATCAGTAACATTGCCCGCCTGACACTTCCCTCGGTTACATTTAACTCAAATGGCGACACCGGGATCGGCGAAGCCACCCTATTCAATCTGGCAGCCTTTGACCGTTCGTGGGGTCGTTACGGGATCGGTGTCGTGGCCCTGCTGCCAACGGCTGCTGATGGTGTCGGCGCCGAAAAATGGGGGTTGGGGCCAGCGCTTGGTTTCGTGGCGCGGCCGGGGTGGGGGCTTGCAGGGCTATTCAATCAGAACATTCTGACTGTTGCCGGCGACAACACGCGACCGGACGTTAACATTTCGACTCTGCAACCCATCGTCAGCTACACGCTTGATCAGGGCTGGTCGGTCGGCACATCTGACATGACTGTTGTATACGATTGGGACCGATCAGAATTCACCAGCCTGCCGATTGGGCTAAAAGTCTCGAAGTTGAGCAAACTCGGCGGTGTCCCGGTTCAGTGGCAGCTGAGCTATGAGCGTAATTTCTATGATGCCGGCACCGGGCCGCAAGACACGATTGGCCTGACAGCAAAGCTGTTGGTGCCGAAATGACGATGGGCGGATATTTGAACGAAAGGGTTTGAGATGACCATGCATTTGACTCTGGCAACTGCACTTGCGGTGTCACTTACGTTACCCGCGCTGGCGCAGGATA
The DNA here is from genome assembly GCF_900312795.1 of Ruegeria sp. AU67. Classification (NCBI taxonomy): domain Bacteria; kingdom Pseudomonadati; phylum Pseudomonadota; class Alphaproteobacteria; order Rhodobacterales; family Roseobacteraceae; genus Ruegeria; species Ruegeria sp. AU67. The sequence goes on from NZ_OMPH01000020.1 coordinate 11,746, forward strand.
CGGCCTCGGCTGACAATGCGGCTGGGGACCTCAAGGGGCAACCTTATTCTCCCAATGCCAACCGGGGATTTCCGACCAGGGTCCTGTTCGGTGATACGCATGTCCATTCGGCATTGTCCGCGGATGCAGGTGGCGGCGGCACGACTTTGATGCCGCGAGACATGTACCGGTTCGCCCGGGGCGAGCAGGTGACGTCGAACACGGGACAACCCGTCATGCTTGAGCGTCCTTTCGACTTTTACATGCTGACTGAACACACCGATGGCATGGGGGTGATTACCGACATCAAAAAAGGTGCGCCAAACATCATGGCGGATGCACAGGGCAAGAAGTTTCACGAGGCGTTCGCGAAGGGCGGTGACGACGCCAAACAGGCCAGCATCGACCTGATCGCGCAATTCAGTCAGGGCACGCTGAGCCAGGCGTTGCTGTATCAACCCGGGATGCCAGGCTATGACAATACCTGGCGCGATCTGGTACAGGCCGCAGAAGAATTCAACGACCCGCATGTCTTTACTGCGATGATTGCTTATGAATGGACCTCGTTGACCGAAGGCAACAACCTGCATCGCAATGTCATCTTTCGCGATGGACCTGAGAGGGCGTTGCAAGTGGTTCCATTCCTGATGGCACCACCAATGGGCAGCCCGGATCCTCGCGATCTGTGGAAATGGATGCAAAGCTATGAGGGCAAGACCGGAGGGGACGTGCTGGCGATTCCGCACAACCCGAACCTCAGCAACGGCATCATGTTTGCGCTGAATGACACGCTGAACAACAACGCGCCTTTTGACCGAGAGTATCTGCAAACCCGGCAGCAATGGGAAAAACTGGTTGAAATTGGCCAGACTAAAGGAGACAGCGAAACCCATCCGATGCTGTCCCCGACAGATGAGTTTGCAGAATACGAACGGTGGGATTGGGCCAATCTGGATGTCTCCGAAGCCAAAACTCCTGAGATGCTCGCCACGGAAATGGTGCGCAATACGCTAAAAAATGGCCTTGCTTTTGAGCAATCCGATGGGATCAACCCCTTCAAGCTGGGCTTTGTGGGTGGTTCGGATATCCACACCGGGCTGACCACGCAGCTCGACAACAACTTCTTTGGCGCGTTCACTTGGATGGAGCCGTCAAAAACCCGCGCCACCTCGGTGGCCAAAGGGAATGCGGATTTGGGAATTTCCTATAAGGGTTGGCAATATGCCACTCCGGGTCCGACGGCCGTCTGGGCCACTGAAAACACCCGAGCGGGTATCTTTGACGCGATGGAACGGCGCGAGGTCTATGCGACGACGGGCCCTCGCATCACAGTGCGGTTCTTCGGCGGAGACTTCGCGGCCGACGACATCAAACACCGCGAGTTGGCCCGGATCGGCTATTCCAAGGGTGTCCCGATGGGGGGCGATCTGGCGGGTACCGATGCACCGTCTTTCCTTGTTTACGCCTTGCGTGATCCGATTGGTGCTAACCTGGACCGCATCCAGGTTATCAAGGGCTGGGTTGATGCAAACGGCGAGACCCATGAAAAAATCCACGACGTGGTTTGGGCCGGTGATCGCACGCCCGGTGATGACGGTAAATTACCACCCGTCGGAAATACCGTCGATCTGAGCATTCCAAGCTGGACCAATGATATTGGCCGGGCTGAACTGGGTACCGTGTGGACTGATCCGGAGTTCGACCCCTCGCAGCACGCATTCTACTATGCTCGTGTTGTCGAAATACCGACGCCACGCTGGACCGCCTATGATGCGGTTCGCTTTGATATCGACATGCCCGATGAGGTCAAGATGATCACGCAAGAGCGCGCCTACACCTCGCCGATCTGGTACACACCTGAAGGATGAAGCCGATGAAAACACTTATTATTGCGACATCCATCTTGGCGCTTTCGACTATGGCGTCGGCGGAACCCAACCCAATGCGTAACGCGTACTTTGGCGAGACCCATATGCATACGGCACTGTCGCTGGATGCATATATAGGTGGTGCACGGCTGATGCCGTCTGACAGCCTGCGTTTTGCCAAGGGCAAGTCAGTCTTGGTAAATGGGCGTCACAAACAATTGTCGCGCCCGCTCGATTTTGCAGCGGTCAGCGATCACGTGGAATATCTGGGCGAGATGTATTCGACGATATTCCCCGAGGCACCAGGATACGAGCAGGAAGATCTGCAACAACTACGCAGCTTGGAAACGCTGAAGGACAAACAGGATTGGTTCTACAAGTACGTCATCGCCAACAATCGCGGTGAAAATCCTACCCACCCACCTTTCTATCAGGGGCCTGAGACCACCAAATCCGGTTGGCAGATCATCATCGATGCCGCCGAGGAACACAATGATCCGGGCAGTTTTACCGCCTTGATTGCCTTTGAATGGTCCGCAGCGCCAAACGGTGGCAACATGCATCGCAACGTGATCTTCCGCGATAGCGTGGTCCCAGAACTTCCGATGTCCAGCTATGATTCCAACAAGGTCGAAGACCTCTGGGACTGGCTGCAAAACGCACAAGACAACGGATCAACACTTTTGGCGATCCCGCATAATTCGAACGCGTCAAAGCAGCAGATGTTTCCCGAACTCAATAGTTTTGGCGAAGCTCCGGACAAGGACTGGGCCAGCACACGGCAAGCTTGGGAGCCGCTGATCGAAATGATGCAGATCAAGGGTAATTCTGAAGTACACGAAGCATTCTGGCAGGCGGATGAGTTCGCCGGTTTCGAAAACGCAAATTCCATCCAGAAGAACTCAAACCGGTATTTCCACAAGCGCGACTTTGTGCGCGAAGGGTTGAAATTAGGATTGGCCGCTCAGCAGGAGCTTGGTGTGAATCCCTATAAATACGGGTTCATCGGCGGTACAGACAATCACAACGGTCTGATGTCGGATGTGGCCGAAGACGACTTTATCGGTGGTCACGGTCCCGAAGATGGTAGTGTTGATCGACGTCGCAAGGGCGGGGTTGGCGGTTGGATCGACGGGATCGACCTTTCGATTGGTTCACTTGCTGGTGTCTGGGCCGAAGAAAACACCCGAGCCTCGATCTGGGACGCGATGAAACGGCGTGAAACTTTCGCTACATCCGGGCCTCGGGTCAAAGTGCGGATGTTCGGTGGCTCGGATCTTGCGGACAATCCGACCGATCCCGTTGCAATGGTGGAAGATGGCTATGAAAACGGCGTACCGATGGGTGATGACTTGATTGGAGACAAAGCGCCCACTTTTACCGTATATGCGCAAAAAGACCCGGACGGCGCCAATCTGGATCGCATCCAGATCATCAAGGGCTGGGTCGACTCAGCGGGGGAGATCCACGAAGAGATCATCGACGTGGCCTGGTCCGGTGATCGCGAGATCGCCGCAGATGGCAAACTTCCTTCGGTGGGCAATACTGTCGATCTGAAAACTGCACTGTATACGAACGACATTGGCGCCCCAACATTGATGGGCAGTTGGACTGACCCCGGTTTCGACCCAGAGCAAGGAGCGTTCTATTATGCACGTGCGATCGAGATTCCGACGCCTAGGTGGTCGACGTATGATGCCGTTCGTTCCGGCCTTCCTTTGTTGGAAGAAGTCCCTGCCACAATTCAGGAACGCGCCTGGGGCTCGCCGATCTGGTACACGCCCGCCGGGTAAAGGCGCTTCTTGAACCTCAGATAAATCCGCGTATGAAAATTGCGCAACAGGCGCAATGCACTGGTAAGTATATATCTTGAAGAAGTGGACCGGCGCTGAGGCAGACAACGTTCTTAGTTCGCAACTTACGGCAGCATTGTCCGGAGAGCTGTCATTCACGATATTCCGCTGATCGCCAGCACCGAGCCTAAAGTGGACTGCAGGGTAGGGTTGCGTTCAGAAAAGACGAAAATTTGACCCTAGGCGTGGCTTCAGGTGATGAACAACCTGATCACGTACGCGACAATGGCCAAGCACAAAACACTGCCGAACCAGATCGCGCCGAACCAGAAAACTTGTTTTAGCGTTTTCAATGGTAGTTCTCCTCCGGATCAATCTTCCCGCGGAAAACCCAGTAGGTGTAGGCGGTGTAAGCCAGGATCACCGGCAGCAGAATGACTGCTCCGACCAGAGCGAAAGCCAAACTGCTGTCTGGCGCGGCGGCTTCAGCAATCGTAAGGCTTGGAGGCAGCATATAGGGATAGAAGCTGATCCCGATACTAATGAAGCACACGACGAACAGGGCAATGGCGCAGACAAAGGGCTGATAGTCGCGCTGTTCCTTCAGGCCACGATCGAGCTTCCTTGCAATGGCAGTAACAAAAGCCGGCACAAGCACAGTGAAAACGACGCCGGGCCCCGAAAACCATCTGACCATATAGATCGGGTCTTGGAATGGGGTCAAAAGACTGACAAGACCGATTAGCCCGAGTGTCATAAGCATCAACGGACGGACACAGGAGCGCATCTGACGCTGAATCCTTCCAGTGGTTTTCATGTTGAGCCACGTCGCGCCCAGCAAGGCATACCCGATCACAAGGGCCACACCTGTCAGGACAGAGAACGGCGTCAGCCAATCCCACCATCCACCGGCATAATGCCGACCTTCGACCGGGATGCCCTGAACCAGCGCGCCAAGCGCGATGCCCTGGCAAAGCGCGGCCACGGTTGAACCACCGTGAAACGCAACATCCCAAAGCCAGCGCCCGCGTACCGTTCGCCATCGGTATTCGAAGGCAACACCACGAAAAACAAGCGCAAGAAGCATGATGATGACAGGCACATAAAGCGCGGGCATCACTACAGAATAGGCCAACGGGAAAACAGCAAACAAACCTCCGCCGCCCATGACCAGCCACGTCTCGTTTCCATCCCAAACCGGTGTGACCGAGTTCATCATGACATCACGGTCCTTTTCGGTTTTTGCGAATGGAAAGAGGATCCCAATTCCAAGATCGAAACCGTCCAGGATCACATAGGTCAGAACGGCAAAGGCAATGATGCCTGCCCAGATTGTCGAGAGTTCAAGCATCACGCTGCCTCCGCCAAGGTAAAGATTTCAATGAGTTTTTGAGCTTTCTGGAAGTCTTCGACAGGCGGTTTTCCCATGAGACGCAGCATGTAGAACGTGCCTGCTCCGAACACCGCGAAATACACGACGATGAAGGCAATCAGAGACGCCGCAACTGCAGGCGCATCCACTTGGGAAAGGGAGTCCGATGTCCGCATCAGCCCGTACACCGTGTAAGGTTGGCGCCCCACTTCGGTGGTGATCCAACCGGCCAGTACCGCCACAAATCCGCTGGGCGCCAACAGGACGGATGCGCGGTGCAACCAGCGATCTTCGTTGAGGCGGCCCCGAACCCGCTGAACAAGCGACCACAACCCGACGCCCAGCATGGCAAAGCCGATGGCAAGCATGACGCGGAAGCTGTAGAAAACGATCGCGACCGGGGGTTCTTCGTCGTCGGGAATGGTATCCAGCCCATCAAGCGGCGCGTTCAGATCATGCTTCAGGATCAGCGACGATAGTTTCGGAATTTCGATGGCATAGTCCACGCGCTTCTCATCCTCGTTTGGAATGCCAAACAGGATCAGTGGCGCGCCTTCGGGATGGCTATCGAAGTGACCCTCCATCGCCATCACTTTCTGCGGTTGATGTTCCAGCGTGTTCAAACCATGAAGGTCGCCGGCAACGATCTGCAGAGGAGTAACCAGAACGGCCATCCACATTGCCATCGAGAACATGCGCGTGACCTCGGCTGTGCGATTGCGGCGTAATAAGTGCCAAGCTGCAACCCCGGCCACCACAAAGGCAGTGGTGAGATATGCCGCCAGCACCATGTGTGTCAGGCGGTACGGGAAAGACGGGTTAAAGACGATCGACCACCAATCCACTGGGATGAATTGCCCCAGCTCGTTGACGTCAAATCCGGCCGGGGTCTGCATCCAGGAATTGACCGAAAGAATCCACGTGGCCGATATCAGAGTGCCAAGGGCAACCATCGCCGTGGCCATCATGTGCAAGCCGGGACCCACGCGTTCGCGACCGAAAAGCATGATGCCTAGGAAACCTGCCTCAAGGAAGAAGGCCGTCATCACCTCGTATGCCATCAAGGGCCCGATCACTGGCCCGGCGGTGTCCGAGAATGTGCTCCAATTCGTGCCAAATTGGTAAGACATCACGATGCCGGACACGACACCCATCGCGAAGCCGACAGCAAATATCTTTTTCCAGTAGTTGAAGAGATTGAGGTAAGCCTTGTCCTTGCGCCAAAGCCAAAGGCCATTGAGGACGGCCAGGAAGCTTGCCAGGCCGATGGAAAAGGCCGGGAAGATGATGTGGAACGACACAGTAAAGGCAAACTGGATGCGTGCCAGGGTCTCTGCGTCAAAGTTTGCTAGTAGGTTCATTGCCGTTTCCTTTGGCGTCGGATTGGAAAGAGCGGCAGTCACCTGGGTTGCCTCGGTTGCCAGCTCGTCGATGTTATTCAGATGAGCAGGATTTGGGGCGGAGCCCGTTTCAGTTCGTTTGGGTTCTGGACGGTTGTTTTTGGATTTTGGACAAAACCAAGTCGAGAAGGGCAAGAACGGAAGCGGAATTTGAAACGCGAAGTCGGGGAACGGCTGGTGTTCAAGCGCCCCAAACAAAGTTGCCACCCGGCTCTTTTGTGAGCCGGATGGCAACCTATCAGAAACTGTGCGAGTTCTGTTCGGGGTGGTCAGTCACGTTGCGTCTGGATGCTAACAGCGCAGGGCCGATGGTCCTTATGCTGACCGGTCAGTTTTGTTCGGCTGTGTTTCCTCCTTTTTTCGGCGCGTTTGGGATGGCCTTTCAGTCTTCGTTCCAGTCCTTATGGTCATCTTTGAAGTCGTCGCGGCGTTCTTGTGCCTCGTCCTGTGCGTCTTCGAAATTGTCTTTCTGGATCGCACCGCCCACGGCACCAACCGCAGCGCCGGCGGCCGCGCCGCCTACGATGCTTTCGCCGGCAATGCCCGCGACAGTAGCGCCGACAACTGCGCCTTTGATGGCTTTATCAGTGACATAATCAGCATGAGCTGTGGCTGCCATGGTGATCAGAAGTGCGCCGGAGATCGGGGCGATAAAGAATTTCTTCGAGGTTTTCATAGGGTTCATCCTTGTTCTGGGTCAGCAACCACCGCGGCTGCTGTGTGCCATTGAACTAGGTGACCCCATGGCCTGCTTTCTTTTGGGGACAGGACAAGGTTTTGTGGATCTTGGACATCTTACGGCCCCGCGCGCTGCAGCGGTCAGCAGACTTAGCGGCCAGCTTTACGAAACCTGGCTGGCGTTTCACCTGTCCATCGCTTGAATGCCACTGAAAAAGCCGCCTGATCCGCAAATCCAAGCATGAAGGCAACGCGGGCAACACCCTCACCACTACGAAGCATCCGTTTGGACAGGTCGCACAACACCCCCTCTAAAAGTGCTTTAAAGCTTGTTCCCTCGGCTGACAGGTGCCGGGTCATTGTGCGTCGCGTCAATCCAAGCTCTCCGGCTATTTGATCGCCGTTTGGAATTGGACCAGGAAGACGCTCCCCGAGCATGTCTACAATTCGATCGGACAGACTTCGGACCGCATCAGGTTGAGCCTTTAGCTGTTCTTCCCCATGCCGACGCAAATGCCCCAACAAAGTAGGGTCTGCAGTCGGGATCCGAAAACTCATACCGTTTGGGGGCAGAGCCAACGCGTATCCGGACTTGAACCCTTCTACGGTGCACCCGGCCAACTCGGCTAACAGCTTACAATGCTCGACGTCGTCCGTTTCCAACTCGATTGAGATAGGGGCAAATCCGCCCGAGGTGATCTGTTGAACGCGCTTATAGAGACCGAAAACCAGCATTTCGCGATGGCGAGGATATTGATGCGCCGGGATCACGCTACTTTCCAGCGTGATCTTGGGTTCATCTGGCGCCCCTACAACATCCAGATGCAGGTCAGGGTCTTGCATTGCATAAAAGCGCTGTGTCAATGCCAGTGCGTCTTCGACCGTTTCTGCTGCCCGCACAATGTAAGCCAAAAGCGTTCCGGGACCTTGCGCCGAAAGCCCCACCCGCGCGGCAAAGGTCTTGTCTTCCAAAACACGACACACAGTTTCAACGGCGCCCGCTTCATGAAGCAGTTCGACAGTGGCGTCTGGGCTGTTGACGATATCCGAAGGTGCCCCCGCCATTTCCAGAATTTCAGGAAACGGTATGCGCGCACCGGGCTCTTGCGAATAACGCAACCCGACACTTTGCAGTCTGTATGCACTGATCCGTGGCACTTTCGCTTCCTCCCCTGACGGGCACAAACGGCCCTGTAATTCCCGCAATTGTCCAAAAGCCAACAACAAATGTCCAGAACCCTAAGGATCGCGGGGGCGATGACGGTTAGGTCCCAATCATCAGAAAGGACAAGGCAATGATCTACTTCGCAAGGTACTACCGCGTTTTTAAGGCAATCAACGACTCTGCCAGACAGGAATTGTCCGGAGGCAACATTTACGGCCTGCATGCTTCGTCGCTTGGCGAGAAAACACCGAGCGGGCGTCGCTGGGATCCCCCCTACGCGCCGCCGGAACAACCCTCAGAACCATCACAACAACCAACCGAGAACTGACGTTCTCAAGACACCGAAAATCTTCACGCACCGCGTGACTGCGTAAATCAAGGACCTGAAACATGAAACCACCCGCGTTCCTGATGGCGCCTGTACTTGGCATCATCTCAACTCCTGCCTTCGCCGCCGGCGGCGACCCCAGATGGTGGGTCGCGCCCAATCAAACTGACACCTATGCTTGGGTCGGCCTGATTGTCCTCTTCCTTGCGATCCTACTGGTCGTACACCTCTATGCGCGCTTTGAACGCTATACGGAGCGCAAATCAATCGGCACTCCGCTGCGCACAACCATTCCGGTGATGCTTACCATAGCCTTGGCATACGAATTGATGCCCGCGCTCAGCCACTTCAGCATTCTGCTGCCAGGCGCGTTGATCCTGACTGCAATCGCCCGCGACTTCATGTTGTGGTGGCGGCCTTCGAAAGAGGAGTTGGTATAATGATCGAATTGCTCGTCACTTCTTTTCCGTTTGTCCTGCGCGTGATCTACCTTAAATGGCGCGGGATTCCAGTCACCCTCTACAACGTTCACCGGGCGCTATTCATGTGGTTCGTCCTGGCCCTGATCGTGTTCTTTGCTGTGTTCTATTACTACCCCAAATCCTACACGGGTCTTGTTCCCTTCAGAACCGTTCCTGTCGTCGCCGAGAACGGCGGAACAGTGACCGATATCTATGTAAAAGGTGGAGATCGTGTCGAACCGGGGGATCCTCTTTTTGCAGTTGAGAATTCGTCCGAACAAGCCGCTGTCAAATTCGCAACGAGAAAAGTCGAAGAGATTGAAAGCGCAAAACTTGCCGCTGAGCTGCAAGTCGAAACCGCCGAGGCTGTTCTGGATGCAGCGATAACATCAAGAGAGCAAGCTGAGCTCAGCCTGATGGATCATCGCGCACTTCAAGCCAAAAACTCTGCTGCGTTCCAAGTGAGCCAGCTGGAACGCGCACAGGCCACCCTGGATACCCGATCAGCAGAAGTTGAAGCCGCGGAAACTCAATTGGGTGTGGCCCAAGTTCAAGCGACTGCCGTATTGCCCGCGCAGCTTGCATCGGCGCGTGCGTCGCTGGAACAAGCGCAGGTGGAGTTGTCCAAGACTCTGACGCTAAGCTCCGTAGACGGAGTGGTAGAACAGGTCACTCTCAACGTCGGATCACGCGCCGCACAAGCTGCAATGAGCCCCGCAATGCTCATCGTGCCAGACAGGGAAGATGTTGAACGTGGACGTATCGTTGCCGGGTTCTCGCAGGTTTCACGAACGGAATTGTACGAGGGAATGGCGGCAGAAGTGGCATGCGAAAGCAATTTCAACATCTCGATGCGCAATACCGTTCTTCCCGCAAGGATCGTACGCATTCAGGAGTCGATTTCTTCCGGTCAGCTTGCGCCCAGCGGTCGCCTGATCGAGCCGAGTGAAAAGGCAAAACGGGGTCAGATCGTTGTTCATCTTGACCTGGTACACCCAGAGCACCGCGATCTTTTGGTACCAGGCAGTGGTTGCATCGTCCAATCCTACACCACCAATTTTGAAGGTGATATGGAAGGCACAATTGTCGCTCACGGGATCCAGGCCATGGGCATCATCAAGGCCGTTGGTCTGCGGGTGAAAGCTTGGTTCGGTCTGACTTCGGGTATCGGCTTGATCGGCGGTGGGCACGCCTGATATTCTAAATACCCTCATTTTCAATAACACGGCTTCCGGCAAAAGTTGGGAGCCGTTTCGAATTTTTTCGGACAGAGAACACACCAAATAAAATGAGATCTTTGTTGCAAATTTCCGCTTCACGGCAAAAGGATCGGTCGGTTCGCTCAAACAGCTTTTTCGCAAGAATATGACGAACACATGCTGTAGCCCTGAACGTCAGTTTTGTTTGCGAAGTAATCGTTGGATGGTATTTTATCCAATGTCCGCATTCATCCGGAAGCAGTAATTAAGAAAAACTTGTCGAAAGTCTCCTTCGCGGACTTGGCGGATGTTCGCAAAGAAGCAACTTCAGAATACAAACCTAATCGAAAACTTTTGGCTGCCGCCGCGTTTCTCCGGCATAGTGCAAAAAAATGACGTCAGGAGGTCAGAAATGCCTAGGATTAGCCGACGCGGATTTCTTAGATCAGGGCTTGCCGGTGCAACTGCCTTAACGCCACTCAGCACTGCGTTTGGACAGTCCGGTTCGCTCTCTGAATTGGGAACGGCAATCGTACCACTTCCTGAGGTGACGGTATATACGGCTAAGGAAATTGTTACACTTGATCCGGCAAGGCCCTCGGCTGACGCCGTCGCCGTCGTAGATGGCCGCATCCTTTTGGTTGGTAGTCTTGAAGACGTTGAAGGCATCCTGAAAGGGCAGCGCCATAAAGTCGATACAACATTTGCTGACCACGTCATTGTGCCTGGTTTTCTTGCCCAGCACGATCACCCGCTCTTGGCGGCTCTCACGATGTCTTCGGAAATCCTTTCGATTGAAGATTGGATTTTGCCCACGGGCACGATTCCTGCCGTAAAGGACAAAAAAGACTTCACCGACCGGCTAACAAAAGCAGTTGAACAACGCAGCGACCCATCTGAGCCAGTCGTTTCATGGGGGTATCACCCAGCATTTTATGGCCCGCTTACACGGGAGGATCTTGACGCCGTAAGTTCGACCCAACCAATACTGGTTTGGGCGCGGTCGTGTCATGAGATGATCCTGAACAGTGCCGCACTAGAAATGGGAAATGTCACGCAGGACGTCGTCAATGGGTTTGCAGCTACGGAGCAGGCACAGTCCAAATTTTCGGAGGGACGATTTTGGGAACAGGGATTGTTTGCGGTGCTGCCCTTCATCGCCTCAATTGCTGCAACCCCAGAGCGGTTGCAGTCCGGTTTGGAACTGGCTCGTGACTACATGCACACCAAGGGCATCACGTTTGGAAACGAACCCGGCGGCATTCTGGCCAAGCCGGTTCAGGACGGTATCAACGCGGTTATGTCCAGTCCTGACATGCCCTTCCGTTGGTCTTTCATGCCGGACGCCAAAACTTTGGTCGACACCTATTCCGATGATGCTCAGGTGATCGCCGAGACCGAAAAACTGGAAAGCTGGTATGGGGGCATGACCAGCCTAGCACCCAAGCAAGCCAAGCTGTTTGCGGATGGGGCAATCTACTCGTTGCTCATGCAAGTGCGCGATCCATATCTGGACGGCCACACAGGCGAATGGATGATGGACAAGAGCCTATTTGATAGAGCATTCCGCATTTACTGGGATGCTGGTTACCAAATTCATGTGCATGTGAACGGAGACGCTGGACTTGATCGCGTTCTGGACGCTCTTGAAATGAATCTGAGACGCAATCCGCGCTATGACCATCGGACCGTTCTGGTTCATTTCGCAGTCAGCGCGGAAGAACAGGTGCAGAGAATTTCGGAACTTGGAGCCATTGTCAGTGGCAATCCATACTACGTCACCGCCCTGTCAGACCAGTATTCCTTTGTCGGCCTCGGGCCAAACAGAGCGGATGCGATGGTACGTCTGGGCGATGTTTCAAGGGCGGGAATCTCCTGGTCATTGCATTCCGATATGCCAATGGCACCGGCCGACCCTCTTTTCCTGATGTGGTGTGCTGTAAACAGGGTGACCGCGTCAGGTCGCGTCGCGGGGCCGGATCAACGGGTCAGTGTAGAGGAAGCCCTTCGTGGAGTAACGATCGAAGCCGCTTACTCATTGAAACTTGAAAATGAGATCGGCAGCATCGAACCAGGTAAGCGTGCCAACTTTACTGTTCTCGACGACAACCCTCTTGCTGTGGACCCCGTGAAAATCAAAGATGTTAAAGTTTGGGGTACTGTGATGGAGGGGCAGGTTCTTCCTGTTGCGAAAGAAAATAGGAAAGCGTCGGTGACGCCTCCGATCGATGGAGTTGGCAACATAGATGCTGACTTTGCGCGAGCAACACTTGAGCATGCTCTCAAAGTTGTTCACACACATCTTTAGCATTTGTTTTTTCGTTATGAGTTTTAGGACGAGGTTGGTCGGCTTGGGCCTCGTTGCTGTCATCTGACTCTTTTTGTCGGATGACGGGGTCTCAGTGCTCAGCGGATATTGTGATGACAGATTCAACTTATATTGGCACCGTGATGCAAAGGCGGCAGGAAGATATTCCATGTCGCATCTGAACTAGTTCGACCACCAGTGCCTTAACCGCATCGAGCACCTGTTCCTGAAGCCGCTTGCCCGGCTGAAGGACTAGCGTCTTATTGCGCCCCACCATGACCGATGTGATAAACTGTTCCTGTCGGCAATCTGCATCGCCGCGACTGTCATCTTTTGGTCAGGAATCGAGACGCTAGACAGTATCGCCTTTGTTAATGAAGGCCGATTTAGATGATGGCAGCCCTAATGCTTCCAATCTCGACCTCTCTTTTGCGTTTAGACGAAGCAATCGCGGCAAGAACTATGGCCAAAGATTTTAGGTTGGTTCTTGCAGATGTTGAGGGCTCTCTGTCGTCTTCAATTGAACAAAGAAGCTCCCCCATGGCGCCACGAAACCCGTCGTTGAACCATTGTCCTTCGAGTGCAGGCCGCGCAATGCCATGCGCTGTCTCAAGTGTCACAGATTGCGTCGACAGATCCGACCCAACTGATGTCAGGCTACCGGTCCTACCTGCAACGTATGTTGTATCGCGAGGCCCATAGGGAACGCCCCCGTCAAAAACCAGGCTCGCTTGGCCGTGGTCCAAACGAACCAGCGCCTGCGACATCAGAGGCACTTTGTTGGCCTGGCCGCGTACAGATGTAGCGGTTGCAAAAACGCTTTCCGCCCTATCTCCGACAAGAGATGCAAGAAAGTCGAACCAATGCACGCCGAAATCGTAAAGTATCAGCTGGTCGATTTCGTCAAACGGGGTACCTGCAGTCCAGCTGTGATCCCAGTGAATTGAGATATGGGCCGACAGAACTTCACCGATTAATCCGGCTGAAACCGCCTCACGCATCCAGGACAGGTACGGGGCCCAACGACCGTTCTGGTTTACCGCTAGTTTAACGCCTTGATCATCCGCCAGCTTCACAAGGTCATTACCCAGATCGAGGTCGGTAACAAAAGGCTTCTGGCTGAGCACGTGTTTGCCCGATTGCAAGGCAGCCTTGATGATTGGCACACGATGTTCGGGGTGCAGCGTGACATCGACAACGTCGATCTCGCTATCGGCAAGAAGTGCCTCCCAGTCATCTTCGATGCGGGCAGACGGGCAGTATACAGCAGCTTTCTCCTCAGCCTTCACGCGCGTACGGTTCCAGATTGCGGCGACGTCCCAGCCTGCCGTTCGGTAGGCATCAAGATGGCTTGCAGAAATCCCGCCCGTACCAATAACCCCGATCCGGGGCTTATAGCGTCGAGGCATTGGTGGAAGATACTGCAAATCCGGCGCATCGCTATCGCGCAGCTGCGCAGATTTTAGTGCGTAATGGTCCGTATTGGCACTGTCTGCGGTCATGCGAGTAACGGAAGTGTTCGTTTTTCATGTGCCGAGCGGAGCGCGGTATCGACGATCCGTTGCGCTGTCAGGCAAAGTGCTGGATCCAGCGGCCCTTTGACCGGGATTTCTCTGGATATGCAGTCAAGGACGTACTCAATCGCATTTCGTTCACCCAACGGTAGCGCAGTCACTGGTATTTCGTGCCGGTCAGGTCGTGTGCGGGTTTGAACCGTTATGTGATCGGCATAATCGGGCGATGAAACGGTTCCATCTGTGCCCACAAAGACAAATCCGCATGTTGGTTGAGGTTGCGTTGTCCACGGGTCGGTGAAGGTGCCCCAGCGCGTTTCCATTTTTGAAAGCCCGGTTTCATAACGGCAAATGGCAATGGCATGTTGGTCGACTTCGATCCCCGGCGTCTCATCGACTGTGCATGTCACCTCAATTGGCTCCTTGCCCCCCAAAAACCAGGTTCCAAGCGTCGCTCCGTAGCCAAGGTAATCCAACAGTGACCCACCACCCGATGCCTGCTTATACCACCATGAGTTCAGTTTCTGACGCTTAACCTCGTCCGGGGTGACTTCGACCTTGTCGGCCAGATGGAACAGAGGCCCGCGATTCCCGTCATAGAAATGCACTTCGCGCAGGTCCCCGATCATCCCGTCATCAATCAACCGTTTGGCCGTCACATGGCTTTCGACCCATCGTAATGGCCAGTTGATGATCAACTGCTTGTCGGTTCTATTCATCGCAGTCATCATACGGCGCGCATCGTCAGCAGATGCAGCGAAGGGCTTTTCGACAAAAACATGCAGGTCGTAAGAGGCCAGACGTTCGGTATATTCCGCATGCTGAGCCGTTGCCACACAAAGAATAGCCATGTCGTAGGGTCCCGCAGCTATGCATGCGTCGAAATCGGTAAAGATCCGATCTTCGGGAATGCCGAATGTCGTTGCAGCAGCTTGCATCCTGTCCCGATCCGGATCGAATATCCCAGCGATTTCAGCGTTGGGATGATCGTGAACCATCCTAAGCAAATCACCCATATGCATGTGATCGAAACTGATGCCGACGATCCGGAATTTTGCCATTGGAAACCTCCCTTAGCGCGTGCCGGTAATTCTGACGTAGAGCGCGGTAACTGCGAGGATGATCAACCCAAACAGGGCCGTACGTGCACCTTCCGGCATCTGCATTAAGGTTAGCATAGTATCGAGTACACGCAGTATTAGCGCGCCCACAATCGCACCTGCGAAACTGCCACGACCTCCGAAGATTGATGTTCCGCCAATCACCGCAGCAGCGACAGAGGGTAACAATAAGGGGTTAGCAAGGCTCAGCGAGGTTTGGCGGATCATGCCGAGATAGAGCAAGCCAGCCAGCGCGGCGATCAAACTTGAAAGCACGTAGAGCCCCAGATAGACCTGCCAAGCTCGGACCCCGGACAGCTTAGCGGCCTGTTCATTGGAACCCAGGGCGAACAGCAGCCGACCAAATCCTGTATAGCGCGTGAGCCACAGGATAAAGAGGACAAACGGGATGAATACAAAAAGGCCGTTCGGCATACCGGCCGTACGGCCGGTTCCGAGCCAGGCAAGGAAGGCGGGAATTTCGGTGCCAGCATTGATGACGAGGCGTTGATAAACCTGCAGGCATCCGGTGGCGATTAACCCTGTTCCTAGGGTCATGATCAATGGATGGACCCGGACCAATCCCACGCCAATACCATTTACAACGCCCACAACTAGGCCAGCTGACAGCGCGATCAATACTGCAGGTGTCACGCCCCAAATTGCACTAAGTGTTGCGCAGACGAAGGCTGAAACAGTGGCAACTACCCCGACCGAGAGGTCAATTCCTGCAGTTAGCATTGTCAGCACCTGACAAGCCGCAAGCATCGCCAACGGAATCGCAAACTTGATCAGGTTGCCAACCCAAAAGGTTGAAATCAGCCCATCCCGACCTGCACGGAAAGGGGTGACGATACCCGGCCGCAATACTTCGAGCACAGTGATCATCAGGATAAGGAAAACCAATAGCGGGATGATCGGGTTGTCTCGCAGATAACGGCCAAAGCGGACCATCGGCGGATCTGTAGTGTCCATGCTCATCGGCGGGCTCCCTTTAATGAAGCCGCCGTGCCCAGCATAACGACGAGAACCATAATTGTGCCTTCGATAATCGTGGTCACGTTTGGATCGACGGCAAGCAATGTCAGGATCGTTCGAATTATCCGCAAAATCAACACCGCGATGATCGGCCCAAGCAAGCCGCCTTTGCCACCGCCCAGCACGACACCGCCCAGAACCACGGCCGCAACCGAGGCCATAAGATATGGCCCCGGAACCGGCTCTCCAATCCCGGTTAGCGCAGCGAGGCTTAGACCGCCCATGGCACAAAACAGCCCGCATAGTGCATAGGCCGTTATCTTTGTTCTTCCCACTGAAACGCCAGAGCGGAAGGCAGCAAGCTCGTCTGATCCGGTGGCGTAGATCGATAGTCCGAGTTTGGAGCGCCGGATTGGCATCCAGACTACAGCGATGCCCAAGGCAATGACAAGCAGTGCCTTGGGCAGCCCGGCGAATAGAAAGTGACCGCGTATTGCCTGTTCCAGCCAATCTGCAGTCGCGCCGCCCGGGGTCTCAAGGATCAACAGCGCGACGCCTTCCCAGACAAACAGCATGGCGAGTGTCACAACGATGTCAGGCACGCGCGTTACAACGATCAAAAGACCATTGATCAACCCCATCAAAAACCCGACCCCCAACACGATAAACAAGGCCGGTACACCGGCCATGCGCTCCATCAGAACGGCTGCAGTCACAGCACAGACCGCCATCATAGACGCAACAGACAGGTCGATACCGCCTACGATTACCACGATGGCCATTCCGGCGGTTGCGAAAGCAAAGGGCAGGGCGGCGCGGGCAATACTCTCCAGTCCGGACGCACCGAAAGTTGGCTGTATCAATTTTGTGATAGTCAAAAGGACCATGAGAAGAACCGCTAACCCCATGACCCATGCGTGTTTTCGGATGGCCACGCTCACGCCGCGCCCTCCGTCTCGGTCAGGCCATAGGCCGCACGCATCAGTGTTTGTTCATCCGCGTCAGCGGCATCAATCACATCAACCACGCGACCGTTGAAGATTACGACCGCGCGGTCACAGGCAAGTGGGATTTCTTCCAACTCGGACGTGTAGAATAGAACCGCCGCTCCTTGATCTGCCAACTCACGGACAAGCGGGTAAATCTGGCGTTTTGTGCGCACATCGATGCCACGGGTCGGATCGAATAGAAGCAGGGTTTCGACACCAGTCGCCAGCCAGCGACCAATGGTGACTTTCTGTTGGTTGCCACCTGAAAGCCTTTGCACCTCGCCCTGCGCGCGTGTGTCGATCTGCAGCTTCTCGACCGCATAAGCGACCCGATCGCGCTCATGCCGCAATTTTATTGGCCCCCAGTTCTTGAGCCGGGCTGAAAATGGCAGAGCGATGTTTTCTTTAACTGACCTTTGCGCCAGCAGAGCGTCTGAACGATCGCCCGGAACGAAGGTTATCCCGACTGCAATGGCGTCGGCGGGGTGGGCGAAGTTTACGGGCTTTCCATCAACTTCCATCGATCCTGAAGATGGGCGATCAAAGCCCGCCAGAACCTCAAACAGTTCATCTTGCCCCTGACCCTCAAGCGCGACCACGCCTAGGACCTCGCCGGGGAATAAGTCGAACGAAACATCCGAAAAACTGGGCTCAAAAGCCAGCGACTTAATGCTCAGGCGCGGTGTCTTAGCCCGTGGTTCATTTGCTTGAAGGATCTGACGTGTTCCAATGTCAATCTTCTGACCTAGCATCAATTCGACCACGCGTTCTTCTACGCCGGGTTCAATGTCAAGATCTCCGACAGACATGCCATCCCGCAACACAGTGGCCCGATCGCACAGTTCCGAAATCTCGGTGAAACGGTGAGAAACATAGATCACACCCATCCCGTCATTTGCTTTGCGCCTTACGGTCTTCAATACGCGTTCAACCAAATCCGTCGGCAGCGCTGCGGTCATTTCGTCCAGCAAGAGGACATCAGGTTCAACGGCCAAAGCGCGTGCCAGATCGAGGATGCGCAGCGTAGCAAGTGGCAGGTCGCCAATCATTGCCGATAGTTTCAGGCCTTCGATGCCAAGTTCTTTAACCCAGTTTTCAAACTGATCGACAGGTGTGTCTGTCAGCCGAAGATTGTCGGATACGTCGAGATCAGGAATGAGTGAGGGTTCTTGATAAACCGGCACCAAACCGGAACGGCGCGCCTCGGCGGGGCTTCCGACAAACGCTTGTTTGCCTCTGATCAATACCTGTCCAGCGTCGGGTTTAAGGGCACCGGTAATGATCTTGACGAAAGTGGACTTGCCAGCACCATTTGCGCCCATCAGGGCGACGATCTCGCCTTCGGCAACCGTGAGGTGCGCATTGGTCAACGCACGTACGGCGCCAAAAATTTTGGCCACGTCAGACGCGTCGAGAAGTGGTGTGCTGCTCATGAAAGTCCTTGAATGCCGAGTGGGTTGGATTTGCCTTCCGCCCAGCTAAAGGCGGAAGGCCAGTCAATTCGGATCATCCCTCGCCGGGTCCCTTACAGTCGATGATTTGTTCCATCGTGTAGTCGGTCCAACCGGGAACGGTCACTGAGACGGGCCACTCTGGGTCAAGGTTAGGATTCTGAGCCGCTGTGATTGTTTCACGGCCTGCGTCAGTTGCATTCTCCCAAAGCACAGGATCTACAAGAACGGTTTTGTTCTCAGGTGCGTTGCCGTTCAGAATGTCAACAGCCAGAGCAATGCCTGCGCCGCCAACTGAGCCAGGATTTGTCACTGCCGCGCCGTTCAATCCCTCAACCTCGGTCAAGTATTGGACAAATCCTGCGTTGTCTGCGCCGACGATCGGAACCAGGGGAGCGCCGGATTCAGTGAAAGCGTCGACGATTACATTGTCGATACCGCTGGTCCAGACACCGTCAAACGGGATTCCGGTGGCCAGGTAATCGAAGATCTGTTGCTTGCCCTGATCCTGCTGCCAGCCGGTGAAAACCTCGTGCACCACATTGATATCGGAGTGTTCAGCTAATGCTCGTTTGAAGCCGTTGTCGCGGTCAGTATCGGCTGAGACGCCAGCAATGCCTCGCATGTAGACAACGTCACCTTTGCCACCGAGCTGTTCAAATAACCATTTTGCACCGAGGTAGGCGTATTCTTCCTGATTGTTCGAAAGAATGTAGGCACCTTCAGCCGAAACGCCGGCATCCACGGCAACAACGACGATATCTTGCGCCATTGCTTTTTCCAGTGCTGAATTCAAAGCATCCGGGTTGGAGGGGTTCAGGACAATTGCGTCAACGCCTGCTTCGATGAGGTTGTTGATGTCTTCCAGTTGCCCGGCTGAATCGGTGTTGCGATGCGCGACGATCAGGTTTGTCACATCGGCTTCGACCAGAGCTTGGGCACGCATGGCGCAAATCATCTGTTCGCGCCAGCCATTACCTTGAACGGTATTGGACACTCCGATTGTGTATTGCTTGTGCCCGTCAGCCATCGCCACAGTTGAAAGAGACGCTGAAACTGCAAGAGCAGCAACACCATAAAGTAGGTTCTTCATTTTATCTTCCTCCCAGATTTAGTCATTTCAAATTTGATAGTTTCTTCACTTGATGAATGGTGACAGGACATCCCGGGCTAGCAGAAAACCCCGCTTGACCTTTTCGTCAGTCCCTTCAAACAATCTGTCTTCATGTTCGATAATGATCGGACCGTCGTATCCGACGCGGTACAGACCGGAAAAGAAATCGGACCAGTCCACATCACCCAGCCCGCAAAGCCGCGGGATCTGCCACCCCATTCCAGTCGACATCACCCCGTTTTCATAAAGTCCATCCTGATCGACCATCACGTCCTTGGCATGGACATGAGCCATGTGAGGGCCGAATTCCTTGATGAAACGTGTTTGATCGATGAATTGCCAAATCAAATGCGAGGGGTCGAAATTCATGCCGACCGCGTCACCCCATTTCTCAAAAATCCGTCGCCAGATTCTTGGTGAGTAGGCGATGTTGTGCCCCCCGGGCCATTCGTCATAGCTGAAGATCATCGGGCAGTTCTCAAAGCACAGACGCACACCAGAGTTTTGAGCGTGCTTCACGATCGGATCGAAAATTTCGGTGGCACGCTCCCAGTTCGCGTCGAGATGCAGAGTGCGATCTCCGCCGACGAATGTGTTGACAACTTTGATGCCCATCACGCCAGCGGCTGTGATTACCTTGTTAAGATGCCCAATGACTTCGGCCCGGTGCTCTGCATCGGCGTGGAGCGGGTTGGGATAGTACCCCAGACCCGAAATCTCGATACCCTGATCGCCGAGCTGCCCAACAATTTCAGTGCCCTGACCCGCAGAAAGGCCATCGACGTTGATGTGGCTGGTTCCCGCATAGCGCCGTTGTTCGCCACCTGACGATGGCCAGCAGGCGACCTCCATCGCCGAAAACCCATTGGAACCGGCCCAGGCCGCCACCTCAGTCAATTGAGAGTTTTCGAATGGGGCAGTCAGTAAGCCCAGTTTCATGTCATCGCCCTCAAATCTCGCTCAAATCGACCCAGCGGCTCTCACTCGCCGATTTCACGACGGCATCGCAGAACTGCATCTCGTAATGGCCATCCTCAAATGTGGCCCATGTGCTGCCTTGTTGCCGCCCACCTGCGATGACGTCGGCATAGACCGCCCGGAAAAAGTTGAAGAATGAATCTGCGAACCCTTCGACATGCCCGGGCGGCAATGTGGCGGCTGCGACCCCCGGACCGTTCATCAAGGTGAAGTCACGCATCAGGGTCTGGTTGGGCGCGTCACGATGCCCAATGAACAGGTGGTCGGGTGTTTCGCTGTCCCAAGCCACACTGGCATTTGCTCCGGCGATGTCCCATTGCAATGAGTTCTTTCGGCCCATGTTCACCTGAGATGTGCTCATCACGGCCCGCGCGCCGTTCTCATATCGGATAAGGATCATGGCAGCATCGTCGGTATCGATGTGCACAGTCTCGGTTTCGCCGGTTCCGCTGGTAAATGTCTCAACCGGGCCGAGGGGTTTCTGGCGTTCTGGGATGAAGGTTGTCAGCTCGGCAAGGACGGAGGTTGCTTTCAACCCGGTGACGAAGCTGGTCAGGTCAACCCAGTGCGTTCCGATGTCACCAACTGATCGCAGCGCGCCGCCCATTTCGCTTTCTAGCCGCCAGTTCCAGTCGCTAGGTTTGGCCAGCCAGTCCTGGTGGTAGTGCCCGGTAACAAAACGGATATCACCCAGATCCCCGGCCATGACCATGCCTCGGGCTTGTTGGTTCAGCGGATAAAAGCGAATATTGTAACAAACCGCTGCAATCTTGCCAGAAGCGTTGGCAAGGTCGACCATTTCGGCGCTTTCAGCGGATGTCATTGCAAGGGGTTTCTCGCAGATGACGTGTTTGCCCGCAGCCAGGATCGATTTCACCTGCGGATAATGTGCGTGATTAGGGGTCGTTACATGTACGACATCGACACTTTTATCCTCCAATAAGTCGTCCAGTGTGTTAAAGGCGCGTGGAACGCTCATTTCGCGCGCCCGTTCTCGGCCACGCTCTGGCGATGATCCAAGAAGACCTCTTACATCTACACCCAGACGCCGAAGGGCCTGAACATGCACCGTTCCTATGAATCCGGTCCCGATCACCGCAGCGCGGATTTTTGCGATGTCACTCACTGTGCGCTCCTGTCAAACAACCGAATACCCTCCGTCCACGATCACGCAGGCACCTGTCACAAAGGCTGCCGCATCGGATGCGAGAAACAAGGCTGTTCCAGCGATGTCTTCGGGATGACCCCAACGTGCCAATGGAGTGCGGTCTTCGATAGCAGTTGTGAAAATAGAATCTTCTCGAGCCCGGGCAGATTGCTCTGTCACGACAAACCCAGGCGCGATTGCATTCACCCGAATACCATCCTTGGCCCACGCAATCGCCAATGATTTCGTCAGTTGTTCTACACCGGCCTTTGACGCGCCATAGGCTGGGTTTCGTGGCGAACCAAAGCGCGCATACATTGAGGCCACATTGATGACGCGGCCTTTTGCGCCCGAAAGGGCAGGGTGCAGCGCTTCGGCGCAGCGAAAAGACCCTGTTAGATTTACGTCCAACACGTGGGAGAAGAATTCGGGCGCCATTTCCTTGCCACGCTGTGTGACCGCAGCGCAATTGACTAAAACGTCAATATGGTCGCGTGTGCTTGCGAAATTGTAGACTTCGTCGGTGTCGGTCACATCCAGTTGAATGTAGTCAAACCGGGCGGCGTCCTCTTCGACGCATTGCGGTTCCACACCGGTAATCTCCACTGTGGCACCCGAGTCCTGGAATTCTCTTGCAATAGCGGCACCAATGCCGGCTCGACTGGCGCCGATCACCAGGACCTTTGCCCCGGCAAAGTCGAATGTGACCTTCGAAACCATCAAAGAACCCGGCTTTTGTTGCGTTTGAATTCAGATGCCATCAGTTTCCCTCGTTTGGTGAAATCGTTACTGCAATCGATTACATTTTGAGAAAAACCCACTTTCCAAAAGGTGTAATCGATTACATAATCGGCATCACATGAGATTCGAGTCAAGCCAGAAATCGACTGCCAAGCAATGAGCAAGATACCCAAACCCGCCACTATACAGGACGTCGCACGTGTTTCGCAGGTGTCGACAGCCACTGTAAGTCGTGTTCTGTCCAATCCCGATCTGGTGTCAAAATCAACACGTGGTGCTGTTTTGGATGCTATTCGCGAGACGGGATATCGTGTTAATCAAGCTGCCCGAAACCTGCGGATGAAAAGGGCGGGGGCGGTACTGATCCTGGTTCCCAACCTCGGCAAACCTTTCTATTCGGGCATACTTGCCGGTATCAGCGAAGGGTTTGCGGGCTCGGACTATGCAGTTCTGATCGCCGATACCGAAAGTAATCCGCTGCAGGAAGAAACTCTTGCCGGGTACTTTCGGGACGGCCGGATAGATGGCGCAATCTCTTTGGATGGTGGCATTCCTTCGTCCGCGCTTCAGCAATGCGTCACATACGGCGCGGGCGACCGCATAGTATTTTTGTGTGAGTGGGTGGAAGGCGAGGCCTTTCCAGTGATTTCCAGCGACAACGCCGAAGGTGCGCGGTTGGCGATCAGGCACCTGAATGATTTGGGTCACAAAAAGATCGCGCATGTTACCGGTCCCGACGGGAATGTTCTGACGACCGCTCGGCGTGAGGGTGTGGTCGAAGAACGGACGCGCTTGGGGCTTCCGGCGCGGCCTGAGTGGATCATCAGGGGTGACTTCTCGCTGGAGTCCGGACATGAGGCCGCCAGACGAATACTCGAGATGGATGAGCGCCCAACGGCGGTGTTCTGCGCCGCGGATATGGTTGCTTTTGGATTGATTTCCGGGCTGGTCGCGGGTGGGTTGAGGGTTCCCGGTGATATTTCGGTTGTTGGTTTCGACGACATCGAAATGTCTGGGTCTTACGTTCCCGCGCTGACAACAATCCGACAGGACCGGCACCAACTGGGGCGCCGTGCGGCTGAGGTTTTGCTGGGCCAATTGGCGAACACTGGCAAATCGCTCTCAATGAAATCAGCGCTTCCCGTAGAGCTTGTAACGCGGGCGAGCTCTGCACCGCCCAATTAGCGAAGTCAAAATTCAGGCGCCTTTGCTATAGTCAACGAAGACGCGCGTGACGCGCTGTGAGCGATGGAGAAAGGGGAAATGAGTAAGTCGACCACACCCATTGGCTCTGAACTCACTGTTCGAGATTACTCCCTGACTGGTGCGAATACGCGTCAAGCGATAGAAAACGGTCTGTCGGCCGCAGAGTGGTACCACAGCGATGTTCCTCGTAAGAAGTTGAAATCGCTTATGAAGCGCAGGGATGCGCCGGCCATTCGTGACACAGTAATTTGGATCGCTCTGCACTTTGTTCTTGCGGCTGGTGGTCTGTACTTCTGGGGCAGCTGGCTTTGCGTGCCTTTCTGGTTTGCATACGGCGTCGTATATGGTTCTGCCTGCGACAGCCGTTGGCACGAATGCGGACACGGAACAGCCTTTCGAACCCGCTGGATGAACGACGTCGTGTACCACATCGCGTCCTTCCAGATCATGCGAAACCCGGTCAACTGGCGCTGGAGCCACGCACGGCATCACACAGATACACTCATTGTTGGCCGCGATCCGGAAATAGCGTGGATGCACCCGATCAGCCTCGTCCTGAAAGCGCTTGCGTTTGTGGGGATTGTTGAAACGTGGACTTCGCTCATAGTTCTGAGGCGAAATGCGATGGGAAACTTGTCGCAGGAAGAGCGGGATTACATTCCGGAAATCCAATGGTCCAAGGCGGTCTTTTGGGCGCAAGTTCACATTGCGATCTACACCGCTGTATTGCTGATTTCATTTGTATTATTTGTCTTTGGTGCGGCATGGATATCCCTGATCCCCATACTCTTGATAGGTGGGCCGCGGGTCTATGGTTGCTGGCATTTCGTAATGACGGGACTGCTTCAGCATGGAGGGCTTGCGGAGAATGTTCTTGATCACCGTTTGAATTCCCGAACGCTCTATATGAACCCGATCAGCCGATGGGTATACTGGAACATGAATTACCACATCGAACATCATATGTTCCCGATGGTTCCATACTATTCTCTTCCAGCGCTTCATGAACTGATCAAGGATGATCTGCCGCCGCCGAACACTTCGATTTGGGATGGCTACAGGGAAATGATGGGCTCCATCATGAAGCAGCGAGTAGATCCGAACCATGCCATTCGAAAGTCGCTCCCGCCGACGGCCCGCCCATATCGGGAACATTTGCACTTGGCAATTCCGGAGAGAAACACGGGTTTAGAAATCAGTGATCAAGGAGGAACGTAATGCCTTGGGTTGACGCATGCGCCGTAGACGATGTTGAGGAAGAAGATCTCATTCGTTGGGATCACGACGGTAGAACCTACGTGATTGTTCGTAGTTTGGACAATGAGTTCTATTGCGCCGATGGTCTCTGTACACACGAACAAGTGCACTTGTCGGACGGGTTGGTGATGGAAAATGAGATAGAGTGCCCCAAGCATAATGGGCTATTCGACTATCGCACGGGCAAAGCTTTGAGGGCGCCCGTATGTGAAGATCTCCGCACCTACGAAACCCGAGTAGGAAATGGTCGCATCATGGTATTGGTAGAATGATTTATTGGGTTAGGAGTGGTTTGTGATCGAACTGTCCGCAACGGGCATCCGGCTTTCATTCGATTTGCAGTTGGGGTTGATTGAGAGTTTCAGTGTGTACGACGGTGACGCTGAGATTTCACCACTGCATCGCGCCCCTTGGGTCGGCACAAACGAAGTTATGCCCGAAGGTATAGCACCTCATTTGGAAAAACTCGGCGGTGATTTCTTCTGCGCCCCATTCGGGTCAACTGAGGGGACATCGCCGTTGCATGGGTGGCCAGCTAACTCTCGTTGGAGACTAGAAGAAAAGACCGACAGCTATTTGCGCGCTGAGCTCGACAGAACGGTCTATGGAGCTAGGCTGCAAAAAGAGATTACACTGCATCCTGAGCATCCATTCGTCTACCAGCGTCACACTTTCATTGGTGGCGACGGCGTGGTACCAGTTGCAAATCACGCAAATGTATCCTTGCCCAATGGCGGGATCGTTCAAACCTCTCGAAAGCAGTGTTGGAGAACGCCGAAGGTCGCACAGGAAGTTGATCCGGCATTAGGCTATTCAGCGCTTAGATATCCGGCTGAAAGCCAAACGTTGGCGTCTTTTCCCGGGAAAGACGGCGAAGTGAATCTGTCAAACTACCCATGGTCTCCGCAGAGTGAAGACTTTGTTGTTGGATTGGATTCGCCTGAAGAGAAATTGGGGTGGACCGCGGTAACTCGCCCCGTGGAGGGCGACATGTTCCTATCGCTTAAATCGGCTCAGGCTTTGCCGGTGACGATGCTGTGGCATTCGAACGGTGGTCGATATTATGCTCCTTGGTCGAGCCGCCACTTCGCCTGCCTTGGGGTTGAGGAAGGGGCCGCGTCGTTCATCCTGGGAAATGTCGAAAACAGTTTCCCGAACGATCACGGCGTCATTCATCTAAACCCCGATCGCCAAGTTGAGGTTAAACATGTAATCGGGGCGCTTCGTTGGCGTAGTGGAGCCAGGGTGATTGCAATTGAAACTCTGGGAAACCAACTCTTGATCCGAAGTACAGAAAATCAGGAGTTTCTTGTGCCATTCGATCCGCAAGCCCTGAACATTTGAACGGGTGGTGCAGGGAAAATTGGCTTGAGACAGGCAGGGCAGTTTTGTAGCTTTGCTTGATGACAAAAACGCTCACTTTTTCACTGCTTCAAAACCAACCCTTAGATCATCCGTCTAGCAGTGATGGTGTACGTTCGATTCTGGTTGAGTAGGTTTGGCCATATCTGTGCCACAGAAAATGGCCGAAAACACATAAATAGGATGCGATGTTCCGCGAACTGGTAGCGGCATCTAAATAAGGTTGTTGTTGAAGATCAACAGCAAGCAATATTACTTGTGGCGGGCAGCCGACCATGAAGGCGAGGTGCTGGAAAGCTATGTCACGAAGCGCCGGGATCGTGTTGCGGCTCTTATACACTCGAAGAAAGCGATGAAAAGATACGGCCAGCCAGATTTCGTTGTCACTGACAAATTGCACTCTTACGCCGCGGCGATGAAAGTCATAGGTAATGCCTAAAGGCAAGAAACTGGCCGGTGGAAGAACAATCTTGCTGAGTATTCACATCTTCCGTCGGCGAAAAGAACGTGCGATGCTCTGCTTCCGGTAAATTTGATAATTGCAAAAGTTTGCCGCAGACGACTCATCCGTCCATAGTCACTTTAGTCATGAACAGCAGCTTTACTCACGCTACAAGTTCAAACTCAGTTGAACCGCCGCTCTTTCTGCGTGGAGCCAACTTAGTTCCGCCTTATTTCCGGCTTTCTGAAGTAGACTGAGGCTAGTTCTAATTTGTCTGACAGCACCGCCACTCGTACCCGCCTCAATTCAAATGTGTTTTCTGCCGCAACGCCTTACCCAAATATCGGGGCGCTCCAACTGCCACGTTTCGGGTGGCGGCAAAATCACTGCGGTTCGGTTTCGCGCAACCCATTCCCGTTTGCCGATTGGCTTGAGTGCCCAGTCTACATCAGGATCAATCGAAGCAGACAGCGAGCCGCATAGCATTGATGCAGTGCCGCAGGGTGGCCAGTTCCCAGTCTCATGCTCAGCTTGTACCCAACTGCTAGTGCGCTCCGGCTGCCATGTTGGAGGCACAAGATAAGTCCCCCACGATGATTTGCGCGTCAATTACGGAGCAGGGTTGGCAGTCACTTTCTTTACAGAAATTCCCGAATCTCGTGAAAAAATTTACAAAATTTTGTTTCAATACTAATAATTTATTGAGAAATTTTCTGTCCGATTTCCATTATTGGAATGCACAAAAGTGCGCTTTCGTCTGCTGGAAGAGGAGCCAAAGGACGAAAAATGGAAATGGGAGGAATACATGACTAAGAAAAATGTCACGCGCCGCGGCGTGCTAAAGTCTGGTGCCGTTGCAGGAACCGGTCTGGCCCTGCCTACGATCTTTACGGCTTCGTCAGCCGCTGCCTTTACGAATGAGCCGACAGGGTCATCCGTCACTCTGGGCTTCAATGTTCCGCAAACCGGACCTTATGCCGACGAAGGCAATGACGAATTGCTGGCGCAACAGCTGGCGGTTGAACATCTGAACGGCGAAGGCGACGGTGGTTGCTTGAACACATTCTCGTCGAAGGCGCTTCAGGGGAACGGTATCCTCGGCAAGAAGGTCGGGTTCGTCACCGGCGACACCCAGACCAAATCGGACGCAGCCCGCGCATCGGCCAAATCGATGATCGAAAAAGACGGCGCAATCATGATCAATGGTGGTTCGTCCTCGGGCGTGGCCGTTGCGGTTCAGGGCCTGTGCCAAGAGGCGGGAGTCATTTTCATGGCTGGCCTGACACATGCAAACGACACCACGGGCAAGGACAAGAAGGCCAACGGTTTCCGTCACTTCTTCAATGCCTACATGTCGGGTGCCGCTTTGGCGCCGGTGCTGGCGGCTGAGATGGGTAAAGAACGTCGCGCCTATCACCTGACGGCCGACTACAACTGGGGCTGGACCCAGGAAGAGTCGATCGTTGCCTCGACCGAAGCCCTGGGCTGGGAGACGGTCAACACAGTTAAGACGCCACTGGCGTCGACCGACTTCTCGTCCTACATCGCACCGGTTCTGAACTCTGGCGCGGACGTGCTGGTTCTGAACCACTATGGCGGGAACATGGTGAACTCGCTGACCAACGCGATCCAGTTCGGTCTGCTCGACAAGGTTGCAAACGGCAAGGACTTCAAGATCGTCGTGCCGCTGTATTCCGAGCTGATGGCCGCTGGTGCGGGCGAGAACATCAAAGGTGTGCTCGGGTCGATGAACTGGAACTGGCAGCTGCAGGATGAGGGCACAAAGGCCTTCGTTAAGTCCTTTGGTGAGAAATACGGTAAGCCGCCGTCCAACTCCGCACAGACCTGTTATGCACAAGTGCTGCTTTATGCGGATGCGTGCGAGCGTGCGGGCACCTTCAATCCCTGTGGTGTTGCCGAAGCTCTGGAAGACTTTGAGTTCGACGGGCTGGGCAATGGTCCCACCTGGTATCGCGGTGCCGATCACCAGTGCTTCAAGGACGTGCTGGTTGTACGTGGCAACGAGAACCCGACCAACGCGTATGACACGCTTGAAATCGTCGAGATCACGCCGCGTTCGCAGGTCGAGTACGATCCCGAGCACCCAATGTTCGCCGGTGGCGAACTGGGCAAGTGCAATCCGGGCGCGTAAGCCTTTTGGCGAATGTCTGACCGTCGTTCTCGGCGGTCAGACGACTTACGGCCAGGCCTGTGGGCCTGGTCCCAACCACTCAATCCACACTGACCAACCCTGAGGTGGGCCCAATGGACGCCATCCTACTGCAAATACTTAACGGTCTGGACAAGGGCTCGGCTTATGCGCTGATCGCGCTGGGTCTTACCCTGATCTTCGGGACGCTCGGCGTCGTGAACTTTGCCCACGGGGCTTTGTTCATGATTGGCGCGTTCTGCGCCGTTACTTTGCAAAAGCTGCTGAACCTGAGTTTCGTGACCCTGGATGAAACGCAAAAAGACTTTCTGGGTAATCCGCTGAAGGTCGAAACCCCTTACATCGAGGCCTGGTTCGGCCCCGAAGTCGGCGCAACGATTATCGACTGGTCCGTTCCGCTGGCCATCCTGTTTGCGATCCCGATCATGCTGCTGGTTGGCTATGTGATGGAACGCGGGCTGATCAAACATTTCTACAAGCGCCCGCATGCAGACCAGATCCTGGTGACCTTTGGTCTTGCGATCGTTCTGCAGGAAATCGTCAAGTATTTCTTCGGCGCCAACCCGATCCAGACCCCTCCGCCCGATGTGCTGAGCGGATCTGTCGATCTGGGTACCATGGTTGGTTTTGATCCCAATGCAATCATCTACCCGATTTGGCGATTGGTCTATTTTGGCTTTGCCGTAGGCATTATCGGCGCAGTGTTTTCCTTCCTGCAGTTCACCACCTTCGGGATGGTTGTTCGTGCTGGGATGGCTGACCGGGAAACGGTGGGCCTGCTGGGCATCAATATTGACCGCCGGTTTACCATTATGTTTGGCATTGCTGCCGGTGTCGCCGGACTGGCCGGTGTGATGTACGGGCCGCTCAACCCGCCGAACTACCACATGGGAATGGACTTTCTGGTCCTTAGCTTCGTCGTGGTTGTTGTTGGCGGAATGGGGTCATTGCCAGGCGCCGTTCTGGCAGGCTTTTTGCTGGGCATTCTGGAAAGCTTTGCCTCGACCACCTGGGCCACCACAACGATCCCAGGCATCAATCAGATCATCATCTACCTTGTCGCCATCATCGTGCTGCTGACGCGTCCGCGCGGGCTGATGGGGCGCAAAGGCGTGATGGAGGAATAATCAATGTTGGGACTGAATAAAAAAGACACCAGCCTGCTGATCGTCGTCGCACTCCTGACTTTGCTGGCGCCTTTCATCCTGAACCCGTTTCCAGAGGGCAGCGCCATGGCGCAGTTCAACGCGGGTTACCCGGATTTGATGCAGAGGTTCGTGATTTTCGGGATCTTTGCCATCGGGTTCAACATTCTGTTTGGCCTGACCGGGTACTTGTCCTTCGGTCACGCGGCCTTTCTGGGCGTAGGATCATACTCGGCAGTTTGGATGTTCAAACTGCTCAGCTACAATGTCATTCCAGCCATCGCGCTGAGTGTCGTCGTCGCGGGCCTGTTCTCGCTACTTATCGGGTTCATCAGCCTGCGGCGGTCGGGGATCTATTTCTCGATCCTGACGCTGGCCTTTGCACAAATGAGCTTTGCGCTGGCCTACTCGGTACTGTCAAATCCCAAGTTTAACCTGACGAACGGGGAAACCGGCCTGCAGGTCTATGCGGACGATCCGCAGATCCTGCAGGGCGCTAACGCGCCGGATCTACCGCATCTATTCGGATTGCCAATGCGCGCGACGTACACGATGGATGTGGGCGCGTGGAGCTTTGACTTCAACGCGGGTTACTACTTGTGCGCAATCATAATGATGGCCGTGTTCTACCTGTCTATCCGTATCTTCCGGTCGCCTTTTGGCATGATGCTGCGGGCGGTAAAATCGAACCAGCAGCGGATGAACTATACGGGTCTGAACTCCAAGCCATATACGCTCGCGGCCTTTGTGATCTCGGGCATGTATGCCGGTTTGGCCGGCGGCTTGATGGCCGCCATGGACCCATTGGCAGGTGCCGAGCGGATGCAATGGACCGCTTCAGGCGAGGTGGTTCTGATGACGATCCTCGGTGGCACGGGCACGTTGATCGGGCCGGTTCTGGGCGCAGGTTTCATCAAGTATTTCGAGAACATCTTCTCGAAGATCAACGACAACGTCCTGCATAGCTGGTTCGCATTCCTGCCTGATGGGTTGGAGGACGCCGTGGTGTTCGTGATCCATCCGTTCATCGGCAAAGGCTGGCACCTGACGCTGGGCATCCTGTTCATGCTGGTTGTCATCTATCTGCCGGGTGGTCTTGTCGAAGGTGGGCAACGTTTGCTCAAGCGCTTCAAGCGTAAGAAAAAAGACACCGACGATGCGCCGTCGGGAAAAACAGAACCGGCGGAATAAGGGGCGAGAAATGGCAATTCTAAGAGTCAAAGACGTCAGCAAACGCTTCGGTGGCCTCAAGGCGCTGACAGATGTGAACCTCAATATCGAAGAGAACTCGGTTCATGCGATCATCGGCCCCAATGGCGCGGGAAAATCGACGCTGCTGAACTGTCTGGTGGGCAAGCTGATGCCGGACACCGGATCGGTGTTGTTCAACAACAACTCGGTTCTGGGACTCGAGCCGTTCCAGATCAACCAGATGGGCATCAGCCGCGTGTTCCAAACGCCTGAGATCTTTGGCGAGCTGACCGTGATGGAGAACATGCTGATCCCGATCTTCGCGATGCGGGATGGGGCATTCCGGATGCATGCCTATGAGACCATCGCTAGCGAACGTGAGGTCGTCGAACAGGCCGAAGTCATGCTGGAAGAAATGAACATGGCCGACAAACGCGAAATGCACGCGGCATCGCTGTCTCGCGGCGACAAGCGGCGACTTGAGATTGGCATGTGCCTCAGTCAAAATCCGCGGCTGTTGTTGCTGGACGAACCTACGGCTGGCATGGCGCGGGCGGACACCAACAACACCATCGATTTACTAAAACAGATCAAGGATGATCGCGACATAACCATCGCCATTATCGAGCATGACATGCATGTGGTCTTCAGCCTTGCGGAACGCATCACAGTTCTGGCGCAAGGGACGCCGTTGGTCGAAGATACTCCAGAAAAAATCCGTGGACATCCCAAGGTTCGTGAAGCCTATCTGGGCGAGGCGGCGTAAGGAAAAGCTATGAACGAGAAACCCGACTTTTCGAAAAACGCCAATAGGGCAAGCACCGCGCCCGCGTTCTTGTCTGTATGGGACATGCATTCGTATTACGGAGAAAGCTATATCGTGCAGGGCGTCAGCTTTAACGTGCACGAAGGCGAGATTCTGGCCCTGCTTGGACGGAACGGCGCTGGCAAAACCTCGACACTCCGGTCGATTGCGCGGGTAGGCGATCCCGAAGTAAGGCACGGTGAAATCTGGCTGGATCATCAGCCGCTACACAATATGACAAGCTACGAAGCGGCGTCTGTTGGCCTTGGCCTTGTGCCGGAAGACAGACGAATTATCCCAGGGCTGACCGTTGAGGAAAACCTGCAGCTTGCCCAGATTGCCCCGCCTGTCGGATGGTCTCTGGAGCGGCTGTATGAGTTGTTCCCGCGCCTAGGCGAACGCAGAAAGCAAGAGGGGATTACCTTGTCGGGTGGCGAACAGCAAATGCTGTCAATCGCCAGAGCCCTTGCTCGGGATATCAAGGTCCTGCTTCTGGATGAGCCTTACGAAGGTCTGGCCCCGGTCATTGTCGACGAGATTGAAAAAACACTGGCTCATGTCAAGCAACAGGGCATGACCACGATCATCGTCGAACAGAACGCCGTCCGAGCATTGGAGTTAGCCGATCGCGCGATCATTCTGGACACCGGCACTATCGTATTTGATGGGACGGCGAACGAGGTGCTTCAAGACACCGGCCTTCGCGAGGAGTATTTGGCGATCTAGGGCAGGCTCGAAGTCTTAGGTACATTGTGGTTGCAAACGCCCTAGTTATGGTGACGCTCGAATTCTTCGGACGCTTGCGCTCTTACACTTATGATCAAGGTACCTGACTATGATCCGGCATATCGTTCTGGCAAAATTCCGGTCCGACGTGACCGAAGAGACCATCTGGAAGATTTACAGAGGCCTGTC
Organism: Ruegeria sp. AU67; assembly: GCF_900312795.1. Taxonomy (NCBI): domain Bacteria; kingdom Pseudomonadati; phylum Pseudomonadota; class Alphaproteobacteria; order Rhodobacterales; family Roseobacteraceae; genus Ruegeria; species Ruegeria sp. AU67. The sequence goes on from NZ_OMPH01000020.1 coordinate 44,802, forward strand.
GGACCTGACCGACGCCCTGCCGGGTGTAGGCGGGTTTACCGGTGGTCGCAGTGAAAGCCCTGGACAGATCGAACTCGGTTACAAGCATGGGTTTGTGATTGATTTCGATGATTGGGCCGCATTGGCCAGCTATTAAAACAACGAGAGGCACAAAGCGCTGGGCGCGCAGATAATGGAAAACACCGTGGGCGGCATCGACGGAATTCTGGCTCTAGATTTGCATGTCTTAGAAAGTGGGACTGGTTTAGACAAATCCCTAGGAACAGTCTGAATCCTTTGCGTTCACCCGTGTTTCTTGGTGCCGGGCTGAAAGGTTACCGAGTCGCGCAAGTGTCTATGCGGCCAGCGTCCCTGTGCTGTTCCTGTTCAACGAGATCCTGGCCAAAATGGAACTGTGGGAATGGATGAGCATGCACGACGGGGGCGTTTTGGGGACGTGTAGCTGCGTATTCTTCTGTTGTTGGAAAGGCTGAAAATGTAAGTCGGACGCCGGATTACTTGTCTTCCAAAGGTCAATTTTATATACTGTTTTGTAAATTGTTTCTTTATTCTTTTGACGTTCACGAGTGTATTTGGTTCGCCCGAGTCTCAACAGCGAAGAGCGTGTTCCGGCGACCAGTTCGGGGGTATTGATGACAAAGGCCAGTGATCCTAAAGCTCGCCCTAAAGCTGCCAAAAAAGACGCAGACGAAGTGTCGAATGTATATGATTTTTTGCAATCTTCTGAATGGCAGGAGATGCTTGAAAAAGCTCGGAAACAGAGGGCGATTAACCTCGCAGCCCGCAAGGCAAAGCGTGCTGCTTCGCAATTGTCTGATACTGACCCCAAAAAAGACATCCGCTCAACCGATGGTGATCGACTGAGACAAGCTTTAAACAAAGCGGCGGGGCGGCCTGAAACCGCTAGTAAGCCGACCCAGGCACCAAATTCTCACCAACCTTTTGAGTCGGTTCAAAAAGCAACTGCAGGGCGAGCTGATAGCCAAACCGTCAAAAATGACAGTCGTGCGGCCGAAAACGAGGCGCGCGATAAGCGAGTTGAAGCAAGCGTTGTGCCGCCTGATGGCGGGTCCGCGCAGGGTATCAATCCCGACGTGGTATCAGAGAATCCAATCGACCCGGAGCCTGGCCTAAAGCTACCCCAGGATCGGGTGGCGGATCGTATGCGTAATAGTCTTCTTGGACAGACGGATGATCAGAGCCGTTCTCGCCACAGTACGCGGCTGGGTTCGGTTGCAATAGGATGCGGCATCGGTTTTGTTGCGTCGTCTTCTGTTTTTTTGACCTTGTCTGGGCTGAACGCCTCCGGCCCAACACATAACGCGGGTTTAGTAAGCCAAGAGACCGTGGCTGCAATTGCGATCACGCAACAAGTTGGGGAATTGGCCGAGCGCTCGGTGCCGCCACCCAACGTTACAAGCGGCGGGGCGGACATGGCAGTAACTTCTACTTCCGTGTTTGATATGTCATCTGAATCGATCTCGGCTGTCGGTGACACAGACGCGTCACCTGATTTGGCGTTGCTGTCACCGCCTGAGTCGGATTCGTCCGAGCAATCGGGCGGTATCAAACCAGAATTGTCACGGTTGGCTCCCAGTGTTCGGTCTTTCGTGCCGACCCTTGTCCAACCACCACTACCGATAACCATGCTGAGCTATCGACCTCGGGAAGAGTTGAATCTGGGGTTCGTCCAGTTTCAATCGACACCCGAGATTTTCAGCACTTCTGTCGCCTTGCTCGAAACAACTGTGACAGTAGCAAAACCCGAGGAACTTTTGAAAGGTGTAACCGTAACGGGGACCCCAACAACAATGCGCCCGCCTGTGGTTCCGGTCCAGCCCGGCGCACTGGATCGCACGGTGCCTCAAGTGCCTTTGTCTTTTCTACTGACAGTGCCTGAGCCCGAGAGTGGGTATCAGCCGGAACAGGGTGCCCAGACAGGCAAAGCATCTGGTTCGGACCTTGCCGTGCGGCCGGAGGGCACAGGCCTTGCCGCCGAGATTGGGCAGCCGTTGCCATACAAACCCCTGCCAGAGCCAATCGAATTGGCGGCACAGCCAAACGCGCCGAAGCTATTCGATGCACCGGCCCCTTTGGTGACACCGTCCACCTACGAGACATCATTAGCTTTGCGGGCAAAAGCCCTTTCGGCGACACCAAGTTCGCTAGAAACACCAGTACCGCCTCGGATGCCGGCTCCTCCTAATGATGTAATCACCCTCCCGGAACCAGAGCCTGCCCCGACAAATGTGGTGGTTGCCTTCCGGCTCTTTTCACCAACCAACGTGCCTCAGAGCATTGTTGATTCTGTAGTGACCAACCTGACGTCGACTGGACATGAGCTTAGTGGGCAGGCGCGCGTGGGGTTAAAGATCACCCAGTCGAACGTTCGATTCTATCATAAACAGGACGAGGAAAGGGCAGCCGCTCTTGCCAGAGACTCCGGTGCTGTGTTGCGGGATTTCACGGGGTCCAACTCCAAAACTCCTATTGGAATCATTGAGCTATGGTTGGCCGGACAAAGCGGTGACATCGCTAGGGTCAAGCGGACCACCACGCGTTCTACGGCTACAGCCCTAGGCCCGAACCGCGTCAATCGCCTGAAAAGTCAGGTCCTGAGCAAACTTAAGAAAGCGACGACCCAATGACTGTATTTTTAAGCTATACTGAGAAGGACTGATTCAATTTTGTGTACTGTTAATAGTTTCCGACGAGGTATCCACAATGACGGATAGACGACTTATCGGCATCGTAACTGCTCTGCTATTTTTGTCGACGACCCAAAACGCGCGTGCCGAGATTACGCTTGAGCACCTGCTGGTCATCGACCAAATGCTGTCCACCAATGACATTCAGGCACTGTATTCCTACCTCGACAAAAACCCCCAGCTATTGAGCGGCGATGATGAACTGTCGCTGGAGCTGCGGAGCTTTCACGAGGTCGCCTCGGTTGGAGATCTGGATTTCAGCTATGCCTCCAGCGCACCGGCCAGCGACGAGAACCGTTCGACTGAGAGTGCATTCGCCGCGTCGCTGCAACACTGAGCCGGATGTCGGAAATGCTTGCCCTTGAGCGATCGAACATTCCTACGATCGCTTATGTCATCGAGCCGCGGTTTTCTGGCGGGACTTCTGCGGCTGTGGCCGCCGAATTGCCTGTGGCCGCCGAATTCGGGCAGGTGGTCGTCCACGCGATCACATCCAAAACATTTGGCACCAAGCAGCAAGTCTCGCCGGTTTTACGGCGGGTGCTGGACGAATTGAATATTCCGATCATTTGGGACGCGCCGCGGATCAGCGCGGATTTCGTATTTTTGCACAACCCGTCTTTTCTGAAATTTCAGGACACGCTTGGCACAAGGATCATTGCGCGCGAGCTGTACGTGATCACGCATGAGAATTTTCTGCGTCCAGGCGGGGCAGAGGGGTTTGATGTTTCAAACTGTCTAAGCCAGATCGAAGCCTCAACAATTTCTCTCAGGAAAACACTCGCACCGATATCACCGTATAACCGAAACGGTGTCGTTGACTGGTTGGCAACGTCTCGCGTGGCGCGGCAATGGGACGTTTTGGGCTCTGACTGGTTCAACATTTGCGAGACCGAGATGAGCGCCCCGTGTGAAACGCCACAGGACCGCCGTGGGCGTCATTCACGACCCGGATTCGAGAAGTTCCCGGTTATTGCTGATTTGGACAGCTGTTTTCCAAGCCACTCTCAGTGCAATGTAATTCTTGGAGCCGATGCCTTGTTGAATGCCCGTGTTCTTCGCGCGCATTGGACCTTGCTTCCCTTTGACGCCATAACTGTGCAAGAGTTCTTTGGAATGATTGACTTTTTTGTATATTTCACGGCACCGACCTGGCAAGAAAGTTTTGGTCGCGTTGTGGCCGAGGCGGTTGCCGCAGGTAAGGTTGTTCTGACCAACCCCGATACTGGTGCCACGTTCGGAAATGCCGTCTTGACTTGCCAGCCATCTCAGGTGGACACAATCATTGCCGACCTGATCGCCCAACCGCAAAAATACCATGATCAGGTGGCCAGATCGCAATCGGCGCTGCAGAACTACTCTGCAGGTAAATTCAAGGCGATGCTGTCGGGGGTTTTGTCCGCCGACAGCGAGGTGAATAAATGATCTATGTCGAAGTCGGCACACGCTCATTGCGGTCGTTTGACACGCAGTTGATCTTTGCCGAGCAGCTTGCCGCACGTGGCTTCAATGTGTGCATTGATGCCGATTATCTGCCCGAGGATGCAGGGCGTGGCAGGATTTACGAGGCAGCCAAGTTCCTTGTCGACCCGGGCGAGAACAAGGCGCAGACCGTATTCGTGCTGGGTGCCGAAGAGATCGACGATTTTCTTCTTGCTTCGCTGCGGAACAAACAGCTCGACCCGAGTGTTCCGGTTGTTGCGACGGGCCGCTTTTTGACCCAGCAAAGCTATATCGCGGCCAAGGCCCGGCTGGCCTATGCGCTTGGGCGCGAAGCCCACGTGATTGACCTGACAGATTTTCAACCGCGCCCGGTGTTGCCATCGACCTCAAGTCCTTTGGTGGCGGATGTTCGGCCCGTATTGCGGCGGTCTAAACGGGTGGTGCCGAACGTGACTCTTGTGTTGGGTTCGATGGAGTTGGACAACCCCGAGACGCTGTCTTGTTTTTCCCGGATGAGCAGCCAGAGTGGCTATAACCTGAAACTCATTGTCAGCGGCGCACAGAATGAGGCGATCAAGGCGTCGCCGTTTCACGATTTGCCGACCTACCTGTATACCGGACTGTCGCCGCTGACTTTGGCGATTTCGACGGATATTCTGGCGATGTTCGGCAATGGAATTGCCGGAGTTCGCATGGCTGCTTTTGCGGTTGAGCTGATTGCAACTGGCGGCGTTGCCATTGACTGTACCGACGATGAGGTTCTGATGTCCTCGGGCGCACCTGCATTGCTGGGGCCTAAGACTCCTTTCGCATTGGATGGGTATCTGATCGGCAATGTGATCGGGAACGTGCCGCAAATTGTCGAACAGGCCTCGAAATCTCAATGGTTGCACACAGTTGATATTTCTCGTCTGGAAACGGCTGCAGGTCTGAAGCCGAAACAGCGTCAGACAGAACAGGAAAAGCCTAAGACCCTGTTTTTCCCGACAAATGGGGTGGGGTTGGGCCACGCGCAGCGGTGTAGCATTATTGCCCGTGAAATGCCGGACTCCATGACAAAAATGTTCGCGGCCTTTCCCAGCTGCGTTCCGCTTGTTCGCCGTGAAAGTATCGACTGTATCCCGCTGGTTCAGCGCACCGATACAAAGACCAATTCAGATGGCAATGACGTGCTGACTTATCGGCGTCTTGGTGCCGTGCTTCAGGAAAACGACACGCTGGTTTTTGACGGCGGCTACGTGTTTGACTCCGTCTACCGGGTTATCCGTGAACGCAAGTTGTCGGCGGCTTGGATCCGGCGCGGGTTGTGGCCTGAAGGCCGGTCAAGGCAGACTATGCTGCGCCGCGAAAGCGTGTTTGACCGTGTCATCGTGCCTTCCGAGGCATTTGACGAGCTGAACGACGCCTACAGCTATGGTGATCATGTTCATTATGTCGGGCCAATCGTGCGTCAGGTGGAACAGTCCGCCGCGGAAAAAGAACAGCTCAGGACACGGCTGGCGGAACGTTTCGGGCGCGACTTCAAGCAACTGGTTGTCAGCATGCTGGGCGGCGGCGTCGCATCGGACAGGTCTGCGCAATTGCAGGCGATCTCGGGCATCCTTGAGGCGCGTGATGATTGCCTGCACCTTGTTGTAACATGGCCCGGAAGCACGGTTCAGCCTGCCACATTCGGTTGGAAAAACACCCGCGTGGTTCAGACACTGGAGGCGACCAAGCTTAGCCTCGCCGCAGACGTGGTCATATCTGCGGCCGGATACAACTCGGTCCTTGAGATGCTGTACCATCGCATCCCGGCGATATTTATTCCGCAGTCAGCCCCCTATCTGGACGATCAGGAACGGCGCGCCGCAGGTATGGCCGACCGAGACCTGTGCGCCGCCATCACCGAACGCGAATTCATGACGCTCGAGCGCACAGTGGCAGATTGGCTGGATCACGACGGAGCCGAATTTTACCGATCTGCATTGAATGGTTTTGAGCTGCCCAAAACGGGGGCAGTCAAGGCCGCCGAATTGCTAACCGAATTGGGGGCGCGGATATGACCAGTGATCTATGGTTCGAAATCCTCAGCAGAGCGTCGCCAAATCGACCCGAGCCGCTGGACGATCTGATCAATGAGGATCGTGACGCCAAGCCGCTTGGCAAGGTTATCTTTCCGAATATGCGGCTGGCCCCCTCGCTCATGCTGTGGGACCGGGAGCCCGGCGGCCCGGTGCATATCGGCGTGCGGGTGCATGAACCACCAGAAACGCCATATCGTATCGCAAGGCTGTTGGCCGCCGCCGCGATGGAGCGGGAGGTTTTTCCCGTCATTCTCAGCCGAGTGGACTATTGCGGGCTTGAACGGTTCGGGTTTCGGGTCGAACGCGTTCCCGAAGAGGCTGCTGCAGCCCAGGCCGCCGAGGAAGAAATCAGAAAATACTGGGATCTGGCGATTATCATTGACGGGCATGAAATCGGTCTGTTGGGCTAGCAAGGCGCTAATTTAGGGTAAGGAGCGTCTTGTGAAAATCATAACCGGCGGACAAACAGGCGTTGATATGGCGGCTTTCCAGTTCGCTTTGGAAAACGACATTCCCTATGGCGGCTGGGTTCCGAAAGGCCGCTTGAATGAGGCGGGCCGCATTCCGGATCGCTTCTTTGGTTTGAATGAAACACAGTCCGCGGATGTCGCCGAACGCACTAAGCTGAACGTTTTGGCCTGTGACGCTTTGCTGGTGTTTGTGGATGGATCGACCAGTCCGGGAACGCAGTTGACGATCGATTTTGCGCAAGAGATCGGAAAGCCTTATCTGGTCGTTGATCTAGGGCAGGGGCTTGAGGCGTGTGCGCGCCAAGTAAAGCAATGGGTCATGGCGAGGCCTAATACGATATTGAACATCGCTGGCCCCAGAGAAAGTGAAGCCCCCCAGATCGGAGCCAAAGTGACAGCGATCTTACGTCAATCGATTTTGCCCCAAAGCCCCGAGGCATAGCCAAACTTTGGTTCCGGCTATACGACGTTTCGCCAGTAGGCGAGGCACCCGACGGTTGCTAGGGTTGGGACAACCAGATTGCGAAGGCCAAGTTTCATGTTTGCAAAAACCGCCGGACAGATTGATTTTGACAAGGTCCTGATCGTCGATGACCATCCACTGTTTTGTGATGCTTTGTCGATGACGCTGCAAAGTGTCACTCGTATCGGTGAAATCCACACCGCAGATCGATTGGAAAACGCGATTGCTCTGATTGCCGGTGGGTTGCGACCAGATGCGGTCATACTGGACCTCAACCTGCCGGATGTGGACGGGCTTGAAGGTTTGGTGCGTGTCAAAGCGGCCACCGATGCACCGGTCATCGTGGTGTCGTCGATTTCAGAGAACCGCGTGATCAGTCAGGTGATCCGTGCGGGTGCCTCAGGTTATGTCCCCAAGCACAGCCAGCGAGACGTATTTCGTACAGCTTTCGAGACAGTTCATTCCGGAGACGTCTTCGTGCCAGACGGTTTTGCACTGATTGATGACGATGCGGATTCCGAACACAGCGACGCCGCCAATCGGCTTGCCACATTGACCAATCAGCAATCGCGCATTCTGCAGCTTATTTGTGAAGGCAAACTGAACAAGCAGATTGCGTTTGATCTGTCCATTGCCGAAACCACGGTCAAGGCGCATGTAACTGCAATCATGCGTAAACTCGGCGTGCAAAGCCGTACGCAGGCCGTACTGCTTGCCAAGAAGGCTTCTATTGCCAGCGTCTTGCAAGAATAAGCCCTCGCGCCATATCATATCAAAACGTTGCGCTTCAGGGAGGAGGGCAGGATGAACCAAGCAGTCGGGTGGACGACAGCTGCTGCCCGTGCGCCAGGTATCGTCAAAACGGGCTTTGTACATCGCAACACGGATCAGGCGATTGAAAAACTCGCGGGATCCTTAGGCGATGATCTTTTGTCCTTGGTTATTCTGTTCGTGAGCTCCGGCGCGGATGCGGCGGCGGTTATTTCCGAGGCAGTCGATGCTTTTGCGCCAACGCCTGTGATCGGATGCACCACAGCGGGCGAGCTTGCAGGTTGCGGCTATGGCGAAGATCAGATTGTCGCCATCGGATTACCGTCTTCGCATTTCGAGGTGCGCACCCTGTTGGTGCCCGACCTTGGGAATTTCTCAGCGCAGGACATCATCGACCAGATGATCCGCAACCGTAACGAAATGGCGGCGTCCGCACCGGATTGGAAACACGAGTTTTCCTTTTTGATGATCGACGGGTTGTCGACGAAAGAGGATGCGCTAACGTCGGAACTCGCCGTTGGACTGGGGCCGGTGCCCTTGTTTGGCGGGTCCGCAGGGGATGGAACCCATTTCGGCGCGACCTATGTGTTGACGGACGGTCAGGCCATGCAGAACGCGGCGATCCTGACGCAGGTTCGCACGCGCTGCCCGATCAAAGTGTTCAAGACGGATCACCTGTTGCCAACGGCGCGGCGTATGGTCGTCACCAAGGCCGATCCGGCAAACCGCATCGTGCAGGAAATCAACGCCGAGCCAGCCGCGCGCGAATATGCCCGTCTGCTTGGAAAAGACCCTGAGCAGCTGACGACCTTTACCTTCGCGGCCCACCCGCTGGTTGTGCAGATTGGCGGCCAGCATCATGTACGGGCCATCCAGCGCGTCGCGGGCAATGGTGATCTTGTGTTTTTTTCCGCGATTGATGAGGGGCTGGTGCTGACGCTGGCCGAACCTCGCGACATGGTTTCGCATCTCGAGGAAGAAATCGCTGCGCTGACACAGACCACCCATCCGGACACGATCCTGGGCTGCGATTGCATCCTGCGCCGGATGGAGGCACAGGAAAAGCAAAAGACGGGCGAGATTTCGCGACTGCTTGCTGAGAACCATGTCGTAGGGTTTTCGACCTATGGCGAGCAATTCAATTCGATCCATGTGAACCAGACGCTGACCGGCGTCGCGATTTACCCCCCGGAAGACGGGTAGGCGATGATTGAATCTCTGACCGACCCCAATGATCCGCTTGATCGGCAAAATGAAAAGCTGCTGAAAATCGTCGCGGCCCTGATGCGGCGGGTTGAAGAATCCACTGACGCCTCGGGCGCGGCTTACGCACAGTTTCAGCGGGCTGCCATGCTTGAACAGGAAGTGCGAGCGCGGACGGATGACCTTGAGCGGGCGTTGGACTTGCTCAACGACTCGAACGCGCGCCTCGCGCAGGCCAATCGGGAAACCGAAGCCGCCCGCGCAAACCTCGCCAATGCGATCGAGGCGGTGCAGGAAGGGTTTGCGCTGTTCAACCGGGATGAAGAAATGGTTCTGTGCAATAGCCGCTTTGGCCTGCATATGCCTGACATCCAAACCAAGCTGACACCGGGGCTGCGGTTCACCGATTATGTCGAGTTGGTCAGCCAGTCCAGGTTTCTGTCCCTGCCTGGAGTAGTTTCCCCAAAAGACTGGGTGCAACGGCGCATGGCGCGCCATGCTGAAGATCACGTTGTCTTTAACATCCGCCTTAGCGGCAACCGCTGGATGCAGGTGTCGGAACATCGGACGCCGGATGGCGGTACCGTTATTTTGCAGACGGATGTAACCGACATCATGCGGGTCGAACGGCAGGAGAGGGACCGTATCCTAGATGACAAGGCCCGGCTGATCCGCGCGACACTGGAACATATCGATCAGGGGGTCTGTATCTTTGATAGCAAGCTGCGTCTGGTCGGGTGGAACAACCGCGCCAGCGAGTTGTTGGCCATCCCCAACGCGCAATTTCAGATGGGGGCACCGTTCCAGGCGTTGTTTCACCGGTTAAGCGCGACCATCAGTTTTGAGGGCGGCGTGAGCGACGCTGACCTGCTGGCCTGGGTCAATCGCTCGACCGAGCGCCCGCCGTTGCAATTCCAGATGCACAGCGGTCGTGCCAAGATATTGTCAGTCTTCGCGCAGGAAATGCCGGATCGGGGTTTCGTGATTTCCTTCACCGATGTGACGGCTGAAAGAAAATCCGCACAAGCCCTGGTCGAGGCCAAGGAACTGTTGGAACAGCGCGTTGCATCGCGAACAATGGAGCTTGCTGACGCGCTGAACGAAGCAGAGCGTGCGAACGCATCAAAATCGCGCTTTGTCGCGGCCGCCAGCCATGATCTGCTGCAACCTCTGTCGGCTGCAAAACTCTACGTCTCGACATTGGGCAGTGGATTGGACAAGGCCGATGCGCGCGCTGTCGCGGTGAAAGCAGAGAGCGCCCTAAACAGTGTCGAACACATTCTTGACGCGCTGCTGGATATATCGAAACTGGATTCCGGACGGGCATCGGTTCACTTATCCTCGGTCCCGGTCGGTGAGCTTTTTTCCCAGATGGAGGACGCCTTTAGGCCCATGGCGCAAGCCAAGGGGCTTGGATTGCGATTTGTCGGTACCGATGCGGTTGTCAGAAGTGATGCCAGTTACCTGCGGCGTGTCCTGCAAAACCTGCTGTCAAATGCGATCCGGTACACGGAAACGGGTAGGGTTCTGGTTGGTGTAAGACGACTGGGGAAGACCGTTTCGATGCAGGTTTGGGATACAGGCATTGGGATCGCGCCTGACCAGAGAGACGTTGTTTTTCAAGAGTTTAAACGTGTTCATTCAGACGCCAGTGCGGCCGAAGGGATGGGTTTGGGCCTTGCCATTGTGGAACGCGCCTGTGGTTTGCTGAAACATCCGATAAATTTGCGGTCCGAACTGGGGCGCGGAACCGTTTTTTCAATCACGGTTCCATCAGCAGGCCAGGCACGCGATGCGCTGAATAGTGGTGAGCCGTCGATACAATCGCGCTCGGACGTGCTGCACAGGACGGTTGCCTTGCTGATTGAAAACGATGACAACCTGCGCGGGGCGCTGTGCATGACGATGGAAAACTGGGGCGTTCAGGTATTGGAAGCGGCCAGCAAAGATGAGGCGGCAAACCTGCTGCACGAGATCGGGATTTTACCGGATGTCATTGTCGCCGATTTTCAACTGGACGGCGGCAAGACCGGGACCGAAGCCATTGCCGAACTGACACGCGAATTCGGGCAACTGCCCGGTTGCATCATTTCCGCTGATCGTTCGACCGAATTGGCGGCCTCTTGCAAGACGGCAGGCTACCTTTTGCTGCACAAGCCGATTGATGCACAAAAGCTAAAATCAGCGTTAGAGGCTTCGGTCAGTTGACAGGTCAGGGCGTTGGTCGCTTGCCGACGGTGCGCATCATCTGACGGACGTAGAAATTTGGCGCCAGACGGTTCACCAAATTGGCGATCCGTGCGATCCGCCCGACTGGGATGTAGTCTTTACGTCGCCGATAACCTTGCAAAATCACCTGCGCCGCCGCTTCCGGCTCCATGTAGTCGATACCATCCGAGGCTGAGCCGGGACGAACGAACCCAGCGTCAGCAGTTTCGGGTCGCCCGATATTGGTCGCAACAAAGGATGGCGCGGCGATGGAAACGCGAACCCCGTGGGCGGATTCCTCGGCGCGAAGGGACTTAAAGAACCCCTCCATCGCGTGTTTGCTGGCTGCATAGGCGGTTCGATGGATGAGCGGTGCAAAACCCGCGACGGAAGAGATCGCAAGGTGCGTACCCTTGGCCTGCCTGATCGCATCCAGAAAATTCTGAGCGCAAGTAACTGCAGCGAAATAGTTGATTTCGAACATGTTTCGGTGTGAGGTCAAATCGCTGTCAGAAAAGGCAGAAATCTGCGAGACGCCCGCGTTGTAGATAACCAGATCTATGGAATCTCTTGCCGCAATGATCCGGGCGCAAGTGTCTTTGCACTGGTCCGCGTTGGTCAGATCACAGGCATAGGTGCTGACGTCATCCTGATTGGCAAGCGCGTCAAGTTCTTGCCCCGGTAAATCAATCAATGCGGTATGCCAACCGTCGGCCCTTAGCGCGGCGGACAACGCTCGGCCCAAGCCACCGGCGCCTCCGGTAATGACAGCGGTTCGTTTCATTGGGCAGCCTCCCACCAGCGATTGAACGCCTCGGCACTTGTGAATTTGGGGTTATAGCCGAATTCGCCTTTCAGCGCGGCATTGTTCAACACGGGGCGGTACAGAAGGAAACGCACTTGTTCTGGCCCATAGCGCGACAGACCCAGCGGGCGGGCAATAGACAGGGCAATTTTGACCACCGCAGGGGGCAACCAACGCACCGATTTGCCCATATGTGACGCGATCTGTGAGATGGTCAGCGCGCCGTCGCCGGCAACGTTGAAAACGCCGGCTGGCCCTTCTGTGGCCGCACGCACCAGTATATCGGCCAAGTCTTCATCCCAGATGAACACAAATGGGCTGTCGGACCCTTTCAAGCCCAGCAGACTGGGTTTGTGAAACAGAGCCGTTATCTGGTTTTCGACCTTGGGTCCCAGTACTGTGCCTACGCGCAGAACAACCTGTTCGAGGTCGGGCGTGGTTTGTCTGGCTTCGGCCAGCATTTCTTCGACCAGCCGCTTGTGCCAGGAATAGGCAAACTCCTGATTGCCTCGTATCGCATCCGTTTCGCGCAATGGAACCGGGTTATCGGCATGATACCCATAAGCGGCCCCCGAAGAGGTAACCACCAGACGCTTGACCCCGGCGGCAATCGCCGCATTCAGCACATTTCGGGTACCTTCGACATCAACCTGATATTCATGGTCTCGGGTCGAACTCGGACCGGGGGTCACGATGGATGCCAGATGAACGATGGTGTCCGGATCTTCAGCCAGAATGACGTTGAGAGGCGCGTTGCCGGTGACATCCATCCGTACGAACCGTGTATTTTTCGGCAAGTTGGCGGGCTCTTGAATATCGGTTGCGGTGATCGTGATGTCGGCACGACCGCCCAACCGATGCAGCAGGGCAGCTCCCACCGCGCCTGCGGCTCCGGTGATCAGGATGTGGCGCATTCGGGCACCTCTCGTCTTGCGAAGAAGGCGGCCAGAGCCAACCCCGAGATTGCGTGCCAGATGCCCCAAAGTGCGGCGGCCACCGCCATTCCGCCAAGCCCTCCGAAAAAGGCGAAAATCAGGATAAGGCCAAGGCCCGAGTTCTGTATCCCAGTTTCGATTGTGACAGACCGGCGGTCGCGTTCCGACAGATTAGCGGCCGTCGCGGTCAGATAACCGCCCATAAAAGCCAGCGCGTTATGCAGGATAACAATCCCGATGATCGCGGTCGCAAAATGCTGGAAAATTGCCCAGTTCGCGGCGAGCGCAACCATGATGAATGTGATGAAGATCGCCATCGAGAGCCACTGCATCGGGCGGCGGATTTTATCGGCGGCGGCTGTGAAGCGCGCATTGACCAGCATGCCAAGGATCAGGGGCAGGATCAGCATGAAACCGACCGTAATGGCCACTGCGACCGGGTCGATTTCTGTCCTTTGCAGGATTTCTCGTGTTGGGGTGTAAAAATTCCCCCACAGCGCAACATTAGCGGGCGTGATGATGATCGCGCCGACGGTCGCAAAGGCGGTCATCGACACCGAAAGCGCCACGTTTCCGCCAGCACGGTGCGTCATGAAATTCGAGATGTTCCCTCCCGGGCAGGCCGCTACAAGGATCAGCCCCATCGCGACCGACGGTAGTGGATTGACCACCAGCAGCATCAGAAACGTGATTGCGGGTAGAACCAAAAACTGGGACGCCAGCCCAATAAGCAACGGTTTCGGTCCGCGCAGGATCCGGCGAAAGTCATCCATCCTAAGATCCAGCGCGATTGAGAACATCACGACGGCAAGGATGACGTTCAGCAGCTTTAGGTTGCCTGCATCGAAGTTCAGCGCGACGTCGTCGATCCCGTTCATGACTGGGCCGCTTTCAACGCCGCGATCTGTCGGGTCACTTCACCGCGGTAGGTCGCTTTGTCGACGTAGTAAGCCATCCGGGGCAGGTCGATATAGTTCATGCCGCCGGTCGCACGTTCGAATTTTTCGGATTTCGTCGCGTGAATGGCCTTTGCGGCTGAGTTGCCGGATCTTAGCCCTGCGATATAGCGCGCCACCATTTCGGCCTGTTCGTGCCGTCCTTGCCACCCTAGGCCCGACGCCTCGATCATACCCAGGACGAACAGATCATCGCGGGTCGGGTGCATGCAGTTCAGGTACAAGTGCGGGGCGTCGCCCTGCCAGTTCAAGTGCGACTTGTCGATGAACGGGTAGTGCAACTTGTACCCGGTTGCGGCCAGAATCATGTCGTAGTCAGCACTGGTGCCATCACCGAAATGAACGGATTTGCCGTCAAATCTTTCAATGTCAGGGCGCACTTTCAAATCGCCATGCCCGGCGTGGAATAGGATCAGCGAATTGACGACGGGGTGGGACTCGTACAGGGCATAATCTGGCTTGGGAAAGCCATATTTCTGCGGATCACCCACGAACCATTTCAGGATTGCACCGTCGACTTTTCGTTTCAGCCACATGGGCAGTTTGATCTTCCCGCCCATCGTGTCGGCCGGAACACCGAAGACGTATTTGGGTACAAAATAGTACCCCCGGCGCATCGAGATATCGCAGGACTGCCCGTGGTGAATTGCGTCAACCGCGATATCGCAGCCCGAGTTTCCGGCCCCGATGACTAGAACCCGCTTGCCTGTGAATTGCGTCGGATAACGATAGTCCGAGGCGTGGATCAGCTCGCCTGAAAACTCTCCCTCAAACTTGGGTAGGTTGGGTTCGGACAAAGTGCCGTTGGCGATCAGGATACCCGCAAAGATCTGGCAGTGCTCAGTGCCTGCCTTGTCACGCCATTTCACCTCCCATCCGCCTGCGTCCAGCGGTGTGGTACTCAGGACCTCGGCACCAAAGAGATAGTGCTGGTACAGGTCAAATGCGTTTGCGAAATCGTGGAAATACGTCTTGAGCTCGCGATGTGATGGATACTCCGCCGTTTCTTCCTGCATAGGGAAGTCGGTGAATTCGGTCATCTTCTTTGACGATATGAGGTGGGCGGTCTCGTACATTGTAGACCGAGGGGCATCGATGTTCCACAGACCACCCACATCATCAGCCAGTTCAAATCCCTGAAATGGCACTCCCTGCTCGACAAGTGTCTTGGCCATTGCCAGACCCATGGGCCCAGCTCCGATCAGAGCAAAACACTCTTCCGGACGGGCCTTCACCGTGACCGGCTGGCCCGCTCCGACTTGCACCTGTTCCATCTGTATCTCCTCCTGCGACACTATTTATCTTGAACGAACGTTCGAAATAAGGCAAACTAGTTTTTGAAATGGCACAACACGCTATAAAAGAAAGAAAAAGGGCGCCCTCGCAGCGATCCATTGCGGCACGAGAACGTATTCTTGACGCCGCGGAACTGGTCTTTGCCGAGCAGGGATTCGACGGTGCCTCGATTCGCGACATCGCCGAACGGGCGCAGGTTCAGAAGGCCAACGTGAACTTTCACGGTGGTCCAAAGGACGAGCTTTTTGAACGCATCGTGACACGCCGCGCCAGCGAGCTATCGCAAGAGCGTCGTGAAGCCATCAGCCGATTGGAGGAGAGCGGCGATTGGGACGCCGCGGACCTGATGTCAGCCTTCATGAGGCCGCTGTTGACCCGCGCATTCAGCCATGACCCGCAGTGGCTGGCCTATGCGCGCATTGTGGCGATTGTTTCCGCTGATGCGCGCTGGCATACGCTGGCCAAAACCCATTTTGATCCCGTCGCCTCGCTGGTCGTTCAAAAGCTGTGCACAAAATACCCCAAGGCCGACCCGGCGAACGTTGCTGGGGCGCTGGTCTTTTCAGTGTCGTCCATGCTGGCGTTGTGCACGTCGGAATGGCGGATCGGGGCACTTTCCGACCCTGACCAAAAACGCGACGCCGAGGGCGCAATCTGGAACCTGTTGCAGTTCTGTCATGCTGGGCTCGCCGGTGTTTTGAATCCGTCAGGGTAATCCTGGAACGATCAAAAAACTTCGCCCCAACCCGCTCAACTTGAAGTTACGCATGGGACCATATCAAATGGTGCCGTGCGTTATTATCTAGTGATTAACCAAGATTAACGATTTGGAGCGTGGGCTGACATGACAGAGAAAAGGGACCGCCTGACTGCAGAGGAGGCGAGGGGGCTTCGGACGGCCAAAGAGCTTGAGGCGCATCTGGCTTGGTTGGACACGTTCACGCCCGCCGCTTTGGGTGTTTTGGCGATCGCTTCGGGAATTTACACTTACCTTGGTGTTTCGTCACTGTTGGAAGACAACGGCGCGGTGACCTTCTTCGCAGCGGTCGCATACTCGATCGCGGTGTCAGTCGGCATCTTTGTGTTCTGGAGCTATATGCTGCGCTTACTGCCGTCGATGCGCACGGCTAGCGGATTCATTGG
The DNA here is from genome assembly GCF_900312795.1 of Ruegeria sp. AU67. Classification (NCBI taxonomy): domain Bacteria; kingdom Pseudomonadati; phylum Pseudomonadota; class Alphaproteobacteria; order Rhodobacterales; family Roseobacteraceae; genus Ruegeria; species Ruegeria sp. AU67. The sequence goes on from NZ_OMPH01000020.1 coordinate 61,269, forward strand.
CCTGACAATTTCGACGATTGTTGGATCCGTTGCAATCATCGCCATGTCCAGCTGGCTGAACGCCGCTGCCCTGGCCGGCGCGGCTGCGGTCGAACAGCACCTTGAAAACACTGTGCGCGACTACCAGGCGGCGCTTGAGCAAGCGCATGACATCGCACTCAGCGGACAGGCGCTGGGGCGCGAGGTCGAACGCGCGCGTCAAAGTTTCGAAGAACTGGCCGAGCTGGAGCAATCCGGTGATCTTTCGGGCACGGCAGGTCGCGGGGCTGTGTTTCGCGTGCTGACCCAAAAGGCCGAAGAGCTGCGCAATCTTGAAGAGCAGATCGCCAATCAACAGCCGCTGATCGAAGATGCGTTCCAGCAGGGCAACGAAATCCTTGCTCGAATGCGAGAGCTTACCGTTGCCCCGGGGCCGGTTGATCGCCGGTCAGTGCAGTTTTCCGAAGAAAGCGTCAAGCTGGCCGGCGTGATTTCGCGTCTGAACCAGTACAATGTGGCACCGCTTGTTGCGCGCGCAGCCGGAGATTTGCCGTCCTCGGTCGTGCTGCCCGAACTTGATGGGCGCAGTTCCGAGGTGCGCGATGCCCAGTCATCGACCATCAACTCGGTCCTGAACGCACTTGATCAGCGTGGCAAAACCCTTCGGACCGCCGCTGAAGAGGTTCTAGAGATCGAGCCGCCAATTGAGACGGCCTATAATCCCATTTCCAGTGCAGATGCGGTGATCAAGTATGCGCACAACTTTGTGCCGTCCTGGGCCGGAGCCATCGCAATCGACCTGCTGCCCGCCGTTCTTGTGTTCGTGTTGGCGATCACCCAGGCCGCTATCCGAAGCGGTAAGGACGGCATGAGCATTGAGGACACATTAACGCTGTCTGACCTTCGCGCGGCCATGAATGCGATGAAAGATGTCGAGGCGACGATGGGCGTCGCAGATGCCGCAATTCTTGATCGCGCCACACCGAAAAAAGACGGAACATGATGGGCTTCCTGTCCCGAATTGATGTGCGCAGGGGGCTGCGATACGTGCTGGTGTTCCAACTGGTGATCGCAGGTATTCTGATCATGTCCGACGTGGCCGACGTTGTCTCCAACCCATTCACGCCAAGGGTTGAACTGCCGACCGGCCCCATCTCACCTGGGGATCAGCGGCGCGAGTACCGCACCGATCGCACCGATCCGTCGCTGTTGCCGCAGGACCAACCGCTGGATGTGCCGTTGCCTCAGAACTTTCCCACGCGGTTGGAATTTACTGAAAAGCAAGCCGGTGATCTGGGGCGGGTCCTTCTGGTGAGTGGTCAGATCGAAACCGGCGATGCAGATCGGTTCGAAACCTATCTGACCGAAATGCAGGAACAACCCGACATGGTCGCGCTGCACAGCCCGGGCGGCCAAGTGTCCGAATCCTTGTTGATCGGCGCGCAGATACGCGAGGCCGGGTTGTCATCGGCCGTACTGCCCGGCGCGGTCTGCATGTCCGCCTGTCCGTATATACTGGCCGGTGGGGTCGCGCGGCTCGTGTCACTGCAGGGCATTGTCGGACTTCATCAGCATTACTATGACCAACCGCGCCTGATCCCCGTGGTCTTTGCCGTTGAAAGCATCCAAAAGGGGCAGGGCGAGACGATGCAGCATCTGATCGACATGGGCGTCGATCCTGCATTGATGTTGTATTCTCTGAACACGCCGCCGGATCAGATCTATGCCCTGGTAGAAGATGAGCTGACAAGCACCAGTATTGCAACGCAAATTCTGGAATGACAAAAGGACCCGACGCGCGGGCCCTTCTTATCAATTCTGCAAGGCAGAGATGAGCGCCTCGGCCAGCGGCAACGAGGAATAACCGTGTCGGGAGGGCGTCAGACCCAGCCGTACAACGACCAAGTCCTGGGTTGGAAACACGCCGATAAATTGCCCGTCATGCCCCTGAAGCCAGACGGCATCTGCATAGGGTGGTAACCCTCCCGGAGAATCCAGCCACAGATGACCTTTGGCGTACATTCCGTCAGATGCGGCAACGGGCTCAAACATCCAGTCCGTATAGCCCTCGGGCAGGATTTGTTGGTCGTTCCATTCGCCTTTCTGCAATAGCAGTTGCCCAAAGCGCGCCCAGTCACGTGCAGAGGCATACATATAGCTGGACCCGACAAACGTGTCTGCCGCGTCGGTCTCGAGTACGACGGATGTCATGCCCAATGGTTCGAACAGAGCCTTTTGCGGATAGGTCAGACTGCCATCCGGCAGCTTGTCCTGCCAGACGCGCGACAGGGCTGTGGTCGTCCCTGAAGAGTAGTTGAAATCCGCCCCAATCTCACTTTCCGCCGGGCGGCCCGAGACAAAACCTGCCATGTCATCATTGAGATACAGCATCTTGGTCACGTCCGAGACGTCGCCATATTCCTCATTCCATTGCAGGCCACTGGACATGGCCAGCATGTCCTTAAGGGTGATGTTTTTGCGTCCGTCCTGTGCCCAGTCCGGATAGCTGTCGGTCAGCGTATCCTCCAGCGACATCTGGCCGGATTTGATCAGGGTACCGATCAGGCCCGCAGTAACTGTCTTGGTCATCGACCACCCAAGCAAAGGCGTGTTTTCGTCAAACCCGTCCGCATAGGTCTCGCCAACGATACGCCCACCCCGCACGACAACCACGGCGCGGTATCCTTCGCCCAGAAGGGTGCTATCCGCCAGGATACGCGCGATTTCAGGGTCTTGTGACAGTTGTACTTCGTTACCGACGGGCCAGATTCCAGTGGGCCAGGGCTCAATCGCGGTCAGGGTCGCGTCGCTGAGCGTCGCGTTATGGACATTGGTGCAGCCAAGCCCCTCGCGATATTGCGAGGTCGCGGGGGCAAAGAACCGGAAAATCCGTGCCGTCACGGTTTGGGCTTCGGCGTCCACGTCGATCGAGATCTGCTTAAGCAGTGGATGCCCCGGGGCCTGAACATCGACGGTCAGAACTTCTTCCGCGTCGCGCCCGGCAATGAAGACGTTGGAACAGACGATCTTGGCCGAATAGTTCGTCCCAACCTTCAAGAGGTCAGGCGGGGCGATCAGCAGATAGCCCACAATAGCGACGACACCCAGAATAAGCGTGCCTGTGACGATTTTCAGCGCTTTGATGATCAATGGATTTTCGAACCGGTCGTACCGGCCCCCTCCCGTTTGTCTCCGGATGTCGTCCGAGTTAAGAGCGTATCGCCTTTGGTTGCCACCATTCCGTCGCGTTCGTTCTGCCCAATTTCGACTGTGGACCCGCCTTTTCGTTTCACTTGACCAAAGCCATGGGGTCGTCCTTGATGGTGACAAGCCCCGTCGGACACGCTGGCAACTGCACCGGCAAATCCGATTTTCTGGGCGCGATCAGGGAAGGTTCGCTTGAATGAGCCCTGTTTGGATGGACGCAAATGAAACGATTGCATGTCTGAAATCGAGATCTGGCTGGAAAAAAACGGCCTGTCAAAATACGCCGAGGCCTTCGCCCGTCATGAAATAGTGGTGGGTGATCTGCCTGAGCTGACAGAAGACGATCTTGTCGCAATTGGACTGCCGCTTGGGCCAAGGCGACGGTTTGCAAAAGCCTTGCGCGAACAATCCGGGGCTGGCGTTCCGTCGCTACATTCGACCCTCAGCCCGACAATCGTTGCCGAACGGCGGCAGTTGACTGTCATGTTCATCGACCTCGTCGGATCCACTGAGATCGCGCAGCGCTTGGACCCCGAGGATCTGGCCGAGGTTCTGCGCCTTTTCAAGGAATCCTGCGCGGCGGCTGTGGCTGCGTATGACGGCCATATCGCAAGTTATTACGGCGATGGCATTATGGTCTTTTTCGGCTTTCCGCATGCGCATGAGGATGACCCCGAACGCGCGATACGTGCGGGGCTGAGGATCATTCAGGAAATGCCGGAAGTTCGGACCCACGCAAAGCTCGAAGTGCGGATAGGGATCGCGACGGGGTTGGTCGTTGTCGGTGACCTGCGCGGTGAAAACATGTTCGAAGACGGCACCGCCATGGGCGAAACGCCAAACCTGGCAGCGCGCCTTCAGGCTATGGCCGATCCGGGCACTCTGATCGTCGCTCCGACCACGCACCAACTGGCAGGCGACGCGTTCGAGTATGTTTTGCGCGGTGCGTTCAAACTCAAAGGCTTCGCGAAAGAGGTCGAGGCCTGGCAGGTCACCGGAACACGAGAGACGATCAGCCGGTTCATGACGACGGACAGTACCGCGTTGCGCCCGTTGATTGGACGCGACCCGGAGTTTGACATTCTGCGCAGCAAATTGGCGCTGGCCCGGGCAGGCCAGGGGCAGGTCGCATTGGTATCCGGCGAAGCAGGTATCGGTAAATCCCGCTTAATCGAAGAACTGCGGTTGGGTGTTGCCAAGGCAGAAGCGTTGCAAGTGCGGTTTCAGTGCTCACCATATCATGAGACAAGTGCGCTCTACCCTGTGATCCGTCAGATTGAAAACGCTGCGGACCTGCGTGTTGAAGATACAGGAAGTGTCCGGCTCAGGAAAATTGCCAAACATCTGGAAGATCCGCCTGACCACAGTGTGAAGCTGGCAGCGGCGCTTCTGTCTGTTCCATTCGAAGACCAACTTGGTTCGCTTGATCTGACGCCACAGCAAGTCATGGATCAGACCTTGGACATGTTAGCCGGTCAGCTTATTGCACGGGCCGCGCGAAAGCCCATACTGTGCCTCATTGAAGACGCGCATTGGATTGATCCGACGACGAAAACCTTGCTTGACCGGATCGTGTACAGAATTCAGGAAGTACCGGTTCTGATCGTCATGACGTACCGGACGGCTTTTGATCCGGATTGGGCCGCCAAGCCCAACGTCACTCATGTCCCTCTCCGGCAGTTGGATTTCGCGCAGGTCCGCGAGATTGTTCATCAGGTGGCTGGGGATAAGCCGATCTCGCCCGAAATGTTCGGCGTGATCGCGGGGCGGACGAACGGTATTCCCCTCTATGTTGAAGAGGTGACAAAAGATTTGCTGGAATCCGGTCAATTGGCCGATCGGGCAGATGCACTTGGATTGGATGGCGCGCCCGGTCCTGCCCCTTTGGTCCCCAGCACGTTACAGGATGCGTTGATGGCGCGATTGGACCGTTTGAGTTCGGCGAAGGAAGTCGCACAAATCGGTTCCGTGATCGGTCCGCATTTCACCTATCAATTGATTTCCGGCGTGTCCGGGTTTGGGGATAAGGCGTTGCGCGCGGGTCTGGATCTGCTGGTCGACGCGGGCATTGTCACTGTGACGCAGAAAAAGGCAGAAGAGACATTTGCCTACCGTCACGCTCTTATTCGTGACACGGCCTATAACAGCCTCCTGAAAAGCGAACGCCGCGGGTTGCATGCGCGCGTAGCAGAGGCCTTGCATCACGGAACGCATAGTCACGCAGATGCAGGCCCCGAAGTTCTGGCGCACCACTACACCATGGCGAAAATGCCCCGCGAGGCCATCGAACAGTGGCACCTTGCAGGCCAACGCGCAGCCGAGCGCTCTGCGAATGTCGAAGCGGTGACCCAGCTGGGACATGCGATACAGCAGTTGCACGAATTGGAAAGCAGCGTTGAACGTGACCGCAAAGAGGTCGAGATACAAGTGCTTCGCGCGGGTGTGACCCGTTCGACGGCTGGCATTGCCGCCGACGAAACGGGCGCTGTCTATGCCCGAATTCGAAAGCTGTGCAATCGCTTGGACGAGACCGAGAACCTGTTTCCTGTTCTCAATGGCCTTTATTCGTTCCATTTGGTGCGGGCCGAATATGATTTGGCAAAGGACGCAGCGCGGCAAATCCTCGATCTGGCAGGTCAGTCTGACGAGGCGCATCATGTCATGATTGCCCATCGCGCGATGGGGGCGGTTTTGCTGCATATCGGTGATCTGGGCGCGGCGCATGAACACCTACAGTTGGCGCTGGACCTTTATCAACCCGACCTGCATGGACGGCTTGCTTATGTCTACGGATCCGACCACGCAGCGATAACGTCGTGTTTTTTAAGCATGGCGCTGTGGTTGAAAGGCGATCCTGACCGAGCCGTTGATATCCAGCGAAGGGCCGTCGATGCCGCCAAGGACCTAAAGCATGCCCACAGTATCGCCCAGGCGCTGACCTATCTTTGCATGTTGCATACTTTGCGTCGTGAACCGGATCATGTTTTGAAAGCCGCTCAACAGCTTGAAGAGGTGTCCGAGAGGCACTCGTTTACCTTCATGACTGTTACTGCCAATCTGTGGCGCAGTTGGGCGACTGCTTATGATGTGCCGACCTTTAACAACATCAGCGCGGTACGTCAGGCGGCCGAGGCCTGGTGGGACAGCGGTGCGGGGAACTACAAACCGTTCCTTTTGACTTTGATCGCCGAGCTGATTTTGAAAGCCGGTGATCCCGAGGGTGCCCAGCAGGTATTGTTCGAGGCACGCAAGCACCAGAAACTAACCAACGAAGGCTGGGCTCAGGTGGAAACGGACCGGGTTCAGGCGCGTTTACTGCAGCAGCAAGAGGCCGCGAAGTAGCGGTCGATCCAATCAAAACCCGCTGACGCGTTCAACCAACCAGTACATCGACACGCAGCCGATGGCATATCCTGTAACGGGTACGGCGACTACGCCAGCCCTTTGGGAAATTGCGGGCAGCGTAAGGCGCCACACCAAGATCAGGGCCGACAGTACGGCAATAAACAAAAGTTGACCGGCCTCGACCCCAATGTTGAAGGACAGCAGTGCGGCGAAGATATCCTCAGTTGGAACTCCAATATCGGCCAGCGCGCCGGCAAATCCCAGCCCGTGCAACAGCCCGAAGCAAAAGCAGACGATCCAGGGATATTGTTCGGACAGGCGCAGCTCACCATCTTTTCGGTTGAGGATTTCCAGAGCGAGGAACACGATTGACAAGGCGATCACGGCTTCGACCGGTGGGCCGGGCACGTTCAACACCCCCAGCGTGGCAAGCGCCAGCGTAATGGAATGCGCGACGGTAAAGGCTGTGACCGCCCCGACCAACCGCCATGGGTCGCGCACCAAGACAAACAGGGCGAAAACAAACAGAAGGTGATCCCAACCTTCCAGAATATGTTCGAACCCAAGGCGAAAGTAACTGCTCAGAACCGTCCAGGTCGTTGGCTTTTCTGGTATGACCAAAGCAGGCGTCTCGGGTGTGAACCGCAAAGTGGATGGTTCCGACGAGATGGGTTGGATGCGCAGCAGAACGTCGTTTCGTTGTTGCTCCAGCCCTTCAATGGTGATGGTGTGACCGGCGATAACGTCCTCGCATTCAAGAACCCAGGTCGCGATCCAAGCTGTTCCGTCGGACCGTGGCTCGGGTCCTCGGTTTTGGGCACAGTGAGCGGGTAGTATGGCATCGATACCCATGGGGCGGCCATTCACATCAGGCTTGCGCCATAGCACTTGCCAGGTGTTGCTGGCCAATTGCCGCAGGTCCAAATAACCGGGGTCAAGTGCATGTGCATGTCCCGCTTGTGCGGCGAACATCAGCCAGCCCGAGAATAACAGGCAAAAGAGCCGCTTCATTCGACCGCTTTGTCCATGTCGGGTGTTTCGACCTTGTAATTCGACGCCAGGCTTTCATATTGCGCCTGCGCTAGGTTCGACCCGGCTTCGCGGCGCCATTCCAGTAAAACGGTATCGCGGATATCTTCCAGCTTTGGCAATATGGGATCTTGTTTGTCTGTAACGCGAACGACGTGGATGCCATATGCGGATCGGACTGGGCCGAACCAGTTGCCTGGCTCCAACGATCTCAGGGCCGCCGAAAAGCCAGTGCCAAAGTTTGCGTCCACCGCGCGCACTACTGTCAGAGGCATCGACTTTGGAAGCAAAGTTGTCGATCCGATGCTGCTCCAGTCCTGCTGTGTGTTTGCGGCCTCGATCGTGCTTTCGATTGCATCCAGATCGGCGTTCTCGCTCAGGTAGATCTGATCAAAAGCGATCTGTGCCGATTTGGTGAACCGTTCCGGGTTTTCGTTCAGAAAGGTCTGCAACACTTCGGGCTCGGGTTCGATCGAAGCTGCGATTGCGTCAGTCAGAAAATCCATCTTCTGCGCCAGGCGAGCACGGATGACCTGATCACCTTGATCCAGCCCTAGCTTGCGTGCTTCGCGCACAAGAACTTCTTCGCGGATCGCCCCGTCAATCAGGGCCTGTAACTCTTCTTCCGTCGGTGGGCGGTTCCAGTTGTTTTGGAAACGTGTTTTCAGAAGGGCGACATCGTTACCATCGACTGTGATCGTGTCGGTTTCTTCAACTACGTCCTGTTGCGGGGAAACCCATGCAAACCAGCCGAAAATGGCAACCCCGATCAAAATGAAATGGAATAAAGGCTGTTTTAGAATTTGCATGCGGGTTCTCAATGTCGTGTCGCAATATTGCCGGGCGGGGTTGACCGCCCGGCAATGTCATTAGTGTATTGTTCGGTTATTCGCTAGGTGTGTACCAGATTGGCGACGAATACGCGCGCTCTTGATGGATCAGCTGCGCCTCTTCCGGCAATTCAATACCGAACCGGACCTTGTCGTACAGGACCCAACGGGGTGTGGGAATTTCAAGCGCCCGGACATAGTAGAAGGCCCGCGCATTTGGATCAAAGTCTGGATCGGCCCAAACCGACACAAGCTCGGCGGTGCCAATCGTGTTACTCCAGCTGGCGGTTTCGATATCGACGGTGTTGCCAACAGCCGGGACTTTGCCGTTTTCATCAGCAGCCCGGTCATCCGACCATGCAACGTCGTAGACTTTCTCATGCAACTCTCCTTCGCCATCGAGCCACCCTTTTACGACCTGTACCCGGTCCAGATTGGCCCCAACCGGATCGCGTAGCGCTGCGATCAGGAATGAAGGCGCTCCATCACCTTCGTTAGGGCGTAAGTCCGAGCCCATCGGAACGCCTTTGGTGTAGCCAACGTCCGCAAGGAACCGGGTCTCAAGATCTGCTTCGTCAAATTCCCATCCACCAAAGAACCGCAGACCGATCCGAGGACCAGTCGTGGCATAGGTTTCACGCCGTTTGAAAGCATCAAAGATCGCCGAACGCGTGTTCTCGGTGGCCCAGACGGCAGTGTAACCAGATGCGACAAGAAGGTCGCCGGGGATTTCGCCAAGATCATTGGCGATGAAGGGGTGCTGGATTCTTGTGGCCGACGGTTCAACGCTGACGGATTTTCCGAAAAAGTTGTCCTCTTCAGCTGTTGCCAGCGATGTGTGGCTGTCTGTTGCCCCACCCATTCCGAACTTATAAGGGTTCACCCCGAATTTTTCTTCCAGCATCAGGCCACGTTTCAAGGCTTCTCTGGCATATTCACCGGCCAGCATGTCCTCTGTTTTCAGCTCGGTAATGTCGAGGTTGCCGACGTCCCAGTTTTCATAGTCCGCAAATTCGTCTTCCGGGCTTAGGAAGGGGTGTGCTTCTCCGTCGCCTTTGATTTGGGTGACCTCATAATGCGGCTCCCACTTGGCGCGGTTCTGCACGTATTCTTCGTCTACCTTGCCGCCGTGATAAGTATCCTCAGTGGGGAACATCCAGCCATTTGACAGGTTGCCGTTATGTGCAAAAGCAACCGCGCGACCGCCGGTTTTACCCTGATATTCTTCAAGCCACGCATAAAGCGCCTTGGGGTCGGTGTCGCCGTAAGGAGGCTGAGTCACGGGTGGCACCATTTGCAGTGCCCGAATTGGTCCGTCACGTAGCATGACATTGCGGTGCAGGTTGAACCCCTTGGGAACGGACGTCCATTCAAACCCAATAAAGGCGGTGAAATTGCCGGGGTCGTTGTGCCGTTCCGCTGCCATAACGATGTTTTCCCATGTAAATGCGAATGCGTCCGCGCCTGGGCTGTATGACTCAAGTAGGATTTCCGGCAGGGTCATTTGAGAGAAATTTGTAATAATGTCGAAGGCCGCTTTCCCGGCTTCTTCACCGCCTGCTTTGTATCCCTCGTACCACTCCAAGCCTTTTGGGTCACCAATAACGCCAGGTTTACCGGCCTGCAGGTCCGGGGCGAAACCCATCAAATCAGTATGATCCGTCAGCACCATCCAATCCAGGGGCCGCGCCAGCCTGACGGCCTGACCGGTTGACGAAATAACTTGTTCCCCCTTTGCGAACCGCCATGCCTCATCAGGAAGCAAGGTGTTTCCGAATGCGCCCGCATCCAGCGACAAACCGGTGTGCAGGTGTGTGTCACCCCAGAGTGGCCGTTCAGGAAATGATCGGTTGGCGTAAGGCGAATATGGGCGGTCGGCAAAGGTGCCTTCGGCCGCCTCTTTGCTGGGGACCGCGTCTGCCCATACAAGTGATGGTAATGTCAGCAAAGAGATCAAACAGGTTGTAAGTCGAAGCATTGAATCCTCCCCAGGTCGTCGCGCAAATCGAATATCGTAAATTCAGTATATTCATTTCTTATAATGTATTGAGCGAGTTTTGGTACTGATTTTTCTACCTTGGGACCTGCGTCCAGTGAAGGCTGGTGCCTCGCTTGGCAGTACTCGCGCTCTGAGTACCTCACCACCATCGACCGTTTCGCACGGCCGCCACTTGCGTGCCCGCCCTCGATATACACAGCGCGAACTTCGGTGTCGAAAAGGCCGTACACGCCGGGATGGGTGAGTTTGCCCAGTTCGTTGAGAACGGTGACCTGCGCATCGATCAGGCATTTCCGGCGAAACCCGTTGACGTAGAATGCCTAGTGCGAGCCACCATTGCACGCAACGCTGGATGCCGATATCCAAAACGGCAAGGATTTTCGTACTGCAACATCATCGCAGCGGTGCAAATTGCGGATTGCCAAAAATGGTAGGGCTGTATTCGTCGCGCATGGCACCAGTTTGAGGTTGCTGACTGGTGCCCATCACGGGCAGATTGATTTCCAGGACAAAGGGACGGACCAGCCAATGACACAACAACCCAAGGGCATGGCTGTCTTTTTGACCGGCAGTCTGATGCGGCATGTGACCCGAATGTCGCTGACCTCCAGTATTGGCCTTATGGCGATCTTTGCCGTGGATTTCGTAGACATGGTGTTCATCTCGATGTTGGGCAATGACGCCTTGGCCGCAGCGGTCGGCTATGCGGGCACGCTTTTGTTTTTCACCAACTCAATCAATGTGGGACTGTCGATTGCCGCCGGCGCCCTTGTCGCCCGCGAGCTGGGGGCGGGGCGGCCCGAAAAAGCCCGGCAATTCGGAACCAGCGTCGCCCTTCTTGGTATTTTGATGGGATTGATTGTGTCTGCCATGGTCATGATTAATATCAAGTTTCTGCTGTCTTTTATGGGCGCGCAGGGTGAGGTTCTGCAATTGGCCGCACGGTATGTCAGCATCATTCTGCCGACCATGTGGGTGATGGCTGCGGCAATGACGGGTATGGCTGTGTTGCGTGCGCACGGTGATGCGCGCCGGTCCATGCAGGCTACGATTTACGGCGGGCTGGCCAACGCGATATTGGATCCGATCCTGATCTTCGCTGTTGGTCTTGGCCTGGACGGGGCGGCGATTGCCTCGGTTATTGCGCGTATCTGTATGCTGATAGCAGCGGTCCGGCCCGCCGTGCGCGTGCATCGTGGTTTTGCGCGACCGTCGCTGAATCAAGTGATGGAAGACCTCCAACCGGTGCGGGCGATTGCAATACCGGCAGTTCTGACCAATGTCGCCACGCCTGTCGGCAACGCCATCGTGATCCGTGAGGTTGCGCAGTTTGGCACCGATGCCGTGGCAGGCATGGCCGTAATAGGACGGCTGATGCCTGTTGCCTTTTCCGTCGTGTTTGCGCTGTCCGGGGCCATAGGCCCGATCGTGGGGCAGAACTTTGGGGCAGGGCAGTATGATCGGGTGAAGGGCGCATTCCTGGCGGGTGTGAAATTTACTGCCGTCTATGTGGTTCTGATGGCGGCGGTGCTGTTCGTCCTGCGTGCCCCCATCGCCGATTTGTTTCAGGCCCAAGGCGAGACGCGGGCGCTGATCTATCTGTTCTGCGGGCCGTTGGCCCTGGCGTCGTTCTTCAACGGTGTGATCTTTGTTGCGAATGCAAGCTTCAACAACCTTGGCTATCCCATTTATTCCACGTGGGTTAACTGGGGGAGACATACGCTGGGCACGTGGCCCTTTGCGGTCGCCGGGGCCTATTTGGCTGGCGCTCCAGGTGTGTTGTTGGGGCAGACGCTGGGCGGTGTGATATTTGCTGCAATCTGCTGGGTAATGGTGCGCGGCGTTGTCTCGGGCCTGACTGCGCCAACAGAGATTGACCCATTTGCCGGGCAAAGCCGGCTGCAATCCCTGTTTGGGCGCAGGGGGTGGTGAACTGTCCCGGGCGCTGGAACACCAATGATTTTTGGTCACCAGAAGCGACTTTTGTCTCCTTTTTTGCAGCCAAGGCATCCTCATTTGCCAATTCATGAATTCGTTGTAAGCTGAACTTATGATTGCAAAAAACGCCAAGTTGTTTCGGGGCGTTGATTTAAATAGCACCTTTAACGACCGAGGATGAGCAATGTCCGGAAGTCTTTTGAAGTACACGCGTGTTCTTGAGATTGTCGGAGACACGATCAAAGTCAGGGTGCCTCTGGACGGATCGACTGACGCAGCAGTGCGTTTCAATGATCTGGCCGTAATCGAAACCGTGGACGGCCACAAGACACTGGCGCAGGCCATTTTTATTGACCGGGATGTTGTCACCCTGCAGGTGTTTTCCGGCACCAAGGGCATCTCGACCGAGGCGACGGCGACGTTCCTGGGCCACCCGATGCAGACGCCATATTCCCAGAACATACTGGGCCGCGTTTTTGACGGCGCGGGTGTATCTATTGATGGTGGACCTGACCTGTCGTCTGAGCCGCGCGTGGATATTGGCGGGCCAACCGTGAACCCGGCGGAACGCGCCGTGCCCAACAAGATGATCCGGACGGACGTGCCGATGATCGACGTGTTCAACACACTGGTCGAAAGTCAGAAAATCCCGATTTTTTCCGTCTCGGGTGAGCCGTTCAACGCGTTCCTCAGCAGAATTGGTGTTCAGGCGGACGCGGATATCGTGGTGTTCGGCGGGCTAGGGTTGATCTTTGACGACTACTTTACCTTTAGGACGTCCTTCGAGGATGCGGGCGTGTTTTCCCGAACGGTGATGTTCGTCAATCAGGCGATGGATCCGCTGGTCGAACGGCTGCTGGTACCCGATATGGCACTGGCCGTGGCCGAAAAATTCGCGGTAGAAGAAGGCAAGCGCGTTCTGGTCCTGCTGACCGATATGACCGCCTACGCCGATGCGATGAAAGAGGTCGGGATCAGCCAGGAACGCGTACCCTCGCAGCGTGGATACATGGGGGACCTCTATTCCCAACTGGCCCGCCGGTACGAAAAAGCCTGTGACTATGCCAAGGGCGGATCGGTCACTGTGCTGACCGTGACAACGATGCCGGGCAATGACGTGACCCATCCAGTGCCGGATAACACGGGCTATATCACCGAAGGGCAGATCTATCTGCATTCGGGCGTGATTGACCCCTTCGGCAGTCTCTCGCGCCTCAAGCAGAACGTGATTGGCAAGACAACGCGCGAGGATCACGGGCAGATCATGAACACCATGATCCGGTTCTATTCCGAAAGCCGAGACGCCGCGCAGAAACAGGCGATGGCCTTTGACCTGTCGGATTATGACCATCAGCTGCTGAAGTTTGGCGACCTGTTCAAGACCCGTTTCATGGACATCAACGTTTCAATCCCGCTGGAAGATGCGCTGGATTTGGGGTGGAAAACTCTGGCCGAGTGTTTCGCACCTGGGCAGCTACTGATGAAGCAGGCCCTGATCGACAAGTATTTTCCAAAGGATGCCGATGGCGCGGTTGCAGCTGAATAAATCGTCGCTCGCGCGCGAGCAGACGCAGCTGAAAAGCTATGAGCGGTTCCTGCCATCGCTGGACCTTAAGCGTCAGCAATTGATGGCAGAGCGCGCGAAGGCGCGCGAAGATGTGCAGCGCCTTCAGGATGAGGTGCAGGAACTGGCGCAAAAGGTTGGAGAAAAACTGCCGATGCTGGGACAGCAAGGCGTTGATCTGGACGGGTTGGTCGAGCTGAAAGACTACAAAGTCAAAGAGGTCAACGTCGTGGGGGTCAAGATGCCTGCGCTGGACCGGATTGAGGTTGCGGTGCGTCCGTATTCCTATCTGGCCAAACCTCATTGGGTCGATGCGGCGGCCCGGTTGCTGCACGATATGATCGAGGCGCGTCTACGGGTCAAAGTGGCCGAAGAGCGGGTGAAGAAATTCGATAGGGCTGTGGCCACCATCACCCAGCGTGTCAATCTGTTCGAAAAGGTTCTGATCCCGCGCGCCAATGCCAACATCAAGAAAATCCGCATCTATCTGAGTGATGAGCAGATGCAGGCCGTCGTGCGCTCGAAAATCTCGAAACGCAAACATGCGCAGGAGGCTGTGTCGTGAGTGTTGCGAGGCTCAAAAAACTGTCGCTGGTCGGGCAAGCAGGCCAGAAGGCTGCGACCCTTGAGGCGCTGCAGAATCTGGGCTGCATGCACGTCCTGCCGCTGGCTTTGCCACCCGCTGAGCCGGAAAAGATCAGTGAGCGCGGCGCGCGGGATGCCTATAAGGCGCTGCGGTTCCTGAATGACGTGTCCGAGCCGCGCCGACAGATTCAGCGCGATCCCGGTTTTGACATGGACCAATTCGTCGGGGATGTGCTGGACTTGATGCAGCGCACTCGTGACATGACGGATCACAGGGATTTTCTTGCCAACCGAATTGCACAGGTGCGCCCTTGGGGGGACTTGGATTTTCCACCCGACGATGTTTTAGCGGGGAACCGGTTGTGGTTTTATCAACTGCCACTGAAGTATCGCGATGCGTTGGAGGCCTTGGATATACCCTGGGCCATACTCGAGCAGGACCATAGGTTCATCTACGCCGTACTGATTGTGCCAGATGAGCCGGATGACGATATCCTTCCGGTTCCGCGCACGCACACCGGATCATTGCCCATTCACGAGCTTGAGGCACAACTGGAAGAAGCCGAGATCGCGATCGAAGCGCTTGAGGCTGAACGCGTTGCGCAAACCCGATACCTAACACTGATGCGCCGGAACCTTTCGGTTGCCGAAAGCGCGGCCGAGCTGGCCCATGCCACGCAAAAGGTTCGCGACGAAGAGGCGATGTTTGCCCTTCAGGGCTGGGTGCCCGAGGATCGTATAGATGCGGTTCTGGACATGGCAATCGCCAAGGACGCTGCCGTACTGATCGAAGAACCCGGCCCCGAAGACAGCCCGCCTACTTTGTTGGAACAACCAGAAAAGCGCAGTGCTGCCGTGGACTTGGCGCTGTTTTATCAAGTGCCGGGTTACAAGGACTGGGACCCCAGTGTCATCGTCGCCGTTTCATTTGCGGTCTTCTTCGCAATGATCGTAGCCGACGCGGGATACGGCGCGATTATCCTGTTGGGCCTTTTACTATTCTGGAAGCGGCTTGATGCAACACCAGGTGAACGATCCTGGCGACGCTTTGGGGTGATCATTTCCAGCGCAACAATCCTATATGGCGTCCTCGTCGGCAGTTATTTCGGCGTGTCGCCAGCCGAGGGGTCGTTCTGGTCCAAGCTCAAATTGCTCGACCTGAACAATTTCGGTGCGATGATGATGGTCTCGATTGTCGTTGGCGTTTTGCATTTGGTATTGGCCAATGCGCTTGCCGCACGGGCGGCATGGGGGCACCGAAAGGCCATCGCCAATCTGGGCTGGATCGCTGCGCTGATTGGCGGGTTCGTTCTGTGGCTCAGCTACATGAAAGGTAATTCTCCGGTGCCGGGCGCTGCATTTATGGGGATCGGTGTGCTGGCCATCGTCTGGTTCTCAAGCGAGCGGGTCATTAATAAGTCCACCGACTGGGTTTGGCGTCTGATCGAAGGGCTGCAAAGCCTTGCCGGGGCCATGGGCGCATTCGGCGATGTGCTAAGCTACATGCGCCTGTTCGCGTTGGGTCTGGCCTCGGCCTCACTGGCGATCACGTTCAACGATTTGGCGGTTTCAGTCATGCATTCGCTCAAGGGGGTGGGCGTTCTGTTCGCCCTGCTGATCCTGATCATCGGCCATATTCTCAACTTCGCGCTCGCCATGATGAGCGGCGTCGTCCACGGCTTACGTCTTAATTACATCGAATTCTTTAAATGGGGTCTGCCGGATGAAGGCATTGTCTTTCGCCCGTTCGCCCGCAAGGAGGTTCAGGAATGAATGAGCTTGTATTGACATTGGGTTGGCTTGGCATCTACGCGCCAATGGCGCTGGGCGCAGCCGCCAGCGCCGTCGGATGCTCGATCGCGGGCATGGCCAGTATTGGGGCCATGACGGAAACCGACGGCGGCTATGGCCGCTTTGTCGGCGTTTCGGCCTTTCCTTCGACGATGGTGATTTATGGCATCGTCATCATGTTTACCCTGAACCGCGAGGTGACACCCGAAAACGCGGGCGGCTTGTTCGGGATCGGTATCCTGTCCGGTATCGCATTGATGTATTGCGGGATCTGGCAGGGTCGGGCCTGTGCTGCGGCGATCAACGCCACCAAGGAAAAGCCTGAGATCTTTGGCCTGGCGCTTGCCCCGGCAGCGATCATCGAAGGGTTTGGCGTGTTCGCCTTTGTCTTTGCCCTTGTCATCAGTGCGGGGATCAGTTGATGGCACAGGATGGCATGATTTCTCATGGCGTGGATGCCTTGATCGATAAGCTGCGCAATGATGGCGTGGCTGCTGGTCAGGCCGACGCCGAAAAACTGCGCACTGCAGCCAAGGCCGAAGCCGCCAAAATTCTGGCGGATGCCAAACGCGAGGCGGACGACTATCAAAAAAAGGCACGCACCGATTCCGACAAATATCGCGCTGCTGGAGAAGAGGCGCTTAACACCGCCATGCGTGATGCGGTTTTGACCATGAAGGGTGGATTGACCGACCGCTTTCGCGAAGATGTCGAACGTCTGGTGACCAAGGAAATGGCTGAGCCGGGCCTGCTGAAACAGATGATTTTGGAGGTCGTCGGCCGCGAATCCGAAGGCGTCAATCTGGATGGCAAGGTGCAGGTCATTCTGCCCGCCAAAGTCGCAACGCAAGAAGACATCAAGCAGAACGCCGATGACATTCAATCCGGTAAGCTGACTAAATACGTCCTCGGCCTGACAGCCGACATGTTGCGTGAACAGGTAGAGTTGCATGCATCGGATGACGCGCAGGGCGGTATCCGCGTGCGGGCCGAAGATCAGGGCGTTGTACTTGATCTAACAGACAAGGCGGTCGCCTCGTTGCTGATGGAGCATCTGCAGCCCCGGTTTCGCGCCGTGCTGGAAGGTGTGATCCGCTGAGATGTCTGATCAAGACGCCTATATCGCCCTGATCAGCAGCCTGCCAGGCTCTGAGCGGTTGTTCGTGGCCAAACAACCTCCGCTGTCGCGGCTGCGTCTGGATCGTCGCCTTAAGGCGCTGACGCCCGAGGACGCTAAGGTTCTGAAGGTTATGGAACATGCTCTGAATTGGAGCGCATATGACATGGATGTCACTGACGCGCAGGCTGTATTGAGGTGCAAACAAGCGTTGGCCGAAATCCCGCAATCGTCTTTGCGCCGCCTTTTCCTTGAACGGATGGACCTGCGTACTGTTGTTGCAGCACTGCGCCTGCGCGGGCAGGGTGGCAATCCGCCGTCCGGTGCGTATGGGTGTGGACGTTGGAACCGTCACATCCCCGCCAATTGGGGTGACCCGGATTTCCGTCTGTCCACGGCGATGCCGTGGATCAAGGAAGCACGCCAGCTGCTTGAGGCCGAGGACCCCTTGGGTCTGGAACGACTGCTGCTGTCAGTCAGTCATAAGCAACTGAAACGACACGCCGCCCGTCACCTGTTCGATTTTGAGGCCGTGGCCATCTATGTCTTGATCTGGAACATTTTCGATCGCTGGGCGCAAAGCAACCCGCAGAATGCGGCCGCAAGATTTGAGAAGCTAGCCCAGCAAGCCATGAGCAATGTCGCAGATTTCGATTTTGAGAGAGTAAGCGCATGACTGCCCAAACATCTTCGGTTCAAACCGCAACCGCCCGCGTTGTCTCTGTCCAGGAAGGGCTTGTGAAAATTCAGGCCAACCAAGACGCCGCCGGCGTTCCGGGACAACTGGTCAAGAACGAGGTCGTGTTCATCCTTCCTACCCGTCCGGGCCCGGGCGGGCGTCAGGAACACCTAAAGGCTGAGGTGCTGCGCGTGCGCGGCGATACTGCCGACGTTCAGGTCTACGAAAGCACGGACGGCGTAGCGGTTGGTGATCCGGTTGAACAGTCAGGACAGCTGCTTTCGGTCGAACTTGGGCCGGGGCTTTTGGGGCAGGTCTTTGACGGCCTGCAATCGCCTTTGACCAAGGTTGCGGCCGAGTTCGGGACTTTCCTGCCGCGCGGGGCGGATGTGGCGCCGCTGGATGATCAGGCAAAATGGTCTTTCACTCCCACAGTCAAAGTTGGCGATATGGTCAAGGGCGGCGACAGCATCGGTACTGTTCCCGAAGGCCGGTTTACCCACAAAATCATGCTGCCTTTCAACTGGGTCGGCGACTACAATGTTGTGTGGGTACAGAAAGGTGCAGCCTCGATCCACGAGATTGTCGCGCGTCTTGAAGACGAGCAGGGTGGGGAGCACACGCTGACCCTGTGCCAAAAGTGGCCGGTACGACGACCGTTACCTGAAACCATCCTGAAACGCGCCCTGTCGGAACGGTTGTACCCAACGGAACCCGTGCTGACCTCGCAACGCCTGATCGACACGTTCTTCCCCATAGCGCGCGGTGGCACGGCCTGTATTCCCGGCCCGTTCGGTGCGGGCAAAACCGTGCTGCAAAACCTGATCGCGCGGAACTCCAAAGTGGATATCGTGATCGTGGTGGCCTGCGGTGAGCGTGCGGGCGAGGTGGTGGAAACGATCCACGAATTCCCCAAGATGACCGACCCGATGTCGGGCGGCAGTCTGATGGACCGGACAATCATCATCTGTAACACCTCTTCCATGCCTGTAGCGGCACGTGAGGCTTCGATCTTCACCGGCATCACCCTGGGCGAGTATTACCGCCAGATGGGCTATGACGTGCTGTTGATCGCTGACAGCACCAGCCGTTGGGCTCAAGCCATGCGCGAGACCTCCGGCAAGCTGGAGGAAATCCCCGGGGAAGAGGGCTTCCCTGCCTATCTGGAAAGCTCGATCAAGGGCCTGTACGAGCGCGCAGGAGCGATGAAGACCAATGATGGCGATCTGGGTAGTCTGACGCTGATTGGAACGGTTTCACCAGCGGGTGGCAATTTTGACGAGCCTGTGACGCAGTCCACGTTGTCTACCGTGAAGTGCTTTCTGGGGCTGTCCTCGGAACGGGCTTATAAACGGTTCTATCCTGCGGTTGACCCAATGCTTAGCTGGTCGCGATACACCGATCAGCTCTCGGATTGGTACGACAAGAACGCTGAGCCCGGTTGGACAGGCAAGGTGCGCGATCTGCTGGCCCTGATTGAAAAAGGCGAACAGGTCGACCAGATGATGCAGGTGACCGGCGAAGAAGGTGTCACCATCGAGGACTTCGTCACGCAGCAAAAAGCGCTGTTCGTGGACATGGTGTACCTACAGCAGGATGCCTTTGACAAAGTCGACGCAACCGTCCCGCTGGAGCGTCAGAAGATGACGTTCAAGCTGATCTATGATGTTACGCAATCAACTGCGGAATTCGAAGATAAGGGTGAAGTGCGTCAGGTGTTCACCCAGCTCACAGGTCTTATGAAGAACTTCCACTACGCCGCGGAAAACACGCCGGAATTCAAGTCGCTGTGGGGACAGATACAGGACCTGAGCCGTGAAAAATTTGGAGTGTAGGTCAGGGAAATGGTAGCCCGTAGGGGAATCGAACCCCTCTTTCCAGGTTGAAAACCTGGCGTCCTAACCGATAGACGAACGGGCCATCTGGTAGTGGCATTAGCACAAGTGGTAGCCCGTAGGGGAATCGAACCCCTCTTTCCAGGTTGAAAACCTGGCGTCCTAACCGATAGACGAACGGGCCACGCTGGCTTGTGGAGGGCCTTTTACGGTTTACCTCTGACCCCCGCAAGCCGAAAAATGCAGGGATGCGAAACTTTTTTGGCAAGGCTGGAAATGGGCTCAGTTTGCCTCTGCCGCGTCCTCCAGTCTCAGCTGAACGCTTTGCCGTCCACCCCATGTGTTCACCTCAAGCCGCCCGGCGAAATGAAAGCGCGCGCCGCCATGGTTGGACAGCTTTTCCCCCATCGGCCCGTCAAAAGCTCCAAAGGCAATGGCATCAAGGCCACCACCAACCCCGTCGGACAGCGACAGTTTCAGATGGGAGTCGCCGACGCGCTTGGCAAAGCGCACCTGCAGGTCCGGCAACGCATAGCGTGGGGCAGGGGCGCTGGCCCCGAAAGGACCGGCTTTTTCTATCTGTTCGATCAGACCGACCGAAGCTGCGCCCGGCATAAGTGCTCCGTCTAGCTTCATGTCTGCAGGACCGCCTTTGCCCGCGCCTTGCTTGGCCAACAACTCGCTGAGGCGTTCCATGGCCGGTTCCAACTGATCCCGCATAACGGTCAGCCCTGCGGCCATCTTGTGCCCGCCGCCTTTGACCAAAAGTCCCTCAGCCGCCAATCGTTGGATTGATGCCCCCAGATCAACGCCAGAAACCGACCGCCCTGAACCCTTGCCTTCATCACCGTCAAAGCCGATGACAATGGCGGGTCTGTTGGCGTTTTCCTTGAGGCGGGATGCCACGATGCCGACAACGCCGGGATGCCACCCTTCGCCCGCCGCCCAAACCAGAGGAGCTTCCAATCCGCGTTCCTCGGCCTGTTCCAGTGCTGCCGCACGTACTGCGTTTTCGATATCACGACGCTCGGTGTTCAACTCATCCAACCTTTGAGACAGCGCTTCAGCTTCGGTCATCGAATCCGTGCTCAGCAGTCGCGCGCCCAGATCGGCCTGACCGATCCGCCCGCCCGCATTGACGCGCGGGCCCAGCAGAAAACCCAGGTGATAGCTGGTAGGGGCTGAATCCATGCGCGCCACATCCGACAGCGCCACTAACCCGGGCCGTTGCCGCTGTGCCATGACCTTAAGGCCTTGCCGCACCAGCGCCCGGTTCGCGTCGATCAGCGGGGCCACGTCTGCAACGGTTGCCAATGCCACAAGATCCAGCAGCCCGATCAGGTTGGGACCCTTAACCTCAGCCTCTCGCAGTTGCCGCCCGGCCTCAATCAGCATCAGAAACACCACGCCAGCGGCGCAGAAATACCCCAAATCTCCGCTTTCATCCTGCCGGTTCGGGTTCACTACAGCCACGCAATCCGGCAGCGTTTCACCGCCAAGGTGGTGGTCCAGCACAATAACATCCGCGCCTTTTGCCGCCGCGATAGGTTCGTGGCTGAGCGTTCCGCAGTCCACGCAGATAATCAAGTCATGCGCGGCCGCCAGTTCCTGCATTGCAGGCACGTTCGGCCCATAACCTTCATCAATTCGGTCTGGCACATACAGCGTGGCTTGCAGCCCCATCTGACGCATCCAGACAAGCAACAAAGCCGCCGAACTGCCCCCATCGACGTCGTAATCGGCAAAAACCGCGATCCGCTGCTTGTTTCGGACAGCTTCCAAAAACCGCGTTGCGGCGGTCTCCATATCCTTCATGGACCGGGGATCGGGTAGCAATTCCTTCAGCTTTGGTTCAAGAAAGCTTTCGGCTTCCACGGGGGGCACGCCGCGCCGCGCCAGAACCTGACAAACCGCACGTGGCAGCCCGGACTGTTGCACCAGCATTTCCGTGGCCCGTTCGACCTCGGCCTCCGGTCCGATCCAACGCCGCCCGGTCAGTGACTGCTCAACCCCTAAAAAGCTCATGCCTGCCCTCATATGCCAAGGCCGGACCCTCTCGGACCCGGCCTCATTCTATCTATCGATACCTCTGCCACGGGCAAAGGTTCAAGCCATCAGGCGTTGTCATGCGGCCAGGTCGGTGTGCGATAGGACATACGGCGCACCGAACCAGTCTTCGACCGCATCAGCAAGGTTGTGGTTTCTACCCAGCCTGGTTGGCGTTTGATGCGCGGCAACAGCGAACCACCAGTCACGCCTGTCGCGGCAAAGATCACGTCGGCAGTCACCATCTCATCGCGCGCGTAAACGCGGTCTAGATCGGTGATGCCCGCCTTGGCAGCGCGGCCGCGTTCGTCATCGTTGCGGAACAGCAGGCGGCCAAAGATCTGACCACCCATGCATTTCAGTGCAGCGGCGGCCAGAACGCCCTCGGGCGCTCCACCTTGACCCATGTACATATCGATGCCGGTCTCTTCGCTTTCGGCACAGTGCATGACGCCGGCCACGTCACCATCGGTGATCAGGCGGATCGAGGCGCCGGTTTCGCGCACTTCAGCGATCATCGCTTCGTGGCGGGGACGCTCCAGAATGCAGACGGTGATGTCGGCAGGCTTGCAGCCTTTGGCATTGGCCAACGCTTCAACGCGCTCGCGTGGGCTCATGTCCAGGTTCACGACGCCCTCGGGAAAGCCCGGACCGATGGCCAGCTTGTCCATGTAGACGTCTGGCGCGTGCAGCATCGAACCGCGCGGGCCCATCGCGATCACGGTCAACGCGTTCGGCATGTCCTTGGCGGTCAGCGTGGTGCCCTCAAGCGGGTCCAGCGCGATGTCCACGCCGGGGCCGTTTCCGGTGCCCACTTCTTCGCCGATGTACAACATCGGTGCCTCGTCGCGTTCACCTTCGCCGATTACAACGACGCCTGCGATGTCCAGAAGGTTCAGCTGTTCGCGCATCGCGTTCACAGCAGCCTGATCCGCAGCCTTTTCGTCACCGCGTCCGACCAGCGAGGCCGAGGCCAGAGCGGCCTGTTCTGCGACCCGCGCAAGGCCCAGAGACAAAAGGCGGTCGTTGAAATCGATTTTGGCAGCGCTCATTTTTTCGTATCCTCAGGTCAATAAAGGCGTTTCATCGGGCATAGCCTGCGTTTTGTACAGGCCGCAAGGGTCAAACCTCTTCAATCCGCAGTGCAACGGGCTCTCCCGACACGACATCGGTCGTCCGGAGGCCTTCCAAAGCGACATCCAGCGTGGCACGTGTGGTCTTGTGCGTAACAATCAGAACCGGCGCGGTGGCTTCGGTGTGCCCGTACTGGCGCATTCGATCGATTGAGACACCTGCATCACCCAGAATAGCCGCCACTTTCGCCAGCGCACCGGGTTTGTCGAATAGTGCAAGGCGTAGGTAGTAGGGGGCGGGCAGGCCGGTTATGGCAGGTTTTGCCTCTTCCAGTGTCGTGGCGGGGCGGCCAAAAGTTGGGATTTGCAGCCCCCGCGCCAGATCGCAGACGTCGCCCATCACTGCGCTGGCCGTCGGACCTTCGCCTGCGCCAGGGCCGCGCAGAACAACCTGTTCGACGGCGTCGCCTTCGATAACCACCATATTGGTGCCACCTTCTAGCTGACCCAGAGGCGAGCCGCTGGGGACAAGGCAGGGCTGCATCCGCTGTTCCAGACCGCGCGCCGAGCGCTGAGCGACGCCCAGCAGCTTGATACGATAGCCCATGTCGGCGGCCTGATGAATATCGTCCAGACTGATATGCTGGATACCTTCGATCTGGATGCCATCAAAATTCGGTTTGGTGCCAAAGGCGATCGAAGACAATAGCGCCAACTTGTGTGCCGCGTCGATACCGCCAACGTCCAGGTTCGGATCGGCTTCGAGATAGCCCAGTTCCGCGCATTCTTCGAATAGTGCGTTATAGCCCAACTCCTGCGATTGCATCCGCGTCAGGATATAGTTGCAGGTGCCGTTCATCACGCCCATGACGCGGGTGATCTCGTTCCCGGCCAGCCCCTCGGTCAGGGATTTGATCACGGGGATACCGCCTGCAACGGCCGCTTCGAAACGGATAACACGGCCTGCGGCCTCGGCTTGCTCAGCCAGTTCCTGACCGTGAATGGCGAGCAGTGCCTTGTTCGCAGTCACCACATCCTTATCAGCGGCCAGCGCGGCCTCGACTGACGCTTTGGCAGCGCCGTTTTCGCCGCCCATCAGTTCAACAAAGACATCCACATCGTCACGTTGCGCCAGTGCGACCGGATCCGTCTCCCAAGCATATTCCGAAAGGTTCACGCCACGGTCTTTGTTGGCATCACGTGCGGAAACAGCGGTGATTTCGATGGCGCGACCTGTACGCGCCTGCAGCAGGTCCGCATGGCGGCGCACGATCCGCACGACACCCACGCCAACCGTTCCCAAGCCCGCAATTCCCAGCCGCAGCGCCTGTGTCATCCCGTGGGTTCCTTTCCGCTCGAATGTCCTTGGTATCGGGCTGTTTGCCCGTTCATTGGTGCCTTAACGGGTTCGGCGTCGGGGCGCAATCCGAGACAGCGGTAACAAGCGTTTGAAATGTGAAAGGTCAGTTGATCTTTGCGTTCTGTAGTGCTTCGGCCTTTTTGGCCAGTGCCTCGCTGCGCGCGGTCAGATCTTCTTCAACCTCGGCGGCCTCGCTGACGGGATCTATCGGCGGGCCAAGAATGTCCTGAAGTGGGACCAGCTTCGGATACGCTGCCGAGCGCACATTCGGCTGTTCGCGTCCTTCCAATTCCGGGAAGTCCGTGCAGGCTGCGCAAGTCAGAAGCAGAACCAAAAGTGGCAGGGGCTTCATGCCGAACCCTTTCAATGGAGACTGACCCCGTGATGCACCTTTTGCGGCGGTCGTTCAAGCGGGGTTCTATATGAACGCTTGTTCATATACGGTGGCGGTATGGCACGTACCCAAGGCTCACACTCCGATATCACCGGCCCGCGCATTCGAAAAGCAGCGCTGGGGCTGTTTGCCCGACATGGCTATGCAGCCGTGTCCATGCGCCAGATCGCAAAAGACGTTGGTGTGCAGGCGGGGGCGCTGTACAACTACACGCCCGACAAGCAAAGCCTGCTGTTTCGCCTGATGCAGGATCACATGCAGGATCTGTTGGCCGCTTATGGTGAACTTGAAAAACCCACCGATGCCGAGACCGCGCTACGCCGCTTTGTCGGCTTTCACATTCGGTTTCATATGGAGCGACCGGATGAAGTCTTTATCGCCTATATGGAGCTGCGCAACCTCACGCCAGAAAACTTCTCGGAAATCGAAGGCCTGCGCCGCGCTTATGAGGATTCGCTTGAAGCCATCTTGCAGGATGGGCAGATGTCTGGGCTCTTCTCGGTTGCCGATACCAAAATCGCGACCTTGGCCGTGATCGCGATGCTGAACGGTGTGATGACCTGGTACCGTTCAGGCGGACGCTTGTCGCTGGACGAAGTAGAGCAGGTTTATTGGGATATGGTCAGACGCGCCGTAACCGCCTGACCAACTTTGCTTAATCAGTGCGCGGCGCGGATGAATGTGCCATTGCGGAGTTCTTTGAACGCCAGTTCCAGTTCGGCACGCGTGTTCATAACAATTGGACCATGCCATGCGACAGGCTCATCAATCGGCGCGCCCGAGATCAACAGAAACCGGACACCTTCCGGACCAGCTTGAACCGTGACCTCATCACCGGTGCCGAACCGAACCAGAGTGCGGTCACCGGACAGATCACGGATGTTGACCTCTTGTCCCGCGACCTCTTTTTCCAAAAGCACGCCGGTAGGTTGTGATGCATCGGCAAAGGCCGCCTGTCCTTGGAACACATAGGCAAACGCCCGGCGGTAGGTGTCGATGCGAAAGGTCTTTCTCACACCGGCCGGAACCTGAATATCCAAGTACTGCGGGTCGGCGGCAATACCGTCTACCGGGCCGGTTTTGCCCCAGAACTCACCAACAATAACGCGCACGGTGGTGCCATCATCATCAATGACCTCGGGGATCTCTTTGCTTTGAACATCCTGATAGCGGGGCGCTGTCATCTTTTGATCCGACGGAAGATTGCCCCACAGCTGGAACCCGTGCATTTGGCCCGCACCGTTTCCCTTGGGCATTTCCTGATGCAGGATTCCGGACCCCGCGGTCATCCACTGAACGTCGCCTTCGCCCAAAGTGCCGGTGTTGCCCAGCGAATCCGAATGCTCGACCGAGCCGGACAAGACATAGGTGATGGTTTCGATACCGCGATGCGGATGCCAGGGGAAGCCTGCCTGATAATCCTCGGGGCGTTCATTTCGGAAGTCGTCGAACAACAGAAACGGGTCAAGCTCGGACGGGTCCTGAAATCCGAAGGCCCGGTGCAATTTGACGCCTGCGCCTTCCATGGTCGGCACAGCCTGGCGGGTTTCCAATGTTGGTCTAAGGGACATGATGGCCTCCTGAATTTGTGGGCATCATGTATGCTGTTGGCGATATGCGTCAATTTGCGTGCAAACACGGGTGCTGTGCGCAATTCCATAGTCGGCTTCCCTCTGTTTTTCGGCACACAAAGCGGATAAACCCGGACAGAGCAGAGCAGGGGACGTCAATGCAACAAGAAATTCTGGCCACGGTCCGGCCTTCATCATCCAGACGTTGGATAGGGGTGGGGATGCTATCGACCGTGGGTGTGCTGGTCATCTATGTCGCTTTGACCACGCCACCGGAACCGGCCTGGCTGGTCTTTTTACTTGTCGTTGGTGTGGCGGCGTTCTGGCTGGCCTATCGCATGTGGCGAGCCACCAGTGACTGGATCGAGCTGACCGAGACTGAATTGCGGACCGGTTCAGGGCAAGTGATTGCGCGTGTCGAAGATATCGAGTCGATCGATCAGGGGGTGTTTGCGTTCAAGCCGTCAAATGGATTTTTGTTGAAGACTACGGAACGCGCAGGAAACAGCTGGGCACCGGGACTGTGGTGGCGATTGGGGCGCCGTGTTGGCATCGGCGGTCTGACCACAGCCGCCGAAACCAAATTTATGCTTCAGGTGCTACACCCACTACATCCTGCTGACAGAAGTGATCAGAAACGTTCCCTTTGACGATGGGAACAAAACGCGGGCGCGTGAAAATGAAATTGTTGAAAATGTGATCTCTGCTCAGCCATTCGGTGTTCAGAATTGGAACATAGGGTTTAGACGTTTCAACAATGATCAGTGTGTCCAAATCTGCCATTCGCGGCAGCCTTTCAATCAACGGATCGAGGTTGTCCGCGGTCCAATTGCTCTCAAACCCGCAAGTTGTAGACCACTCTACTCTATATCTCTCTTCTGTACCCTCATCATCATCCGCGGCAATATACTGGATCGCCGACAAACGCATTTTTAGCGGGGAATTGTCTGTTACCATACGATTGTAAACCAAATACATGGATTCCGCATAGGTATCGGTAATTTCATTCTCTCCCTCACGTGAAATCAAGTCACTTACTGTATACGCCGCTTTGAGATTCGACGTGTTTTCAAGAAAACCATCAAAAAATGTATAGGTAAGCGTGACAGTCCAAACGAGGACAGGAAAAATAAGAGCTGTTTCAATGGACAGGCTGCCGTTTTCCTTGCTCGCGAAAGTGCCAAGAAGGTTACGGATGCGTGAAGGAATACGCTTCATTTTAAGGCTCCTGAACAAAGGTAGTCGTCGCCGTAAGTCGGACCAGCCCATCTTCGCCGGATACAGAGCGCCCCATTGCGGTCGTTGGAAAAAGTGGATCGACCTTGGCGCAGGCACGCAAAATCATCAATTCGTTTGATCCGCCATTTTGGAAATCGGTGACAGGTTGAACCTCTTCTGCTCTGTCTACACAGGTTGGTTCGATTGGAAAATTCACACCGCCATATGGGTCCTGAATAATCATCTCCAATAACATGTTGTCGGAACAGTCCCGCATCACTGCCATGTTATCGCAGATGGCATCCTTGATCGTATCGTGATCGGTATCCGTCAAATTGATCCCAAGTCGAATGTCGCGCACGACCAGATCCATAGAGCGATTTAGCATCGCTTTTTGAATCGAGACCATTGAGTATTCAATGACGCCCAGAATAAAGAATATGTACAAAGGGAACAGTATGACGAACTCGACGGTAAACGAACCGTCTTCCGTTCGCTTAAACCGAACAACTTTGCTTAGAGCTTTTTGGATCATTGCGTCAGTCTCAACTGTTTGATTGCCGTAGCAATAGAGTCAAAGACTTGCGGAAGCGTCAGATCACCCAATTTGCCGTCGGCTTTAACTTCGTAAAAGAATCCGGCGCCGCTGGAGCAGTTTCTGATCGCTGTTACACCTACTGAAGGTGCCTCAAAGGCGATCCCATAGACATCAACATCCTTACCTTTCACCTTCTCGCAGATATTCTGCAGCCGCGTATCCTTTTTGGTCCTGTAAATCTCGGTAAAAGCGTTGTCATACCAAGTTTGATTGTGGTTGGACTGCCAAGCATAGTTATACTCGGCATTCCAGTCCAAGGTGACGCGGTTCCACAATTCCGGATAGGTCAGGCGCACTGATTGATCTGCCGCCTCACCGCCAAAGGGTTCGGACTGACCTTCCAGCTCCTGTCTTGTCCAGTAGTACTCAGGTGTGTCGCCAGGAGCTGAGGTCCGGACGCTGTATTCGCCGCTGTACCTGTCGGTCCTACAGCGGCGTTGACCCCACCTGTTATACCAACAACTTGTGACCTCTTGCTCATAATTGGGGTTGTACCAAACATCCGAAGGCCCATCGCGGTATGCCTCGTTCAGAATCCAGTTTTCGGTGTTCTCGCCGTCGGTCATGACGATCATAATCTTTTTGACATTGGATTCGTATGCCATGGGACGATTGTCAAAAGTCACCGGAACAATTTTCCTTGGTGCCAGGCCCGTGTTTACGTCTAACCCTGTGTCCGGATTAATTGCTTCAGGGTCAGCGTTCTGTTTCGAAAGCTTGTTTATCACAGGCTGGAACTGAGGATCCAACAGTGCGGCCCCCCATTTCACACCGATATCAATCGACGTGTTTCCGCCGGGTGACATGGCCGCGATCTGATTGTGCAGGTCGGAAATGACGTTCGTTACTGCTGTAATATCGCTGCCCGCGCGGGTTGTGCAGACCGAGCGCGAGATATAGTGAATTTCATCATTGTAATCGTCGTTATAGTTTCTGCGGTCGAAATGGGCCGTGCGATTGAGCTTTTTGTTTGGATCGATCCAGTATTCCGTGAAATCATTATCGACAAAGTCTACGCAGTGCGAATAGCTGTGTTCGGTAGTAACACCCGGCATGTTGCCCAGGATGTTCGCGCCCGCATTCACTTGGTTGTTGTAAGGTATGATTGAGATCGAAATCTTGTCCGGGTTCTCTTTCGTGTACATCGTAGTCACGAACTGCGTGGCCGCTTCCTGAAGCACTTCCATTTTTGATTTATCGTCGGTTGCGGAATCCCAGCTCATTGAGCCGGAGATATCCAGAACCATCGTGATTTCGAGCGACCCAATGGCCTCTTCCGCGACGCTCGTGACCGAAGCCGTCAGTTGGGGATACCCGAAGAACCACATAAAATGTGTGGGAACGTCGACTTCAGCTTTTGCTGTGACTTTTCTTGATCCAACTCTGGGATCATCCTCTACTTCAGGTTCTTCCGAAAGCTTGCCGCGGACGTCGGACTTCTCAATATATGATTTGACCACATCCGCGGGGGGGAGCTTTTGTTTAACGTTGGCCGCCGCAAGAACCGCGCGATCCAACGTACCTTGGAGGCTGGCTCTGTCACGTTCAAAGTTCATTATGTCGACGCCGATACCCGCTGTCGCAAATATGAGCAAAAACCCAAGGGTCACAAAGATCGTGAACACGCCACCATCCTCGTCGTGTGAAAAACGACGAGCAGCCGTGGCCGCGTTCTTAAAATTCTTGGTGTTGCACTTAAATATGCGCATTTTCATCTGGCCGACCTCGCTGAGCAGACATCCGGCGCTGCTAAGGAAAAGTTAACGTTTGAAAACTAACGGCGAATCGTGGCGTGAATTGGGCGGAAGTGCCGAAGATATGGCAACTTTGGGCGCGAACCGTAGATAATTGAACGGCTTTTTTGCCTCTGTTTTCGGTCAGGCGACAATTCTTCCAAAGTTAAGCGCCGTGCGCGACTCAGCCCGGTCCGAGAGCTTTCGTGACGATTTCGGGTTTTATTGTTGCTTAATTATTGATCGTTTAGCCAATGGGTGCGACAAAACGTCAGAACGCTCGTCGTTCGTCGGCACGGAGGATTACATGACGGCCATTAATGAACCCAGCTTTCGCGAAAGTGTAGATTTGATGTTTAACAGGGCGGCGTCCCTTATGGACCTGCCGCCGGGGCTTGAGGAAAAGATCCGGGTCTGCAACGCCACCTACACCGTTCGGTTTGGCGTCCGCCTGCGCGGCGATATTCATACTTTCACCGGCTACCGCTCGGTTCATTCCGAGCATATGGAGCCTGTAAAGGGCGGTATTCGTTACGCCCTTGCTGTGAACCAGGACGAGGTCGAGGCGCTTGCCGCCCTGATGACTTATAAATGTGCTCTGGTTGAAACGCCCTTTGGCGGATCAAAAGGGGGATTGTGCATCGATCCCCGCAAATACGAAGAGCACGAGTTGGAGCAGATCACCCGCCGCTTTGCCTATGAGCTGGCCAAGCGCGATCTGATCAACCCTTCGCAAAACGTGCCAGCCCCCGACATGGGAACGGGTGAGCGTGAGATGGCCTGGATGGCGGATCAATACGCCAGGATGAACACGACGGACATCAATGCACGCGCCTGTGTTACAGGAAAGCCGCTGAACGCGGGCGGTATCGCAGGCCGGGTTGAAGCAACAGGTCGCGGCATCCAATACGCCCTGCGTGAATTCTTCCGCCACCCGGAAGACATGCAAAAGGCGGGGCTGACCGGCAAGCTGGATGGAAAACGTGTCATCGTTCAGGGGCTGGGCAATGTGGGTTATCACGCCGCGAAATTCCTGAGTGAGGAGGACGGATCCAGAATTGTCGGCATCATCGAATGGGATGGCGCGCTTTATAATCCCGACGGGATCGACGTGGAATCCGTGCGGCAATGGATCGTCAAGCATGGCGGTGTCAGTGACTATCCGGATGCGACGCACTCGGCCGAGGGTGGTGCAGTTCTTGAAGAAGAATGCGATATCCTCATCCCTGCTGCTCTGGAGGCGGTCATCAACCTGGCAAACGCAGACCGGATCAAGGCGCCTTTGATCATCGAGGCTGCGAATGGTCCTGTGACTGCAGGTGCGGATGAGATTCTGCGCAAGAAGGGCACGGTGATCATTCCGGACATGTATGCAAACGCGGGCGGTGTGACCGTTTCCTATTTCGAATGGGTCAAGAACCTCAGCCATATTCGTTTCGGTCGCATGCAGCGCCGACAGGAAGAGGCGCGGCACGAACTGATTGTCAGTGAGCTGGAGCGGCTGGATCGTTACCTTGGCGATGCCTGGTCGATGTCTCCGGACTTTAAGGCCAAGTACCTTCGCGGCGCGGACGAGCTGGAACTGGTGCGCTCGGGCCTCGATGACACGATGCGCATTGCTTATCAATCCATGCGCGAAGTCTGGCACAGTCGCGATGATGTCGAGGATCTGCGGACAGCGGCCTATATTGTGGCTATCGACCGTGTGTCCAAAAGCTATCGCGCCAAAGGGCTGTGATGTTTTGAAATCAGGGGCAGCCTGGCTTTGTCAGGCCGCCCCAACGGTAAGGGCTGGCCGACCTAACCATGGTAGACACGCCAAAAACGGCAATGGCAGGCCGTGCCTGCGACAGGTAAGCTGCAGCGACAGAATCGATTACCGGAGTTCCCTATGTTGCGTATCGCCATTGCAGCCGCTTTGCTGGCCACCCCATTAGTTGCGGAAGAAACCAAAGAGCAAAGCTGCCAATACCAGGCTGAAGTTGTTGCGGCGATCCAGAAGGCACGGCTAGACCGTGTAAAAGAGCGTGACGTGCCCCAGGCAGTTGCCGATACCAGCCCGACCTGGCCCGAAAATTATAATGCTGCCATCCCGTTGATCGCGCCTTGGGTCTACGAACAAAAGATGCGCGATGTACGCAAAAAGGATCTGGGCGCCGCGTGGCTTGAGCTGTGTTTGCTGCAATAATCCACAGCCCCATCATTTCCCTGTGGACAAACGCGCGTCATACCCTTGGCGCGCGTTCTTGTTTCTGTCAGGTTTGACCCATGTCTCTGCCCCCCGGATTTCTGGATGAACTACGCACCCGCCTGAGCCTGTCTCAGGTTGTCGGGCGTAAAGTAATGTGGGATCCGCGCAAGTCCAACCAGGGTAAGGGCGACATGTGGGCACCATGCCCGTTTCACCACGAAAAGACCGCGTCCTTCCACGTAGATGACCAAAAGGGGTTCTACTACTGTTTCGGGTGCCATGCCAAAGGCGATGCGATCAGCTTTGTGAAAGAGACCGAAAATGTCTCGTTCATCGAAGCGGTTGAAATTCTCGCACGCGAAGCCGGGATGCCCATGCCAGCACGTGATCCAAGGGCACAGGAAAAACAGGACCGCCGGTCGCAACTGGCCGACGCCATGGAGCAGGCCGCTCAATTCTTCCGCTTGCAACTCAAGACCGGGGCAGGGGGCGCTGCGCGAGACTATCTGACGCGTCGAGGATTGGATGCACAGGCGTTGGACCGGTGGGAGATCGGGTTTGCGCCGGATGGCTGGCAAGGTTTGTGGGATCACCTGCGCGGCAAGAACGTGGCCGAGGACCTGATCCTTGGGGCCGGGCTGGCCAAACCTTCGAACAAGGGCAAAAAGCCTTATGATACGTTCCGCAATCGGATCATGTACCCTATCCGCGATCCGCGCGGGCGGTGCATCGCGTTTGGCGGTCGGGCAATGGACCCCAATGACAATGCGAAATACCTGAACTCGCCCGAAACGGAATTGTTCGACAAGGGGCGCAGTCTTTATAACCACGGCCCTGCGCGTCAGGCCGCAGGCAAAGGGCAACCTCTGATCGTGGCCGAAGGGTACATGGATGTGATCGCACTGGCCGAAGCTGGATTCGGGGCGTCGGTCGCCCCGTTAGGCACGGCAATCACCGAGCATCAATTGCAACTCCTTTGGCGTGTCTCGGATGAGCCGATCATCGCATTGGATGGCGACACGGCCGGTCTGCGTGCCGCGATGCGGGCCGTTGATCTGGCGTTGCCACTGTTAGAGGCCGGGAAATCCCTACGCTTTGCTCTGATGCCCGAGGGCAAGGATCCCGATGATCTGCTGCGGGCTGAGGGTCCGGCAGCTGTGAAATCAGTGCTTGAAGGCGCGATCCCGATGGTCAAACTGCTGTGGCAGCGTGAGACAGAGGGCAAGGTGTTCGACAGCCCTGAACGCAAAGCTGCGTTGGATAAGTCACTGAGGGACAAGATCAAACTGATCCGCGACCCCTCGATCCGGGCGCATTACGGGCAAGAGATCAAAGACCTGCGCTGGCAACTGTTCCGCCCGCAACGTCAGCCGCAAAATCGCCAATGGCAGCCACGCGGCAAATGGCAACCTCCGAAACAACCAGCAACCCCAGGTGCGCGTTCATCTTTTCTGGCGTCTTCAGAAACCGCGGATATCCAGATGCGCGAGGCTGCAATTCTGGCAATCGCCATCCTGAATCCCACCGTTGTGGTTCAATTCGAACATCAGCTTGAAGAAATGGAGTGCCATGATCCCGATCATGCCGCCTTGCGCGCCGCCATCCTTCGGCATGCGATCGACGACCCAGAGCATCTGAAAGACCACATTTTTGAAACTTTGGGCGGCGAAATCCTTGAAAACCTGCTGGCCCTTCGCCATGTCGCAGTAATCCCTTGTGTGTTCAAACCAGGCGACGTCGAAAAGGCCGAGATGACTCTGGCCGAGGAACTCGCGAAAATCAAAGCGCTCCGGGGATTGGATGCCGAGATTGCCGAAGCTGCAGAGGAACTGTCTGATCTGGCTGATGAAGCGCTGACATACCGGCTGGCCCAGGCCGCCGAAGAGCGTAACCGCACAAGCCGCAGTCAGAACGAGGATAGGGCGGTTTTTGACATCGCCGATAACGGCGCACGAATCAACCGCGACGAGAAAGACGCGTTTCAGGCGATCATGTCTGGCATCAATTTTGAACGGAAACGTCGCTAAAGTGGTGTTTTCGTAAGGCACTGGAAAAGAAAAAAGGGTAAACGGGTGGCCGAATCACTTCTACGCGCTAATGATTCGGTACAAACGAATCACCCATCCCTGCAGGAGCATTGAATGGCCGCCAAGGATACAAACGAAGACCGCAAATCCGACGAGCAGGAACAGGAAATCTCGCTGGACATGAGCCAGGCCAACGTCAAGAAAATGATCGCCGAGGCCCGCGAGAAAGGTTACATCACCTACGACCAGCTCAATCAGGTTCTGCCGCCTGATCAGGTCAGCTCGGAACAGATCGAAGACGTTATGTCGATGCTGTCCGAGATGGGCATCAACATCATTGAAGATGAAGAGGCCGAGGAAGAAGAGAACAAAGGCTCGACCGAACTGGTTGCTGCAGAAAGCAACCGAGAGGTTGCGCTGGCGGGTGCTGGTGCTGAAAAGCTGGATCGCACAGATGACCCGGTCCGCATGTATTTGCGCGAGATGGGCAGCGTCGAACTGCTGAGCCGCGAAGGCGAGATTGCCATCGCCAAACGGATCGAAGCCGGTCGCAACACCATGATTGCCGGTCTGTGCGAAAGCCCGCTGACCTTCCAGGCGATCACCATCTGGCACGACGAATTGTTGTCCGAAGACATTCTGTTGCGCGACGTCATTGATCTGGAGGCCACGTTTGGCAACCAGTTAGACGAAGACGGGGATGTTGAAGAGCCGGTTGTCGACACGTCTGCGGTTCAGGCGGCAAAACCCGCCAAGGACACCGGCCCCGAGCTGGACGCCGATGGCAACCCGCTGAATAACGATGACGATGATGACGACGACGAGCAGGCCAACATGTCGTTGGCCGCGATGGAAGCCGCGCTGAAAGATCAGGTTCTGACCACACTGGAACGGATCTCGACCGACTTCTCGATGCTGTCGGAAATGCAGGATAGCCGGATCTCGGCGACCCTGAACGAAGACGACACCTTCTCGGAAAAACAAGAGGCGACCTATCAACAGCTGCGATCTGAGATCGTCGAATTGGTGAACGGTCTGCATCTGCATAACAACCGTATCGAAGCGCTGATCGACCAGCTGTACGGCATTAACCGTCGCATCATGTCTCTGGACAGCTCGATGGTGAAACTGGCGGATCAGGCGCGCATCAATCGTCGTGAGTTTATCGACGCCTATCGTGGACGCGAACTGGACCCGAACTGGCTGACCGAGATGGCAGAAAAGCCGGGCCGGGGTTGGCAGATGTTCATCGAACGCTCGACCGCCAAGGTCGAGGAACTGCGCAACGATATGGCTCAGGTCGGTCAGTATGTCGGCCTGGACATCCCTGAATTCCGCCGCATCGTGCAGCAAGTTCAAAAGGGTGAAAAAGAGGCGCGTCAGGCCAAGAAGGAAATGGTCGAAGCCAACCTGCGTCTGGTGATCTCGATTGCCAAAAAGTACACGAACCGTGGCCTGCAATTCCTTGATCTTATTCAGGAAGGCAACATCGGCCTGATGAAGGCGGTGGACAAGTTCGAATACCGCCGCGGGTACAAGTTCTCGACCTATGCGACCTGGTGGATCCGTCAGGCGATCACGCGTTCCATCGCGGATCAGGCCCGTACGATCCGTATCCCGGTTCACATGATCGAAACGATCAACAAGCTGGTCCGGACCGGTCGTCAGATGCTTCACGAAATCGGACGTGAGCCGACTCCGGAAGAACTGGCCGAAAAGCTGCAGATGCCGCTTGAGAAGGTTCGCAAGGTGATGAAGATCGCCAAGGAACCGATCAGCCTTGAAACGCCGATTGGCGACGAGGAAGACAGCCAACTGGGCGATTTCATCGAGGATAAGAATGCCGTGCTGCCTTTGGACAGCGCCATTCAGGAAAACCTCAAGGAAACGACCACCCGGGTTCTGGCCTCGCTCACACCGCGTGAGGAACGTGTTCTGCGGATGCGTTTTGGCATCGGTATGAATACCGACCACACTCTGGAAGAGGTTGGTCAACAGTTCAGCGTGACCCGCGAACGTATTCGTCAGATCGAGGCGAAAGCGCTGCGCAAGCTCAAACATCCCAGCCGATCGCGCAAATTGCGGTCCTTCCTGGATCAGTAGTCAAAAAGGCGCCTCAATCGAGGCGCCTTTTTCTTATCCGTTCACGCGTTGATCACGGTGACCGGTTCAAACCTCAAATTGGCGAGAACTCACAAGTCATGCGGCGATGTGGCCCCTATTTCTGCCTTGTCCACTCATGGGACAGGCCGGGGCGAGGCTGTGCCGCTGACGACCCCCGGCCACCCTTTCCGTGTTACGGTCCCAACCGAGTGCGGAACGTGCTGGGTGCCTGACCGGTCCAGCGTTTGAAGGCCGTAGAAAACGCAGGTTGATCCGCATAACCCAGCGAATAGGCGATTTCCGACAAGGGCATCCCGTTGGTGATAAAAGTCTGCGCCAGATCACATCTCAGGTCTTCGACAATCTCACGATAGCTTGTGCCCTCATCATTCAACCGCCTGGCAAACGTGCGCGGGCTCATCCCAAGGTTCGAGGCTGCGTCGTCCGCCTGAATAATCGCGCCGGGCATAGACCGGGTGATCAGCCCCTCGACTTGCGCCCTGAGTTTTTGCGCGGGCTGGTCACTTTCGGCCTGAACCCTGTCGCCATATGACAGAAGATGCTCGCGCAGGGAGGGGTCATATGTCGGCACCGGCAGATCCAATGAGGACAGGGTCAGTACGATTTCCAACCGTTCTGCACCAAAGGACACAGGAAAGCCCGCTAATTTCTGAAACTCTTTTCTGGCTTCGCCGACCTCGTGCTGAAAGCGGATTTCGATAGGAAAAAAACTTGTCTGCGTTAACGAGCGTATGCGGGCGAGGGCCGCGAAAATCAAAAATTCGGTACGACGGTGATATCGGGCAAAACTGGCATCCTTCCAGTCGGCTTCGATTGAAGCAAAATTTCCAGAAACGCGCAGGCTGAAGTACAAAGCCGGGTCTATCATCCCGTGAAACCGCGACGAGTTTTCGATCACCTGCTTCAGATCACGCGAGTATTTGCTGATATACGCCGTCAGGCTGGAGGACGACCTGAAACCAAGCCCAGCACTGGCCGAAAAGGTGATGTCATTCAGCGCGTCGCAGGCGTAGCGGACAAACAACGCCTCTTTGCGCGCGCTATAGGCTGTTGCAGGTGGCGCGATATCGCTGCGGCTCAGACCGGATTTGGCCAGCACGCGATCACCAATCGAAGGATCTTCTGCCCTTTGATCTAGTGTTTTGGACAACACTTGAATGCGGGCAATATCGACGTCCATGTTCAAACCCGAGTTAGCAGCGTATTTCATTTCGCGGCATTTGTTCCGGCCGCTGTCATCTATTCAAATAACAATGGCAAAATTTCGCAAGACTACATTGGGTGTCATACGTATTTTCCGCGTGCTGTCGGGTTAAGCCTTATGGGGATGAGGTCAGAGCCCAGGAAACTTGTCGCGCAGATGACCCGAGGCTCCCCGACACATATCAATTCGCAAAGATGGCCCAGTGTCGCATTGCCCGGAATGTGCAGTGATGCGAATGTGCTTCAAATTGGGTTAGCAGGCGTAACTGATATGACCACACTGGCAACCGATGCGGCAGATGGTCAGGATTTCATCGTCTTTGACGGCGAATGCGTTCTGTGTTCGGGGTTTTTTCGTTTCATGGTCGCCCGGGACAAGGCGCAGCGGTTCAAATTTGCCACCGCGCAGTCGCCATTGGGGCAAAGGCTGTATTCTCACCTCGGACTACCGACGCGGGACTTTGAAACCAATCTCGTCGTTACCGATGGCGTGGTTCATCAACGGTTGGATGCTTTCGCAGCTGCGATGCGCAAGTTGCCGGGGTTTTGGTGGGTTCTTTCGATCTGCAGGTTTCTTCCTCGCATCATCAAAGACCCGCTGTACTACGTAATCGCCAGAAACCGGTATGCAATCTTCGGACGTTCGCCGACCTGCATGATCCCGGACAAAACGCTGCAAGCTCGCTTTCTGCCTGAGGGGTTCTGAGTGCACCCTGATCCCTTTTTGCAAGCCTTGCCCTTGGGCACGAACCTGCCCAAGGCACTACAGGCCTTGCACAGCAAGGGCGGATTCTATTCCGGGCGATGCTCGGTCACGCCGGGCAAGGGGTGGCTGGCCAAACTCGCGTTGCGCTTTGCTGGCATGCCGTCCGGGGGTGACGACATCCCGGTGCGTCTCAGGGTCGAGCAAGAGGGGAACGCTTGGATATGGACGCGCGATTTCGATGGTCACATCACCCGATCGCGGCTGACTTTGGACCAGGACCAGGGATGCGTCTGCGAGCAGTTTGGGCAGGTCTCCGTATGGTTAAAGCCGGTATTTGTACCCGAGAGGTTAGAGATCCAGATCATGCGCCTCAGCCTGTTGCGAGTTCCTTTCCCGAAGGTGCTTCTGCCGCAATCAAAGACCGAGGAATGGCAGGATGATGAAGGGCGGTTCCGGTTTGACGTGTCGGCCCGGATGCCGCTTGTTGGGGCTTTAATCCGGTATAAGGGCTGGCTAACGTTCGATCACGCGGGGACCTGCGTTGACTGAATTGATTGTGAACCAGCTTTGCCCGGTAAGAATGTATACTATTTGAGAAATTACCTCGAAATGAATGAGAGTATGATTATGAAACAGGTTATGACATTGGCGGTTTCTGCCGCGATCTTGCTGTCTGTGCCCCTATCGTCGGCCTCGGCTGCGCGAAACGGATTTCAGACGGTTGCCGTCAACAACAATATGTTCGAAGTGATCCCGCGGGCCCGTCAGGACGTGGACGGGTATTGGTGCGCGGCTGCAGACTTTGCGCGCCGGACTTTGGGTGCAGGTTGGCAGCAACGTATTTATGTGGTGCGCGGCTATGGTCCCAGCGAAGCAACGGGTCGCCGCACGGCCGTTCAATTCTCGCTGCAGCAACCTACAAACGTTGCCCAGCAAAGCAGTTCGATCTCAGTCGGTTTCAAGGCTGGCGAAAGCATGTCGGTTCAGGGGGCAAACGGACGTTGCAACATCCGCCCGTTCCGCGACTGATCGAGGACTGATCGCCATATGCAGACCGAGTTTATTATTTCGACGAACGGACCAGGGTTGTACGAATTCACCCGGGACGTGCGCAACTGGCTTAACTCGGTCTCAGGCGATGGATTACTTACGCTTTTCGTACGACATACGTCCTGTTCGCTGACCATTCAGGAAAATGCTGATCCTGAGGTGCAAACAGATCTGCACGCCTTTTTTGAACGTTTGGTGCCGCCGTCTGATAACCCGGTTATGGCCTATCTGCGCCATACGTACGAAGGCCCCGACGACATGCCCGCCCATATCAAGGCGGCACTTTTACCTGTATCGCTTTCTGTTCCCGTGTCCGCGGGGCAACCGGTGCTGGGAACATGGCAGGGTATTTACCTGTTTGAACACCGCACCGCAGCGCATGTGCGAAAGGTCGCGGCGCATTTCGCCTGACCCCTTTATGTTGCGGTGGAAATTTCCGACTACCCAAATCCTAGCGGCTACCCTATAGTTGTGGATAAGTAAGTCATAGTGCTTACAAAAAGAGGCGGAACCAGGGACGAGGAGACGGTGGATGCGCTGCCCGTTTTGCGGAAATATCGATACTCAAGTCAAAGATTCACGCCCGGCAGAGGACCATGCGGCCATTCGTCGGCGTCGGTTCTGTCCCGCGTGTGGGGGGCGGTTTACGACCTACGAACGCGTCCAGTTGCGTGATCTGGTGGTCATCAAAACCAACGGCAAACGCGAAGATTTCGATCGGGACAAGTTGGAGCGTTCGATCCGCATTTCGATGCAGAAACGCCCGATTGATCCGGAACGTATTGACCAGATGATTTCTGGTATCGTGCGTCGCCTGGAAAGCATGGGCGAGACCGATATCCCGTCCAGCAAAATTGGCGAGATCGTTATGGAAGCTCTGGCGCGGATCGACACCGTCGCCTATGTTCGCTTTGCGAGCGTATACAAGAATTTCCAGGCGGCCGATGACTTCGAGGAGTTTGTCCACGAACTGCGCCCGCCGCAGCCTTCGACGGACGAGTGAGCGAAACAGATAAGCGATACATGGCGCTTGCCCTGTCTTTGGGGCGGCGCGGTCAAGGGACGTGCTGGCCAAACCCAGCCGTCGGTTGCGTGATCGTGCGTGATGAGCGCATTGTGGGACGCGGCTGGACCCAGCCGGGTGGCCGCCCACACGCCGAACCCCAAGCGCTGGCACAAGCCGGAGACGCGGCACGGGGTGCCACGGCCTATGTGACGCTTGAACCCTGCGCCCATCACGGCAAAACACCCCCTTGCGCCGAGGCCCTGATCGCTGCCGGTGTGGCCCGTGTTGTCGCGGCCATCGAAGACAGCGATCCTCGTGTTGCAGGACAAGGCTTTGCCATGCTGCGCGAGGCGGGGATCGAAGTTACCACCGGCGTTCTGGCCGAACAGGCAGCCCAGGATCTTGCGGGTTTCTTCCTGAAAACCGAACAGGGGCGTCCTTTCGTAACCCTGAAACTGGCCAGCAGTTTTGATGGGCGCATCGCCACCGCCACGGGGCATAGCCAATGGATCACTGGCCCAAAAGCGCGGCGTGCGGTGCATGCGATGCGAGCACGTCATGATGCGGTGATGGTCGGGGCAGGTACCGCGCGCGCCGATGACCCATCCTTGACCGTTCGGGATATAGGGGTCGACGCTCAGCCTGTGCGAATTGTGGTCTCGCGCCATTTGGACATTCCCTTGTTGGGGCAGCTGGCGCGCACGGCCGCTGAGATACCCGTATGGCTATGTCACGGCCCATCCCCGGATGCCGAGCGTGCCTGCGCGTGGGACGGGCTTGGGGCGCAACTTCTGCCTTGCGCGCTGGACGATCACCAGATCGATGCAGCGGACTTGTTGCAGCAGTTGGGTAAAGCAGGTCTGACCCGCGTGTTCTGCGAAGGCGGGGCGGCATTGGCGGCGTCGCTGCTTGCTGCGGATTTGGTCGATGAATTGGTCGGGTTCACCGCCGGGCTTGCGATCGGTGCCGAAGGGTTATCAGCCATCGGCACGCTGGGGTTGGCCAAGTTGGACAATGCACCGCGTTTTGAGCTGATCGAGGCCCAGGTCATCGGGCCGGACATCATGCACCGTTGGGCGCGGGCGCTGCGTTAACGACGCCAGATATGTGCATGGGTCGCGAATGCGCCTTGTAGTTTTGATAGAACTCGAAGCAGTGGACCGCCTGCGGGCGCCGCACCTTGTGACAGCCGTTCAACCGCAACTTCTACGGGACAGGGCTCACCTGTCACAGGGTCCAAGTACCGAGGATAGTCGATCAGCGCCGCGTGGACCAAACCTAAAACCGGTGGTCGAGCGCCCCTGCGGACTGGGACGGTTCCCAAATCGTTTGTCAGCCCCCAACCCGCATAAAAAGGCGCGCCCAGGGTGGTCACATTGACACCGCGCATCAAAGCTTCAAACCCCAGCAATGAGGTCATGGTCCAGACTTCTTGGACCTGCGACAGCAGAGCTGCCGGGTCGCAATGGGTGGCGATGACATCGGCGAGGTCTGCGGCCTCGATTGCCCCATCGCGCAAGCCCGCTTCGACATCGGGGTGCGGTTTGTAGACCAGAATGGCGTTTGGGTTTGCCTCGCGCACGGCGCGCAACAGATCGGCATTTTTGCGAACAGTGCTGGTGCCCAACTGGATCGAAGCATCGTCTTCGACCTGACCGGGGACGAGTATGCGATGCCCCTCAGGCAATTCCGGTCCGCCGACCCCAGTGTTGTACTTGGTGATTTGGGCGGACACGATTTGAGCGATCAGCCTTTCGGCACGCAATTCCTGATCTGGCCGCAGAGTTTCCCGGGCGGCAATAAACCCTTCCAGTTGGCTGGGATGCGTCGGGTCGTAGTAAATCCCCTGATTGTCCGTTGCCAATGACAGGGGCGGCACAAGATCTGCGCCCAGCCCGCGCGAGCGCAGAAAACCATCTTCGACCCGGACGGCACTTTCTGTGCCCTTGGCTTTACTTGCCCAGACCATGTGAGGGCGATCTGATTGCGCTGGTCGATCGTCAGTGAAGAGGACCGTTTTCTCGCGCCCAAACATCCGTTGCAGGTGTTTGCGTTTCCACAGGCGCATACCCGAGGCCGTCCAGCCCTTGTGATCCTGCCGCCAGGCGCGGGTTCTCGCCTCAAGCGTGTCCAGAACGGTTTCCAACTCGCACAGCTGGTCCCGGTATGGATCGTACCAGGTCGGATAGAGGATCATCGCTGCAGCGAACAATTGCGCGCGCGTCAGGTTGCGTTGGCGGCGTGGCAGGTGTGCTTCATCCTGCGTTAGTCCCCAGCCTGCATAAAAGGGCTGGCCGAAAACACGCGGTTTATGCCCGGCCAAAATTGCCTCGAACCCCATCTGTGAGGAAAGGGTGTAAACACCAACCGCACCTTCCAACAAAGCCCACGGACTGACCGGTGTGCTGATGACCGAGACGCGATCGGTTTGGTCAGCGGTGGAGAAATAACCTGAACGATGCCCGGCGATGGTGTCGGGATGTGTCTTGATCAGAACTTTGGCGCCGGGATTCTCTTCTTGCGCCATCACCAGCATTTCGCGAAACCGGGCCTCATCCCCGGCGCTGGCCGTCACAGCCGCGTCGTCGCGAACCTGATCGACCACCAGTACATAGCCGGGGTTAGGGGGCGGAGCGGTCAG
This sequence comes from Ruegeria sp. AU67, assembly GCF_900312795.1. Classification (NCBI taxonomy): domain Bacteria; kingdom Pseudomonadati; phylum Pseudomonadota; class Alphaproteobacteria; order Rhodobacterales; family Roseobacteraceae; genus Ruegeria; species Ruegeria sp. AU67. The sequence goes on from NZ_OMPH01000020.1 coordinate 104,108, forward strand.
ATCAAAGGCCGAGTATTTGCTAAGATGCAGCTCGCGCATCCGTTCGATCCCGCCTCGTGCGCGGTTTAGCAGGGCGGTGTCATCCAACGGATGAGTGGCCAATAATGTTTCCAGATCGGACGTCTGGGCCGCGTCGAAATGCAGTCCGGACCGATCAAGCAACAGGCCAAGAGGCGGCTCTCCGCTGCGGCCTGGATGCAAAGACCGAAGAAAGGCGTCTTCAACGCGCAGCACTGGGGCATTATGCCGAGCTGCAACAGCAAGGCCGCGATGGGCCGTCGGGCTGTTGCCCCAAACTCCGACGGCATCACCGTTTTTGAGCAGGCCAATCCGGATGTCGTAACGGGACAGGGACAATATTCGGCGAATTCGGCGGGATGTCAGGAAACCACCATTGTAGACAAGCAGCCGGGTACGTTCAGACCCGGCTGTTGTTTCAGGCGACATCAGTTGCCTGTCAGCGTGGCGACATTGGCCAGGGGTGTAAGGCCACCGGAGATCAAGGAAATAGACTTGGTCCACTGTGCATATGGTGCTTCGGTCACGTAAATAGTGTCATCATCGCGAATGACGAAATCCCGTGCAATGAACAGACCGTTTGGTGCCGTCAGGTTCAGCAGGTAAATCATACGCTGATCGCCCTGCAGGTCCGGACGGCCCATCACTGAGCGTGCGATGTCCTGACGTTCGTCACGCAGTATAAATATCCCCGTTGGATCCGAAGACAGCGACAGCAGGCCGCCGACTTGCGCCAAAGCCTCAAGCGCCGAAAGGTCCTGCGTGTCAAACGCCACGCGCGACTGGCCGCCAGTTGCACCAAGGGCAATGTACGACCGGCTGTCCGCTTCGACCAGAATGCGGTCGCCGCCGCGAAGGGCCACATCCAGCTTGGAATTGCTGAATAGGTCATCGTACCAGATGGTCCCTTTTTGGTTTCCGCGGATCAATGTCACGAGCGAAATGTCAGTACCACCTGATGCACCTGCACCAGTTGATACACCTCCGGCTTCTGACAGCATGCCGGTCAACGTGCGGGTCGGGAGTTCGATTGGATAGATTCCCGGCACAGCGACGCTGCCAGTTACCGCGACAGTCGCGCCATCCCCGGCGGACCGGCGGACCTCGACCTGAGGGTCTGGCGTTTGATCCTGTAGTTTTACAGTGATCACCCGACGCAGCTGCTCGGGTGTGTTTCCAGACGCACGCACACGTCCGGCATATGGCACGAAGATGAATCCGTCGGCGTCCACCTGAACTTCACTCAGCGTGGTCGAGGATCCGACTTCACCCGACAGCAAGCCATCATCGACGTTTTCCCAGATCGTCAATCCCAACACGTCTCCAGGACGAACGGTATCCGCTGTCAGGCTCTGCGCGCTGGTGAAGGAAGACGAGAAACCGAATTGGGGGATTTTGGATGTCGCTCGTGCGACCCTGTCATCCACCTCGACGACAAAGGCATTGCCACCATTTTCAACTGAACCCGCCAAAATCTCGGACTTGTTGGGGCCAGATTTAGGGAGCTGGCACGCGGCCAGCACGCCACATACAGCCACAAGGGCGGCCCCTCGCACCCAGCGAATTGGAAAGCACTGCACTGCCGATTATCCTCAGTCGTCTTTTGTTTGCGTCAACTTAGCTTGTTCGGGGTTCAACATCCAGCACCAACCAACCCGGCTTATTCGACGAGATTCAACTGTGGCGTCCACGCCTCGTTGTCAGACAAAACGGACTGATAGGGATCATGCGCCTGCAACAGCATGTCAGTCGCGCGGCGCAGCAGTTGCCGTCGCCCTCGCAGTGAATAAAAGCCGCCGGGTAACTGGCTGGTTTTCAAAAGAAATTGCCGGTAAGTCCGATAGGCTTCGTGATTCGGTACGTCTGGGTCGGCAAAGAACTGGGCAATGGGTTGCTGTGAAACAAACTCGGATTTGTCGTAGACGGACTTTCCAAAACTGCGCAACGGGATTCCGCGCCACAGAACTTGTTGACCGGCTGTAGAGTTGATCGTCACTGCTGTGTTCGCGTCATCCAGCAATCTAGCCAGTTTGCCGCCGGGAACGTAGTGCACGCGATCCTCCACTTGATGCGCGCGAGCTATTTCACGCGCCCTGCGGCGCAGTGGCTCGCGATGGTTTTCCAGCGGATGTTCCTTCAGAACCAGAAGGTGATGGGCCGGGGCGCCTTTGGCAAAACCTGATATGACATGTTCCAAAAAGTCCGACATGCAGGTATAATCTGAATGGGCCTGCACCGAACTGTCATGACCCAGTTGCAACAGGGCCAGGTGATAGGGTGCACCGTTTTGCCGAACGCGCATGGTGGCCCAGCGACGCCTAATTCTGTGGAAAGGCATCAGCGCAAGCCGTTTGAAGTACAGGCGAAACTCTGTTGATACCGGCAATTCCCGGTGCGTCTTGAAGTTGGAGTACCGCTTGTTCAGAAACAGGACAAACCAGTGATAAAGCGCACCGTAGAATATGTGTTGTCGCATATCGCCCCAATGGGACGGTGGCGGTGGAACTGGTGCCTCGGACTGGTCAAGCGCATCTTGCATCTGGGCGACGTCCAAAGACATCAACCGTGAGTGTCCATTTGATCCGTTCCGTTCGTAAGTGACCCACCACGGGCGCAGATATCCCTCTTCGAAGACATGGACAGTCACGCCCATTTCGCGCGCAACATCCGCAGCTTTGGCATGAACTGGGCGGGTGTCGCCGTATAGAACGATATCTGTGACCGACCGTGACCGGATCAGTTCCCTAAGGGTTTCGGGCCATTGCTCGGAATCGTCCAAGAACGGGATGTAGGTGCTGCGATCAAACCAGAACGCTTCATCGCCCGCGTTAAACCCCACGCGCAAAACATCAGCCCCGGCGGCGCGCAAAGCGCGTGCCAGTGCGCTAAAGAAAGGGCCATGCGGTCCCTGCAAAAACAGGAATACACGGCGATGCGAGCGCGAGGCGAGTGGATGCATCCGGGACTGCTCTTTATCGTTTGGTACCAAAATTATGCCTGTATACATCAATCCGGGCAAGGCAGGGCTTGCCCGCAGCGTTTCTTGGGCTTACCTCGGCGGTTACACATACGCACAGATTATAAGCTAAGGGTGAAAGCAATGTTCACAGGGATCGTCACCGATATCGGAATTGTTACCGAGTTGGACCAGCAAGGGGATCTGCGTGCTCGGATCAAAACCGGCTATGACACTGCGGGTATTGATATTGGCGCATCCATCGCCAGTGACGGCGTTTGTCTGACTGTGATTGCCCTTGGGGATGATTGGTACGATGTGCAGATCAGCGCGGAGACAGTGTCAAAAACCAATCTTAACACATGGCAAGTTGGCAAACGCGTGAATCTTGAACGCGCCCTCAAGGTTGGGGACGAACTGGGGGGGCACATCGTTTCCGGCCATATCGACGGCGTGGCCGAGGTTGTTGCCCTGCAGGACGAAGGCGACAGCACCCGTGTAACGTTGCGCGCGCCCAAGGAATTGGCCCGCTTTGTCGCGCCCAAGGGATCAGTTGCGCTGAACGGAACCTCGCTAACGGTCAATGACGTGGACGGTTGCGATTTCGGGATCAATTTCATCCCCCACACCAAAGAGGTGACAACTTGGGGCGATGTCTCGGTCGGTGATCAGGTGAACCTCGAGATTGACACGCTGGCGCGTTATGTAGCTAGGCTTGCTGATTGGAGCCCGACCAACCTCAAATAGAACTTTTTTTGCTCAGGAATTGGGCGACATACCAGCAGACCAGGGCGACCAGCGCGCCAAGGTAACCGTCAACTGCGTAATGCCATGCCAGATGTACAGAACCGATTTGGATTACCACTGCAAAGACGGTGAACGCCCAACCAAGCCAGCGCGAGTAGCGGAATGCGAAGAGTGCCATGAGAACGCTGCTTGCGACGTGCATGCTGGGCATGGCGGAAATACCGCGGATCATGCCTTCGGTGTTGTAGTTGGTCAAAAGAAGATCGTGTACGCTAAGGGCCCAGACGGGGCTGATCTCGTTTAGCATTTCAAGCTTGAGCAACTGTTCTGTAAACGTGTCCCCAAATCCGAACTCTTCGAAATAAACTGGGCCAACTGAAGAAAACAGAGTGGCCAGAACATTCCCGCCAATGATGAAAGTCAGAGCGAAAGCCACAAGATAGGTCATGCCACGTTCCGGATCGCGTCGGTCATAAGCCGCAACAAAGGCCATGGCGTAAATTAATACGAACCAAAAATGGTAGGCTACGTTTATCATCGTAGTGATAAAGGGGTATCCGAACACGGGCCAAAGAAGGGTCCACACATCGACACCTCCATGCAGGATCCGGTCCAGTTCAGCAAAGGTCGGATCCCAGGAAAATGGAACAAAATTCGAGACCAGGTTTTTTAGAAGTGTAAACGTGTTCGCCAGAGCAGCGAGAGCGACAAAGCATATCGTACCATCTACCAATCTGACGTAGCGAGATAAGTATGTTCTGATGTCGGATACCATCCAATGGATCGGCTTTTTCGGCCTTACGCGAAACATGGCGTAGATAAATCGCCACACCATAAAACCTGTCGCGCAAACAATGGTGAAGTTGAGGATCTTATTCAGAATTGTGATGAGATTTTCAATCAGCGGCGACCAAAACGGAATGTGAAATATCGAACAGATCACCGCGCCGGTAAGCATGTGGAGGCCAACGATGAACAAAAACAATCTGTTTCGCCAAAGCGCTGACGCCAACGTACGTTCAGCAGCTGTTAAACCGTTGTAAATGATCCCGTAATTTATCTGGTACATCTAGAGAAATCAGTTTGATTGAAATTGTTTCGAGATAATTAATTTTAGAATTCTGAGTGGGCGTTATTAGGACTTACTAGCCTGCTCGGTTGTTTTGGGCAATAGCCTAACCCTTAAGGGTTGTATCAGGGCAAAAAATACCGGTTTTGTATAAGGTGAGCGGGCAGTCTGGCAGAATTCCGCGGCCGATTGTGCTCTGGCATTTGGCTTTCGGTTGGTCTATCCAGCCGGTCAGAAACGCTCTTGCGAAAGGCAGCCCCATGAGCTTTGAAACCCCCGGTCCCGTCGAGGCCCAGCTGCGCGACGCGATCAGCCCGATCGAAGATATCATCGAAGAGGCACGCAAGGGCCGGATGTATATCCTGGTCGATCATGAAGATCGCGAGAACGAGGGTGATCTTGTCATCGCGGCCGAGTTTGCGGATTCTGAGGCGATCAACTTTATGGCCACCCATGGGCGCGGGTTGATCTGCCTGCCGATGACGGCAGAGCGCGTCGACGCCCTTGGCCTGCCGATGATGGCCGTGAACAACTCATCCCGTCACGAGACTGCATTCACCGTGTCCATCGAGGCGCGCGAAGGCGTATCAACCGGCATCTCGGCAGCAGATCGCGCGCTGACCGTTGAAACGGCGATCAACGAGCAAAATACGATGGCGCAAATCGCGACACCGGGTCATATCTTTCCGCTGCGCGCCAAGCGGGGCGGGGTGCTGGTGCGTGCCGGTCATACAGAGGCGGCGGTCGATATCTCTCGGCTTGCCGGGTTGAACCCCTCAGGGGTGATTTGCGAGATCATGAAGCCTGACGGCACTATGGCGCGCCTGCCTGATCTGGTCGCGTTCGCCAAAGAACATGACATGAAGATCGGCACGATCAGCGACCTGATCACATATCGCTCGCGCAACGACAATCTGGTCGTCGAAACCTCGCGCAGGGCTGTGACGTCAGAATATGGCGGCGAATGGGAAATGCGCCTGTTCACGGATCAGACACATGGCATCGAACATGTCGTCATGATCAAGGGTGACATCGCCACGCCCGAGCCGGTTTTGACCCGAACCCATGCACTGCATGAAGCGCCTGATGTTCTGGGCCTGGGTCCAAAATCGCCGCAGGAACTGCCGCGTGCTATGGAAAAGATCGCCGCCGAAGGACGTGGCGTGGTTTGCCTGTTTCGTGAACCGCGCAATGCGCTTTACGCAACCGATGACGAAGGCCCGCGCACCATCAAGCAAACCGGTCTTGGGGCGCAGATCTTGTCCAAACTAGGCATCCAGGAACTGGTGCTGCTGACCGATACACCGGAAACGAAATATCTGGGGCTCGACGCGTTTGGAATCTCCATTGTCGGAACCCGTTCCATTCTCAAGGATGATTGATCGTGGCTGAACAAGACAAACACGGCGTACTGCCAACGCCGACATTCGACAAGCCTGTGAAACTTTTGATCGTGGTGGCCCCGTTCTATCGCGCCATTGCCGACAATCTGGTTGCTGGTGCCAGGGCCGAGATCGAAGCCGCTGGCGGCACATGCGAAGTTGTTGAGGTTCCGGGCGCGTTGGAAATTCCGACCGCCATCGCCATGGCGGATCGCCAGTGCAACTATGATGGTTACGTTGCGCTGGGCTGTGTCATTCGCGGCGAAACCACGCATTATGAAACGGTGTGCAATGACTCGAGCCGGGCAATCCAGTTGATGGGCCTTCAGGGTCTTCTCATTGGCAACGGCATCCTGACGGTCGAAAATGACGATCAGGCTGAGGTGCGTGCAAATACCAAAAAGATGAATAAAGGCGGTGGTGCGGCCGCTGCGGCCTTGCATCTGATTGCACTCAGCCGTAAGTGGGGCTCTTCCAAAAAGGGCGTCGGGTTCAAGCCGCCGTCCGAGTCCATCCTTGTGGCGGGCGACAACAACGGACCCACAACAGCATGACCCAGACAGACGCGCCGAAACCGGCCAACCAGAAACGCCTGATGAAATCCGCCGCCCGGCTTTATGCCGTGCAGGCGCTGTTCCAGATGGAGCAATCGGGCCAAACGACGGAAGCAGTCGTGAACGAGTTTTTGGATCATCGGTTTGGCGCTGTCTATGAGGGCGAGGAAATGCTGGACGGCGATATCCGCGTGTTCCGCAAGTTGGTTGAAGACGCGGTGAATTATCAGGCACCGATTGACCAGATGACCGACCGCGCTTTGGTCGCCAAATGGCCCATCGCGCGCATTGACCCGACCCTTCGTGCCACCTTCCGTGCAGCCGGGGCCGAACTGACCCAAGGCGATACGCCACCAAAGGTCGTCATTACCGAATTCGTTGACGTGGCGCGCGCGTTCTTCCCGGACGGCAAAGAACCGAAATTCGTCAACGCCGTTCTGGATCACATGGCGCGCGAGGCTCAGCCCGAGGCGTTTTGAGTTAAGCCTTAGTCCAGATGAATAAGGCGCAGCCACACAAAGCGCTGCGCCTGAAATCTAAAAATACACTTGTTCAAACAAGTCTTCGGCCTCCACCACTCACAGTTTTTTCCAAAGACACCAACATTTTATCGGAACGTAGCCGGCGTGCCACCTATCGATTCCGATAGCCCGGCGGATTGATCAGGCCAAGTTGCATCGCTCGGACCAGTGCGGATTCTCGGGTCGGGGCTCTCAATTTTTCGCGCGCATTCTTCAAATGGGTTCGTACCGTAACTTCCGAGAGGTTCAATAGTTCGGCGATTCTATCGTTTCGGTGCCCAAGAGCCAAAAGGTTCAGGACCTGCAGCTCTCGCGGTGTCAGGTCCGGAGTGGTTGGAGCAATGCTGGCGATGTCGTACACACGACCGTGATTGCTGGGGATATCAGATCCCAGATTGGTGGCCAGCACGGTTGCCAGGACACGCATTTCGCGCTGCCGTTCAGTCATCTGAACCTGGGCGTCCGGTCGGTCCGATGACAGAACCACCAGCTTGGCCTCGTTGTCGGGGCAGGGAACAACCAGAGAGTAAAGGTGGATATATCCGGCCTTTTCCAGATCGTGATTCAGACCCAGCGCCTTGATGGAATGGCCGTCCGCGGGCCGGAGGCTTGCGGCCTGCACGTAGAGGCTTTCTTTGCCATTTTGAACCTGCGCCAGCATCGGATCTGCTTCGGCGTAACCTTGGCTGTCATAGCGGTTCAGCCAACCTTTGGACATTGAACTTCGAACCCAATGAATTGCGCCAGTCTCGGGTGTAAAACAAAGCATGTTCAGGGCGTTAAACCCGATCTCATTCAGACGGTCTAACGTGAACTCCCAACGTTCCTGATCATCATGGCGCAATGACAGCTCTTCGAGAAGATCATGCGTGAACAGGCTGAGGGCATTCATAGAGACTCCGAATATAGTGTCGCACCCGTTGAGGCTGCAGTTTACTCAGCACGACCATGCGCTATCATCACGGTATCAGACAAGGAGCTTTGTCGTGCCCAAACTGATCCGCCTTTACATCACGCAAGTTGCATGGGGATTTGTCATCTCGGCCCTGTTTGTCGGGGTGCTGCTGGCGCTGAACGTGGCCAACTTGCGCGGCCTAATTTTCGGATCCGAGATCGGGTTAATCGCTCTGGCAATGATCTGGTTTATGAATGGCATCGTGTTCGCCGGTGTTCAGTTCGCCTACGCGATCATGAGCATGGCGGAAAAGCCGCAGGGCCCTAGGCGCGGTACACCCGTTGCGGCCAAGTTCGAACCCGCCCTCGTTGCGGTGGACAAGGGCTGAGCCAACCTATTTCGGAAAATCAAGACTCTCCCAGACCGGGCGAGGGCTAAGTTTATGTGGCGGGACCGCCAGTCAACCGTGCGGTGTGATTCCCGAGGACCTGTATGTACAGGTGGGCGCCAGGTAATCAGGCCAGGACCTGAACAGAGCCAGCCCCCTCGGAATTGCTTAAGGCCACCAGAATGCTACCAATCACAAGAAGGGCAGAACCCGCCACGGGCCTAAGTAGGGGTTGCGGCGGGTTTGCACAAGGGGTCAGGCGTCAACAGTTTCGTGCAGGGCATTGCGCATCTTGCCCAAATGTTCGTCCCAACCGTCATCGAGTGCAAGGATCAGGCCAAATGCCTCTGCGCCTTGCGGCAGCCCTTCGTGAACCAAGCCTAGCCGGGTTCCGCCCGGTACCGGGTCCAGCGTCCATTTTACGACACTAACAGCGTCTCCCATGGGTTTGATGGTAAATGTATATTCGAGATATTCGGGCGGACGGGCAGCGCGTACCTCACCCCAGATCAGAAGATCGCCACTGGATGTACCGAACATCTCAAGCTTCTGACCGGCGGCCAACGGACGCTCTGGTTTGTGAAACCACTCTGCCAAGCGGGCAGGTTCGGTCAAATAGGCCCATACGGTTTCCGGCGTGGCCCTCAGGAAAATTTGCTTTTGCAGAACTGCATTCGTCATTTTTTATTCCTTTCAATAGCTTCCTTCAGATTATTCAGGCGATCATCCCAGAATTGGTCAAAATAGCTGAACCAGTCGAGGATGGGGGCCAATCCATTCGGCTCCAGTCGGTTAATGCGCTCGCGTCCACGCGCCTCGACGGTGATAAGGCCGCCATCGGAAAGAACGGTCAGGTGCTTTTTGACCGCTGCACGGGTCATATCGAACTGATCGGTCAGCTGAGCGATCGTCATGTCGCCAGAGGCAAGGATTTGGACGATTTCCCGTCGGGTCGGGTCCGCAAGGGCGCGGAATGCGTTTTGAATTTGCGTCTGCATTGGTCACCTCAGTAGTGATACCATTTGGTATTGCAATTTATGGAATACCAAATGGTATCATGTCAAGAGTCTTTCTGGCGCTTGATTTTTGTTCACGAATTGTTCACATTTCAGGAATGACACTGGATTTACAGCCCGGACAAAAACTGGCCCGTGGGGTTTCGCGCCACTTGTTGGCGCATGGCTTTGTATCTGTTGAGGAATTTGTCCCCACCCGCGGTCTGCGCGTCGACGTCATGGGATTGGGCCCCAAGGGGGAACTGTGGGTCATCGAGTGCAAATCCAGCCGCGCAGATTATCTGACGGATTCCAAGTGGCAGGGGTATCTGGATTGGTGTGATCGCTTTTTCTGGGCCGTCGATACCGACTTCCCAACCGATCTGTTGCCCGAGGAGACCGGGCTGATCATCGCAGATGCTTATGACGCCGAAATTATCCGAATGGCACCGGAAGATAAGCTGGCACCTGCGCGGCGCAAGAAGATGATTCAGAAGTTTGCAACAGATACAGCCCGCAGATTGCAGGCATTGCGTGATCCAAGAATTTGAACTGTCAGTCCTTTACGATCCGGGCAGCTTGCACAGCGGCGAGAATTTCGTCCGCGATTTCTTCCGCTTCTTCAGGTTCGAAATCCATCGGAATTTCGACGCCGTCGGCCTCGATGAACAGGCGCACCATGCCGTGGTCGGTCGGGCCGATCTGAAGGTTTGCCTGAATGTCACGTTCGGTGTTGATGCCCATTTGCGCCTCCGGGACTGAGCGTTCCTGCTAGCGCGCAAAGGGTTGAGAATCAAGCCGCCTTTGAGGTCAGGTAAGGTATGAATGATATTCTGATCAGACCATTCCGGCCAGATGATGCGCCCTGGTTGGTAGAACAGCACGGCCGCCTCTATCAGCGGAACGAGGGGTTTGATGACACATTCGCGCCACTAGTTGAAAGGATTCTGGCGGATTTCATGGCATCACACGATCCAACACGTGAGAAGGGCTGGATCGCGGAGCGGGATGGCGTGCGCCTTGGCAGTATCTTTTGTGTCGCGCTGAACGACCACACCGCAAAATTGAGGTTGTTTCTGTTGATGCCAGAGGCCCGGGGACAGGGCTTGGGTAAACGCATGCTCAACACATGCACGGGGTTCGCCCGCGATTCTGGTTATCGTGATATGGCCTTATGGACCCATGAAAGCCATCGGGCAGCTTGTGCACTTTACAGGGCTTCCGGATGGCAATTAACCGGCAGCAAAAAGGTTCATTCCTTTGGCTGTGATCTTGTCGAACAAAGCTGGGAAATTCGTCTTTAATTCTCTTGCATTCCCTGCGCGTGTTCGGTACATCGCCCCTCACGAGTGCCGCCTTAGCTCAGTTGGTTAGAGCGCTGGATTGTGGATCCAGAGGTCGCCGGTTCGAATCCAGCAGGCGGTACCATTTTCCCTTATTCATAACGCTTTCTCAGTACTTTCCTGTGATTCTCGGCAAGAAAAAACCGGGCCAAAAACAAGCCCGGCTGCCGAATTGTTTGGTTGCCTGACTTAGCGCGCCAGGTTCAGACGGAACCTCATCTTGGCCTTTCTAGCCGCTGGCAAGTGGCGGTTCAGCCGTTTGTTGATCAGCCCAAAAATACCAACAACCACCAGTGTCAGCAGGATGAAGTAGAAGGCCAGAATCGGGTAGGGAATGAACGGATTGAATGTCTTGTCGGCGAAATAGCTGGCGTAATACAGCGCGTCGCCACGCTGTTGCCAGGCGGGGAAGGCCGAGAAGAAGACCAGCGTGGTGGCGTGAAACAGGAAGATTGCTTCGTTCGTATAGGCAGGCCAGGCCAGACGCAGCATGGTGGGCCAGATGATCCGACGGAACCGCGACCAACCCGACATGCCATAGGCATCAGCGGCCTCGATATCACCCTTGGGGATCGAGCGCAGAGCGCCATAGAAGATCTCACCGGTATAGGCGGCGGTGTTCAGGAACAAAACGATCAACGCCCCGAGCCATGCCGACGTCAGGGCGTCGAACATCGGGTAAGATTTCTTCAGCGACAGGAAGAAGAAATAGGCAAAGAAGAACTGGATGAAAAGCGGCGAGCCGCGGAAGATAAAGATGAACCACTCGGACGGTTTGCGCAGCCACTTGTTTGTGGATGCTTTGCCCATTGCCACGGCGGTGGCCAGAAAGAACCCGGTGACCAGTGCCATGATGCCGAAATAGATATTCCAGATCATGCCTGAACCGATCAGGGTGAATTGCTCGCACAGGGTAAAATCGTTGCGCGGCAGTAGCCGCTCGCCAAGGCCCAGGGAACGCAGGCCGTAATCTTGGATGGTCTGGATGCAGCTCATGCGGTGGTCTCCTTGCGCAGAAGCTCTCCGCCTGATGTGGCCTGTCCGTGGGACAGACGGCGCATCAGCTTTTCAAGCCCGATTTCCGAGACGCGGGTCATGCCGAGGTAGAAGATCAGCAGAGCCAGGAAATACCACATGCGCCAGTCGCCATGGGGGTATTGCGTGAATTTCGTGGTCTTGGTCCCGCCCAATTCACGGGCCCAATAGACGATGTCTTCGATGCCTAGCAGGAATAGCAGTGGGGTGGCTTTGATCAGCACCATCCACAGGTTCGACAAACCGGGCAGGGCGTAAACCCACATTTGCGGCACGAGGATGCGCCAGAATGTCTGGCTGGGGGACAGACCATATGCGGCTGCTGTTTCCAGCTGCGCATGGGGAACCGCCCGCATGCCACCGAACAGCACGTTGGCCGCAAAAGCGCCGAAAACGATCGAGAATGTGATGACTGCAAGGAAGAAACCATAGGTCTCATGCACAAATTCCGGCGCGGTGCTCAGCGGCAGTTTTGCCGACTGGCAAACGATGAAGTCGTTGCCCTGGCGGATCGGGTCCGGCCAATCGGGGCAAAGGATCTTATGGCGGGTCCATTCAAAAGCCTGATCCAGAGCGATCACGAAGAACATGAAGAAGGCGATGTCCGGCACACCCCGTACAATCGCGATATAGCCTTTGCCCAGCCAGCTGACGGGAGGGATATGCGAGCGGGCGGCCATGGCACCGAGGAACCCGAAACTCAACGCTACGGGCGCTGTGACGGCCAGCAACAGCAGGACCTTCAGGAACGACAGGTAGAACGACCAGTGTACGCCGTTGGTCAGGTAGCAGGAAAACCAGCGGAACGTGCCCAGCGTATCGGGATCAGTGCAAAACGAGAAAATGGCGGGCCTCTTGAGGTGCTAAGGCTCAGGGGCGGCGCGCCCCGGTATTGGGGCGCACAACCTGATTCAGATCAGAAGGTCGAGGACACTTCCCATTTGGTGATCAACTCGTTCAGGCTGCCGTCGTCCTTCATGGACTGGATGGCAGTGTTGAGCTTCTCTTTGAGATCACCGTCCGACTCGCGCACACCGATGCCGACACCACCGCCCAGCGGGACATCTTCGGCGACAAAGCGCAGGTCCGCGTCTTCATCTGCAATCGGCGCAAGGAAAGACTTATCGGCCAGAACGGCGTCAGCTTCGCCATTGCGCACGGCTGCGATGGTTTCTTCGGGGCTGGCGAACTCGACCAGAGTTGCGCCGGATTCAGCAATGTAACCTGCCTGAATGGTGCCGGTCTGTGCCGCAACAATGCCGTTCGCGACATCTACGTCGTCGGAGGTTGCAACATAAGCCGACGGATCCGGAGGCGTGTAGTTCTGAGTGAAATCAATCACTTCGTCGCGCTCGTCAGTGATCGACATGCCCGCGATGATGACGTCATAGTTGCCCGACACCAGGTTGGGAATGATCGAATCCCAGTCGTTCTTGACCCATTCGCATTCCAGGTTTGCGCGCTTGCACAGCTCGTCACCCAGCTCACGCTCAAAACCGTCGATCTCGCCGGCGTCATTGATGAAGTTCCACGGAGGGTAGGCGCCCTCGGTGCCCATGCGGACCGTATCGGCCATGGCCATACCGGCGCTCAGCGCCAGTGCTGCTGTGGTCAGAATCAGGTTTTTCATTGTTACTCCCCTTTTTGGTTCTGTCCTGAATTTATGCCGCCATGGTGGCGGAGAGAAAACCCTGAAGTCGCGTGGATTCAGGGGTCGTAAAGATGTCTTCCGGCAGGCCTTCTTCTTCGATGAGGCCTTGATGCAGGAACACCACATGGCTTGAGATATCGGCAGCCATTTTCATATCGTGTGTCACGATGATCATGGTGCGGCCTTCTGCGGCCAGATCCTTGATCACTTTGATCACTTCCTGTTCCAGTTCGGGGTCCAGCGCCGAAGTCGGTTCGTCGAACAGCAGGGCCTGAGGCTCCATGCACAGGCCGCGCGCAATCGCGGCGCGTTGCTGCTGACCACCTGACAGTTGCGCGGGATATGCGTCGCATTTGTCGCCGATGCCGACCTTTTCCAGATACATACGGGCGCTGTCTTCAGCCTCGGCCTTGTCGCGGCCCATTACGGTCACGGGGGCCTCCATCACGTTTTGCAGGATGGTCATATGGGCCCACAGATTGAACTGCTGAAACACCATCGACAGGTTTGTGCGAATGCGTAGGACCTGTTTGGGATCGGCCGGACGGCGGTTATGTGCGTTGCCAGTCCAGCGGACAGGTTCGCCCTTGAACAGAATCTCGCCCTCTTGGCTGTCTTCCAACAGGTTGCAGCAGCGCAGAAGCGTCGATTTGCCAGAACCGGACGAACCGATAAGTGAGACGACATCACCGCGTCTGGCGGTGATATCCACCCCTTTCAATACCTCAAGATTGCCAAAGCTCTTGTGTAGGTTCTTGATCTCGATGACCGGAGTGGAATCTGTCACGGGTGGTCCAGCTGCTATTGGTGTTGGTGCGGTACTAGGGCTGAAATTTCAGAGCAATGCAATGCGCAAATGACACGGAACGGGCCACAAACTGTCAAAATGACCAGACGTTCTGACCAAAGTGGTCACGGATCGATCAATTTGGCAGCCTCAGGGGACGGGTCGGGAACGGCAAGGTAATGCTCGGCTGGAATGTCGATCAGACCACGCAAGTGCAGCATCTTTTGGTCGGCGGGGGAAAGATCGTTGATGGCTGCACGAACCGCCTTTGCAATTTGGGGCGCATCCTGACCATTGGCCGTGATGTAGGGCAGGGCGGGCGAAGGTTCGGTTGCTGCGACCTCGCGAAGCTCAGCCCCCAAATTCGAGTGTTCCTTGAGTAATTCCCACGTAAGCGCATCCAGCGCGGCATAATCCGCGCGGCCTTCCGCAACAGCGGCTGCCGAAAGGGCATGACCGCCAGTTTCCAGCACGGAACTTGGAAGGCGGCTGTGACGTGACAGATGGACCATGGGCGCAGCCCAACCGGACTGAGAAAGCGATTCATTGTAAGCAAAGGTGCCGTCGGCAAGCTGGTCCAGATCGCGGGTATCGTCTCTTCGGGCCACGATAACAGACCGGTAGTACCCGGGCGGACAGCCTGCCAGACCGTAGTCCGGCGTGCCGACAAGCTGAACCTTCCCATACAATCGGGTGCGGTAAGGCATGCCACACGTCTGAGAAAAAACTAGGTCGGGGCTATGCCAGACATCCCAAACGTCAGCGCCACGTGTCAGATGCGCGGGGCCAAATCCAAGATGCGCCCGAATCGACGACCAGAACCGATCATTGGCTGGTTGCAGCGCGGGCATGTCATACATGCCCAGCATTGCAATCACGATTTGGCTGCCTTTTGCCGGGCCAGGGCAGAATCGACATCGCTGACACCCAGCAGGCTGACCACCAGACGCAACAGCGAATCTTCTTCGCCGGTCCGATGCCCATCGGCCAGTGCGACCGACCACATCGCCTGAACCACGGCCAGACGATCTTCGTAAGCGACAGCCTCTTTGATCGCGCGGGTAAAGCGGACGGTATCGGGGGCTTCGGCTTCTAGATCCTCGGCGCTGGCGCGAAGGGCTGCGGCCTCAAAAGGGGACAGGCCATAGCGTTCCGCCGATATCCGGTCGATTCGTGCCATCTCCGTGTCGGCATAGTCGTTGTCGGATCTGGCGATGCGCACCAGAAGGGCCGTTAGGGCCAAACGGGCGTCGTTATCGGCAAGTGGGTCGGGCTGCGGCTGCGTGAGCCGGGAAAGAAAATCGCTGAACATGAATTGGTTATAGAAGCGGACTACTTCTGTTCCAAGCGCGTTTGTACCCGTTCATGCGCTTCTTGGCTGTCTTTAAAGCTCAGGCCCATGGCGATGCGGGCTTCTTCGACGATCTTCATTTCGCCTTCGTCCGAATTGCCATCGGCCAGAACGACCTCCCACAAAGCGTCCAGCGCGGCCAGACGTTCCTGCAGGTCG
This sequence comes from Ruegeria sp. AU67, assembly GCF_900312795.1. Lineage (NCBI taxonomy): Bacteria > Pseudomonadati > Pseudomonadota > Alphaproteobacteria > Rhodobacterales > Roseobacteraceae > Ruegeria > Ruegeria sp. AU67. The sequence continues at coordinate 119,959 of NZ_OMPH01000020.1, forward strand.
GTTGTTTCGCGGATCAACTTGCCGAATGTATCGGTGTCTGGCGCGGCGGCGTGCAATTTTTCGCAGGTGGCGCGGACTTTGGCGGCCTCGATCGCGTTGTGCTGATAGAGCCGCGCAAGAATACGGTCGATCAGGCTGATTTCTTCCAGCTTGTAATCCCGATCCGCCTGCGCCACGCGCACCATCAAAGCACCCAAGGCCAGTTCGGCGTCAGGATCGGGCAAATGGTCGTGCTGTGGCGGGCGAAACGCCTGTAGGAATTTTTTCAACATGTCGCGAGGTTATTCCATATTTTGTGGCCCGCCAAGCGCTGACTACCCGTCATAGCCGTGAATGGTCACAACTTTGCCGGTATCCGCTTGTATCGGTATCTACCCGCTGGCTAGGCGCCTGACTGCAGCGCCTGTTTCGCTTGTTCCTGCAGCCAGCCCAGCATCTTCCGGTACGGCACAGGCCCATAACTGATCCGGGCGACGCCCAGTGACGCAAGCGTCGCGGTATCCGGGGTCCCGGGCAGGGCAATGATATTCACAGGTAGATCAGTCGATTCGCAAAGCCGGGCGATCATGTCCTCATCCTTGAGGCCGGGTGCAAAGAATCCGCTGGCACCCGCGTCGGCATAGGCTTTGGCGCGTGCCATCGCATCGTCGAGCATCGCCTCGTCATGCGTTTCCGGCGCAGCCTTCAGGAAGATGTCCGTTCTGGCGTTGATAAAAGCAGGGACGCCAGCGACGTCGCACCCTTCCCGCATCGCACCAACGCGAGCCGCCTGGGTTTCGATGTCGTATAGGTCTTTGGTGCCGACAATCTGGTCTTCGAAGTTGAAGCCGACGACACCTGTTTCAAGTGCACTTTGGACATTGGCGATGATTCCCACCGCGTCCTCGGCATAGGCCCCCTCGAAATCCAAAGAAACAGGAAGGTCTACGGCGCTGACGATTCGGCCGGCGTTGTCCAAAGCGACATCCAGCGGGATGTTCTGGCCGTCGCCAAACCCCTGCGCCATTGCAACGGGTGCGCTGCCGGTCGCCAATGCCATGGCGCCTGCATCCCGCACGGCACCGGCGCTGCCAGCGTCCCAGATGTTAAAAAGGATGACCGGATCGCCCTTTTTGTGCAGGGCCGCAAAGGTTTCTGCGTTTTGGATTTGATCGGTCATTTGGGCCTCTCCTGTCATCATTTGCCCAACAGTAACCACGTGGAACTGTGCGCGAGTAGTATTTTTTGGCCCCACGCCGTCACTTTGCGGTGACGAAAGAAAATGGGCCAACAATTGTTGGCCCGAATCCTGCGACATGGTGAGATCAGTTGAAGAGGATTTAGTCTTGGCCGGCAGTGCCTGATACGTATCTGGCGCTGAACGCCGACTCGCCTAGCCGCTTGAGAAGTGACAACTCGGTCTCCAGCCATGCTTTGTGGCCTTCTTCCTCCAGCAAAATTCGTTCAAACAATGTTCGGGTTCCAACGTCGCCAGCCTCGGCCGCCTGTGCTGCGGCTTGGGTGTAGAAATCGATGGCTTCCATTTCATCCTTCAGGTCTGCGGTAAACATCTCTTCCAGGTCGTCCGCCGCCTTTGGGTTTTTCTGAAGCTCAAGCTCTGGCTTTGCGCCAAGGAAAAGAATGCGTTCGATATAGGCATCAGAATGCCCCAGTTCTTCCTGCATTTCCCCGCGCATTTTTTCGGCCAGGATGTCCAAGCCCCAGTCATTCAGCACATGCGCATGCAACTGGTACTGATGCGCAGCTGTCATTTCCATGTGAAGCGCTTGTTGGAGGTTTGTTATCGTTGTCGCATTGCTCATCGGAATACTCCTGAATCTTTGAACTGCATCAAATTACGCGGCACGCGGGCCTGCTTGTTCAAATAGTTAGGAGGTTACACCCCACAAAACAATGCGGGGTGACAGTCCGACACAGATAGCTCTTAAACGAGGCGAGAGGTGTCTTTCGCTGCACGCACGAAGTCGCGGAACAGCGGATGCGGTTCAAATGGTTTGGATTTCAGTTCCGGATGGTACTGGACGCCGATGAACCAAGGGTGGTCAGACCATTCGACGATTTCGGGCAGACGACCATCGGGCGACATGCCCGAGAAGTTCAGGCCAGCTTTTTCCAGCTTGTCGCGATACTTGATATCCACCTCATAGCGGTGGCGGTGGCGTTCTTCGATATTGGTGCCGCCGTACACCTCTGCCACTTTCGAGCCATCGGCCAGTACCGCGTCATAGGCGCCCAAACGCATGGTGCCGCCTTTATCGTCACCGACCTTGCGTTCGACCTTGTGGTTGCCCTGAACCCATTCTTTCAGGTGATAAACAACAGGCTCAAAACGTTTCTTGCCTGCTTCGTGGTCAAACTCTTCCGAGCCCGCCTCGGTGATGCCAGCGGCATTGCGGGCAGCTTCGATCACAGCCATCTGCATACCAAGGCAGATTCCCAGATAGGGCACTTTGTGTTCGCGCGCGTATTGCGCGGCTTTGATCTTGCCTTCGGTGCCGCGTTCGCCAAATCCACCAGGAACAAGGATCGCGTGGAAGCCTTCCAGATGCGGGGCTGCGTCTTCGGTATCAAACACCTCGGCATCGACCCATTCGACCTTTACGCGAACCCGGTTGGCCATACCGCCATGGGTCAGCGCCTCGGCAATCGATTTATAGGCGTCTTCAAGCTGCGTGTATTTGCCGACGATGGCGACTTTGACTTCGCCTTCGGCATTGTGGATGCGGTCGCTGACATCTTCCCATTTTGTGAGATCAGGCTTGGGGGCAGGGCTGATCTGGAACGCATCCAGAACCGCCTGATCCAGACCTTCGCGGTGATAGGCCAGCGGGGCGTCATAAATCGTTGACAGATCCTGTGCCGCGATCACGCTGTCCGGGCGCACGTTACAGAACAACGCCAGCTTTTCGCGTTCTTTGACCGGGATCGGACCCTCGGAGCGACAAACAAGAATGTCAGGGGCCAGACCGATCGAGCGCAGCTCTTTCACCGAGTGCTGGGTCGGCTTAGTTTTCAATTCGCCCGAGGCTTTGATGTAGGGCAGCAGGGTCAGGTGCATGAACAGGCATTGGCCGCGCGGCTTGTCCTGGCTGAACTGACGAATTGCTTCAAAGAAGGGCAGGCCTTCGATATCACCGACGGTGCCTCCAATCTCGCACAGCATGAAATCGACCTCATCCTCACCGATCGAGATGAAGTCTTTAATCTCGTTGGTGACGTGCGGAATCACCTGAATGGTCTTGCCCAGATAGTCACCGCGGCGCTCTTTCTCGAGCACGTTGGAATAAATCCGACCTGAACTAACCGAGTCGGTCTTGCGGGCCGCCACGCCGGTGAATCGTTCGTAGTGACCAAGATCCAGGTCGGTTTCGGCCCCGTCATCGGTCACGAACACTTCGCCATGCTCGAACGGCGACATCGTGCCGGGGTCAACGTTCAGATAGGGGTCCAACTTGCGCAGACGCACCGAATACCCTCGGGCCTGCAACAGCGCGCCCAAAGCCGCCGAAGCCAGTCCTTTGCCCAAAGACGAAACCACACCACCAGTGATGAAAATAAAACGCGCCATGTTTTCGGCTGCTCCCGTGAGACGTCAAAATCAGCTGCCCGACGGTTCCGAAAAACCGCTGCACCACGGGACTTCACATATAAAGGATTCGCGCCAATAGCGCAAGAGAACCGCAAGATGCTGTTGCAGTTCTCTTTCAGGTTTCTAGGTTTTGTGGATCAGTTGGCTTGTGGGATCAGCGGCGCGTTGTCGCCATCTGCCGGAGGCAGCAGATCGTCAGCCGACGGAACCGCAGGTGTGCTTTCCTCGGTTGGTGCCGGGGCCGGAACGCCCAAACGGTCGATCACCGAACTGCCCGAGGATTTCTGTGCGGCCAGAATGGTCAGCGTGATTGAAGTCACGATGAAACAAGCAGCCAGGATCCACGTCACCTTACCCAAAGCAGTCGCTGCGGCGCGTCCGGTCATGGCGCCGCCACCCCCGCCGCCCATGCCAAGGCCACCGCCTTCGGACCGCTGCATCAGAACGACGGCGATCAGGCCCAGAGCCAAGAGGAGGTGGATAATGAGAACGACGTTTTCCATGGTGTTCCTGTACAGCGTGGCGTGTATCGCGTGGTACTTATGCAAGTTTTCCAGCGGGGGCAAGGGAGGAGTTGGCATCAAGAACGGTGATGTTTCAGATCACGGCAAAGGGACTGGACAGCATGGCCGCACCTCGCGCAGGCTGCGGCCATGCCACATGATGATCACGACTACCCGCACACCCTTTTGCCACCTGATCCTGCGCTGCGGGTAAAGGCGCTGGAAACGATTCTGACTCGCAAGGGCCTGATCGATCCGGCGGCGCTGGATGAAATTATTGATACCTATCAGAACAAGATCGGCCCGCAGAACGGCGCGCGGGTCGTCGCCAAAGCCTGGACTGACCCGGACTTCAAAGCCGCGTTGCTGAAAGATGCCACATCGGTTGTCGCCGATCTGGGTTATTACGGGCGTCAGGGCGAACACATGGTTGTCGTCGCAAACACACCTGAACAGCACAACATGGTCGTGTGCACCTTGTGCAGTTGTTACCCGTGGCCGCTGCTTGGTATTCCGCCGGGTTGGTACAAATCCGATGCCTATCGGGCGCGGGCTGTGCGTGAGCCGCGCAAGGTTCTGGCTGAGTTCGGGGTGACCCTGCCCGAGACGTCCTCGGTTCGCGTTTGGGATTCGACGGCCGAGGTGCGGTACCTTGTGCTTCCGATGCGGCCAGAAGACACGGATGGCTTAACCGAAGACGAGTTGGCGGCACTTGTCACACGCGACAGCATGATCGGAACCGGCCTGCCAAAGGTGCCGTCATGACCAGAGTTCACGATATGGGGGGGCGGTTCGGCGATGGACCTGTGCACCCCGAACCCGATGATGCCCCGGTTTTTGCTGAAGACTGGCATGCGCGGGCATTGGCAGTCACGCTGGCTGCTGGATCGCTGGGCCAATGGAATATTGATATCTCACGTCACGCGCGCGAGAGGCTCTCACCCAAGGACTACACGCGATTTTCTTATTATGAGAAATGGATTTCAGCCCTGACGGACCTGCTGGTCGAAAGCGGCGTGCTGACCGAAGAAGACCTACGTGGCGAGGCAGACAAAGAAGAACACCCGCTGGCGGGCCGTAAGATGAAGGCCGAAGCGGTTGCTGGTGTGCTGGCCAGTGGTGGTCCTGCAGATCGGCCCTCGAACGTGCCGGTGGGATTTGAAGTGGAGCAGGAGGTCGTTACGACCCGCCCCGCTGCCAATCGCCTTGTCGACGGCGGCCACACCCGGTTGCCCGTTTATGCTGCCGGAGCGAAGGGGCGCGTTCTGATGGTACACGGAACGCACGTTCTGCCGGACTCCAATGCCCATAGGCTGGGCGAAGCACCCGAGCCGCTTTATGCGGTTGTGTTCCCGGCGTCTGAACTTTGGGCCAACCCGGAACATCCCAATGACGAAGTGGTTCTGGATCTTTGGCAAAGCTATCTGGGCCCCGCATGAGTGAATGCATTTCGCATACGGCACCAGAACCTGTTTTTGCCGAACCATGGCACGCGCTGGTCTTTGCTGTGACGGTCGCGCTGAACGAGGCCGGACAGTTCGATTGGTCAGATTGGGCTGCGCGCTTCTCGGCCACCCTGAAACGGAACGGTTTAGATCGTGAACTGAATGGCGGGGACGATTATTTTACCGCGTGGCTGGAAACGCTCGAGGCCCTGTTGACCGAACAGGGGGCCACAGCCCCAGGTGATATCAGCCAATTGCGCGACAAGTGGGAAGAGGCCTATCTGATGACGCCCCACGGACAGCCTGTGCGACTGACCAAGGGATAGGGGGCTTTGCCCCCTCGGCCTGCGGCCTCACCCCTAGGATATTTTTGGCCAGATGAAGAGGCGGATCAGCACTTGAGCGGATTGTTTAGGCTTTGGGGCCCGGTGAATGCGCCGAAGTCAGTTTTGGTCCAGCCATTTTGGTAGGAGACGCTGATAACGCGTGTCCAATTGCCGTTGGCGAGGATCAGTTCCGGAGTGCCGCCGCAATCGCGCAGACCGCCGGAGATGAAATCTTCTCCAATACGGTGATTGGTGAGATTGGGCAGCGATGCGATTTCGGTCAGCTCGCCGTCTGCAAATCGCCATATGCGCAGGGTTTTGGCCAAGTGAGGGCGATCGACATAGGCGATCTCGACGTTGCCGTCGCCATCCATATCGGCCGCGCCGACCGGAGCGAGCCAGCGAAAGCGGGTTCCGATGTAGGGCGTAGCGGCAATCAGGCCGCCGCCATTGTAGATTGCAAGCCGTGCACCTTTGTCACGATGGCTTTCAACCACCAGAGCTTCGCGACGGCCATCGTTGTCAATATCAATCAGGCGCGGTCGGATATCTTCGAAAACGCGCTCTTTTGGCAGCCGGATTGTGTATTTCGCCCATTCCGGCGCATATTGCAGGATCAGGGCGCCGTATTCAATCTGATCACCGAGTACCCCGTGCGGGTATCGCGCAGTGGGTTCGGAGTACTCTGCCGAACCCAGCGGCTCATACTGCCATGGCTGCTGAGATCTTGTCTGACTCGGAAAGATTCCAATTGCGATCGCGGCAGCCGCGATCGCTTTGAAAAGCATCAGATCTGCTTTTCGGGCATTTGAACAACCAGCCCGTCCAATTCGTCAGTGACCTTGATCTGGCAGGTCAAGCGCGAGCGGGCCGGGTCGGGTTCAAAGGCGAAATCCAGCATGTCCTCTTCCATGTCGTCCTTGGCCGGAACCTTCTCGACCCAGTCGGGGTGGATATAGACATGGCAGGTCGAACAGGCGCAGGCGCCGCCGCAATCGGCCTCGATGCCGGGGATATTGTTGTCACGGGCCCCTTCCATGACGGTCAGGCCGCTGGCGACTTCGACTGTATGTTCGGTACCGCCGTGCTCGACATAGGTAATCTTTGCCATTGCGTGCGTCTTCCTCTTTCGCTTGTCGAATTCTTCCATAGTGAAGGCATTTAGGTCTTTCCAGCCTCATTTGCGACTCGTCACGCCGCCTATGGACTTTCCTTGCATTTGTTCTATTTTTGTTCTCATGATTGCGTTACCTACCCGCCCTGTGTCTTCGGACCGGAACTGGCCGCGCCCGCCCGCGTGTCTGCCCGCCAACCGGTTGAACGACCCGCCCGAGGGCGCGCTGGTGGCGGTCGCGGGGCTGGTGATCCTGCGGCAGAGGCCCGGGACGGCCAAGGGGGTGATCTTTGTCACGCTCGAGGATGAGACCGGTATCGTGAACGTGGTGGTTTGGCGCAAGATCTATGAACGTTTCCGCCGGGCGGTGATCTCGGGGCGGCTGCTGCGGGTCACGGGCAGGATGCAGCGGGCGCATTCGGTGACCCATGTGATCGCGGAAGAGGTCGAGGATATCTCGGGCATGCTGGATGTGCTGGTGCGGGGGGAGGGGTAGTCCGTCAGCGGCAAACGGGTCCACTACGGCGGCGCGCTGTGTCAAAATGGAAGTGCCCTTTGTGATAGCGGTCGGCGTCAGGCCCCAGCACGGTGCCAAACAGACCGCAGGCGCCTGCGTGCAGCTCGTGAATAACATCGCTCGTATCTTCCGCTGTCCATCCGTCGCGTACGGTGATCACGGTGCCATCCGTGAGTATGAAGGACGAAATATCAATTGCGCGACCCCGGGCATGTTCCGATATCCGAGCGCGAGGCTGATTGTTTTGCGTCTTGCAGGCATAATGGCCAGAAAGACGTAGCCCTTTCAGGCCGCCGCCTTGATCAGCAAAGGCCGGTTTGGCCGAATTCTCCAGCCAAGTCTTTAGTGTGACGGCCGTTTCGCAATCCATCAGGGCAAACTGACTGAGGAAAACGTCAGAAACCATGCGGATGCGCACCGGTTCCACAATACCGCATCCCCGGTACTTTCCCCTAAATGACTTTTGGGCCTCGCCCACAATAGTCCAATCACCACACACTGCACCGCGATCGCGCATCCGTTCGCGACCGACCTCGATCTGACGGAATTTGCAGGGCCGCAACCGTGGCCTAAGCGACACAGTCAGCTCTCGTTTAGGGGGCGCAGGTGAAGTGTCTTCCTCCAAGAGTACGTCCAGTTCAGCAGACGGTTCATACGCCACAAGCTCGTGCGCTTGAGCAGGTTCTTCGCAATCCGGAGCGGCACTCGCCATACCTGCGCATAAAACAAACAAAGGGGCCAATACTCGCATAAAGTAACTCGTTCCCTTTCAGGTTCGACCGTTTTTACCATGACCGGCCACGATACATCTATTGAGGCGCGGATCGGCGGGGTTTTGCAAAATACTTTTCCTATTAAGGCCCGAGTATAGCAGGGAATTCCATTCACTTAAACAAATTGCTCTGCGCTTGCTTGGTCCCGCTATTTGAGCGTAAATCGGCGTGTAGCGGGCGTATTCGGTGGCTCATGTGATTGCGGATGAGATCGAGGATATCTCAGGCATACTGGTACTGCTGGAGCGGGGAGAGGGTAGGTCTGTTTCCCGATAACGCGAAGCCTTGCTGCTGCTTTGCGACCGCAAAACTCACGTTCCGAGGAGCGCCGCTATGCGCTCCTAAACCCACCCGCGAGTCTAAGCGCTTTTCCGCCACTTTGACGCCGGTTGGTCGACTCTCCGCTGTCGGGCGGGTACTGGCAAGCGTCTTTGCGCGTCGGTCTTTGTCAGAACTTAGACTTGATTGCGCACTACTCAACGTCTTCTAAGAGACAGCCCGGATGCCCAACGTAACACGACATGGATCGCTCAAAAAAGCCGCCTTGCGGGATGAGAGCCAGATCTCCGATCAACTGGCTGAGCTCAGGGAGTTCACGCGCTCAAAGGGATATGTACACACTGCCAGAATGATCGAGGAGGCATTGAGCGCTTACTCCTTGGAACGCAGGCACTTTGGGACCGCAAAAAAATACCTCTCAAAATTGCAGCAACTCAAGGGCATCGAATTGTCACGGTCGGCGGAAGAAACAGGCCGAAAGCAGCATCCGGTTCCAAACTTTCGCTCCGTGCGGTCGAAAAAACCGCATGTCTTGCCTTTCGATACGGCGGAGCGAGCCAATGGCCCAGTTCAGAAAGCAAGCCCAAAGCAAAGGAAAGCGACTTTTGTCCTAACAGCCCTGATGCGCGTTGACGACAGGAATGTTGCGGCACTGCGCAGTAAGCTTTGGAAAGGCAAGCCGGTGCCTTTCCATGCGGAGCCTGAATTCCAATTTCGCTAACGATACTAGCCGTAGCCAAAGCACCAATGACGGAAGATCATTGTGGGTCCAAGTGGTTTTTTGGATGCATCACCGCTTAAACAAAACCCCCTGTGCCTGCTTGTCCCGGTGGTCCCCACGTAACTCTGCATTCAGCGCGCGCCCAGTCTGGACGCCGGGGCGAGCGCTCACCATCTCAAGCCAGCGGGCGAAGTGGGGTTTGTTCTCCAGCACCTGCTGCTGACCCTCCCACAGGCTGGCCCAGCCCCAGATTGACATGTCGGCGATGGAATAGAAATCGCCCGCGACGTATTCGTTTTCAGACAGCCGACGATCCAGCACCCCATAAAGGCGCGCAACCTCTGACCGGTATCGGTCTTTGGGGTAGGGCAGGTCCTGTGGCGGGTTCAGTTGCGGCGCGTATTTCAGGAAATGATGCGCCTGACCAGCCATCGGGCCGACGCCGCCCATCTGCCACATCAGCCATTCCTCGACCGCGATCCGGTCACGCTCGGTGTTGCCGTAAAAACGACCTGTCTTGCGGGCGAGATACATCAGGATCGCTCCGCTTTCGAACACCGAGATAGATGTGCCATCCGGGCCGTCCGGGTCAACGATGGCAGGCATCCGGTTGTTGGGCGCAATTTTTAGGAACTCTGGGTCGAACTGATCACCCTTGCCGATATTGATTAGGTGAGTGGTGTAGGGAAGGTCCATCTCTTCCAAAGCGATGGACACCTTCCAGCCATTCGGCGTGGGCCAGAAATACAGATCGATCATGGTGCCTCCTCAGATTGAGGCGATCATGCGGTATTCTGCGCAATCGGCAAGAGGCGGTTACGAAAGCGTGACACAGGGCAACCGGGCTTGACGGCCAAGAATGCGCGGCGTATTTGCATCGCAGAAGCTACGTGGCGATTTGTTACCGGATTGCGGGCCACGCTAAACAACACCGCTAAAAGGTCAGGATGAAAGGCCCCTTTCGCTTGACCGCGTCTGGGGTTTTTTTGATGCCCTTGCCAGACAAGGGACGAGAGGAATGAGATGAGCGAGAGCTGGAACAAACGCACCCAAGCCGTCCATGGCGGCATCCGTCGCAGCCAATACAACGAAGTCAGCGAAGCAATTTTTCTGACGCAGGGCTTTGTCTATGAGACAGCAGAACAAGCCGAGGCGCGGTTCATCGAATCCGGCCCGGATGAGTTCATCTATGCCCGCTATGGCAACCCGACCGTTTCGATGTTCGAACAGCGCATCGCGGCGCTGGAAGGTGGCGAGGACGCGTTTGCCACAGCATCCGGCATGGCTGCGGTGAACGCGGCGCTGACCTCCATGTTACAGGCGGGCGACCATGTGGTGTCGGCCAAGGCATTGTTCGGGTCCTGTCTGTATATCCTCGAAAACATCCTTTCCCGTTATGGTGTGGACGTCACCTTTGTTGACGGCACCGGTCTGGACGCCTGGAAAGCGGCGATCCGCCCCGAGACCAAGGCGGTTTTCTTCGAATCCATGTCAAACCCGACGCTTGAGGTCATTGATATCGAGGCGGTTGCCAAACTGGCCCATGCGGTTGGCGCGCTTGTCATCGTGGACAATGTGTTTTCCACCCCGGTTTTTTCGCGCGCGATCGAACAGGGGGCGGATGTCGTGGTCTATTCCGCGACCAAACATATCGACGGGCAGGGGCGTGCTTTGGGCGGTGTCATCATTGGTACTAAGGATTTCATCCGGGGTACGGTTGAGCCCTATCTGAAACATACCGGTGGAGCGCTGAGCCCGTTCAACGCCTGGGTCATGCTGAAAGGTCTGGAAACGATGGCACTGCGCGTTAACGCTCAGGCCCAGACGGCACAGTCCATTGCAGAAGCGCTTGAGGGGCATCCGGCGCTGGAACGGACGCTTTATCCGGGTCTGAGAACCCATGCGCAAAACGCATTGGTCCAAGCCCAGCTGGGCGGCAAAGGCGGAACTGTTCTGTCGCTGGACATCAAGGGCGGCAAAGACGCGGCGTTTGCGTTCCTGAACGCGCTGACGATCCCTGTCATTTCGAACAATCTGGGCGATGCCAAGTCGATTGCGACACATCCGGCCACAACAACGCACCAGCGTCTGAGTGACGATCAGAAGGACGAATTGGGCATCACACCCGGCCTGATCCGCTTTTCCGTCGGGTTGGAGGATGCGGGCGATCTTCTTGCAGACATCAAGCATGCGCTGGACGTGTCGCAACGTTAACTAACGGCAGCGGTTTACTGACAACCGGGTCGAAACTAGGTGAAAATGACGTAAGTCATGCGATTTTCGCCGAATTTCGATCCGGGCTGTGTTTTTCAGCGTATAAAGTTACACTGGAAAGCAAGTCGAACACGAATAAGGTTCGGCGACCAACCGAGGAACCCGATCGATGAACGTGCACGCCCGCGACATTGAGGACACGCCCGACAATGACGAAGCCGCAGCCGCTCTGAAGACCCTGCGCAAATGGGCCGAGTCCGCAACCGAGGCCGAGATCAGCCAGCTCGACCCGGCAATTGCGCGCCTTGTGCCCGGTCTGGTGCCCGTAAACTATCCGTCCCTGTCGCGCGAATACCCCGAGGGGTTCACCGTTGACAGCGCGTACCGCGCGACCTTGCCGGATCTGCAGAATGGCCCGTCCAGTCTGATCCGGGGCGCAAAGCAGCAAATCCAGCATGTTGGTATCTCGAACTTCCGTCTGCCGATCCGATTTCACCGCAAGAATGGCGATGATCTGGCGCTTGAGACATCGGTTACTGGCACTGTCAGCCTTGATGCCGAAAAGAAGGGCATCAACATGTCCCGGATCATGCGCTCGTTCTACAAGCACGCCGAACGGACATTCAGCTTTGAGGTTATGGAGGCCGCGCTGGATGACTACATGACCGATCTGGACAGCTTTGATGCGCGCATTCAGATGCGGTTTTCTTACCCCGATCGGGTGCAAAGCCTGAGGTCCGGCCTGGAGGGGTACCAGTATTACGACATCGCGTTGGAGCTGGTCGAACAGGGTGGTGTGCGCCAGAAGATCATGCATCTGGACTACGTATATTCCTCAACATGTCCCTGTTCGCTGGAACTCAGCGAGCACGCACGCGCAACACGTGGACAGCTGGCCACACCGCATTCGCAACGCTCAGTGGCGCGGATTTCTGTTGTTGTAGATTGCGACACGGATTGCCTTTGGTTCGAGGATCTGATTGCCATGTGCCGCCGTGCCGTTCCGACAGAAACGCAGGTGATGGTCAAACGCGAGGATGAACAGGCCTTTGCCGAGCTTAATGCGGCCAATCCGATCTTTGTCGAAGACGCTGCCCGTTTGTTCTGTGCTGAATTGCTGGCCGCCGATCACCATATCGGCGATTTCCGCGTGGTCGCAAGCCATCAGGAAAGCCTGCACAGCCACGATGCGGTGTCGGTTCTGACCAAAGGTCCGACCTTTGTGTCACCCAGCCTGGACCCGCGGCTGCTCACCACCCTGTTCCACGTTGGGTGACGGGGCAGGGTGGATCAATAAAGTATCATTTTTAGACCAAGAGCGGTTTTCCGCCGCAGCGCGGCAATTCGTGCTGCATTTGCACGGTCCTTCAAGTAACACTGGTGTGGAATGCAGCCGTGGCAGGCGAATTTCTGTTCGTGCGTCTGCCACTCTGAAAGGAAGCTGAGACGTGCGACGCTCAGGACTTCGTGACTGCTTGATCCGCCCGAAAAATCGGGACGGGCAGCTCAATTCACTCTTTTGCAGGCTGCATCGCTTTCAGAGGAGAACTAAAGTATGAATCCAATTTCCCAACCGCTGGAATTTCAGGCTGCGGCCATCCGAATGGCCGGCTATGCGGTTAGCAACCAAATGAAAATTATGCAGATTTTGACCCGTTCGGCGATGGAGCTGCCGTTTGTGTCGGTTAGTGCCTTGCACGCGTCGGCTGCTGCTCCGGCCCCGGCTGCACCCTCGGCAAAACCCGCGCCCAAGGCCAAATCGGTTGCCAAGGCAAAACCTGCGGTGGTGGCCAAGCCCAAGCCTGTAGCCCGCAAGAAAGCCGCCGCAAAACCTAAGGTCGAATCACCCAAGCCCACCGCGCCCAAAACGGTGGCTGCAGTAACCAAACCCACCCCGGTAGCAGCCAAATCGGCCGAAGTTGCAGAAAAGCCTACCGCCAATCCTGCCGTCGCCAAAGGGCAGCCAGCGGCCAAACCCGCAGCGGCAGCCAAACCAAAGCCTGCCGTTGCTAGAAAAACACCTGCGCCAAAACCGGCAGCGGTTGCCAAGCCGAAACCTGTGGCAGCGAACACCACTGCGCCAAAGACACCGGCCAAACCAGCCGCACCCAAGCCGGTCGCGGCGAAACCTGCACCCGCCAAGCCGGTCGCGGCGCAGCCTGCGCCTGCAAAAGCCGTTGCCGCAAAGCCCGAGGTGGCACAGGCAACTCCGGCGCGTCGCCCGCGCGCCCCGTCTAGCCCGCCCGCGATGCCAACAACGGCACGCAAAACGGACGGGTAAAACCCGACACCGGCTTGACACAGTCGTGCAGGCGCGCCAACGCTGCGCCTCATGACGGATATGCGCCCGGTTGGATATGTGATTGGCCTATTGGTAGCCATTCTTGGGGCGACCATGCTGCTGCCTATGCTTGCGGACTTCATCGAAGGCCGAGGCGAGTGGCACGTTTTTCTCGAAAGCGGCGTCATCACGATTCTGACCGGCGTCGTTCTGGCAATGAGCTGCTCGAACGGAGTCGGCGAAGGTCTGACGATCCGTCAGACCTTTTTACTGACTACAGGGGTCTGGGTCGCACTGCCATTTTTTGGCGCCATTCCGTTTCTTTTGGGCGAGACCGAACTGCGCTTTGTCGACGCGTATTTCGAGGCGATGTCGGGCCTGACGACGACAGGCTCGACAGTGATTTCCGGCCTCGATAACCTGCCACAGGGGTTGCTGCTTTGGCGTGGCCTGCTGCAATGGTTGGGCGGCATCGGCATCATCGTCGTGGCCATGGTTTTCTTGCCCGAGCTTCGCGTCGGAGGGATGCAAATCTTCCGCTCGGAAGGATTTGAAACCATGGGGAAAATTCTGCCGCGTGCGCAAGAGATCGCGGGCCAGATTTCCCTGATCTACGTCTTTCTGACGATTGTTTGCGCGCTGGTCTATGCAGGTCTGGGGATGGGCTTTTTTGATGCCGTGGTGCACGCCCTGACGACGATCTCAACGGGCGGGTTTTCAAATTATGACGCGTCCTTTGGCACGTTTTCCGGCCCAGCAGAATATGCGGCCGCTGTCTTCATGATCCTCGCTGCACTGCCTTTCGTGCGCTACGTCCAATTCGCCAATGGCAATACGAGGTCCATTTTCCGCGACAGCCAGATACGGACCTTTCTGGCGACCATTCTGGTGCTGGTGGTCATTATGGCGGTCTTTCTGACCTCCGTTTTCCCGCATCATTGGGAACAAGCTGTTCGGGAATCACTGTTCAACATCACCTCGATCATTTCGGGTACAGGGTATGCCAGCGTAGATTACATGGGCTGGGGCAGTTTCCCGATCATGATGTTCTTTCTGATCGGTCTGATTGGCGGCTGCGCGGGTTCAACCGCCTGTTCTATCAAGATCTTCCGGTATCAACTGCTGTTTGCTTCGATTAAGACCCAGATCCGCCGCATCCGCTCACCTCATGGTGTTTTTAAGCCGCAATATGATGGCCGTTCGATTGGTCCGGACGTTCTGACCTCAGTCATGAGCTTCTTCATGTTTTTTGTGCTCTCGTTGGGCGTGCTGGCCTGGGCGCTGGCACTGACGGGATTGGATTTCATAACTGCCGTCTCCGGTGCAGCCACAGCGCTGGCCAATGTAGGGCCGGGGCTGGGGGATCAAATCGGACCGGCCGGCAACTTTGCAGGGCTCAGCGACACCGCGAAATGGCTGCTTTCAATCGGTATGCTGGTAGGGCGGCTTGAGCTTTTGGCCGTTTATGCACTCTTCACTGTCCAGTTCTGGAGGAATTGATGAAAAGACCCCTTGGTGCGCAGATTTCGCATATGCTGCGGGATCGCGGAGTGGATGTGATCTTTGGTATTCCCGGCGTGCACAATCAGGAAATGTATCGCGGGATCGAAGAGGCCGGAATCACCCATGTGCTGGCCCGGCACGAGCAGGGGGCAGGGTTCATGGCCGACGGCTATGCCCGTGCGACCGGCAAGCCGGGTGTTGCATATGTCATCACCGGACCGGGGTTGTGCAATATCATGACACCGATGGGGCAGGCCTATACGGATTCTGTCCCGATGCTGGTGATGTCCTCGTGCCTTGATGAAACGCAAGGCGTGCACGGGCAGTTGCACCAGATGAAAGACCAACGCGCTGCGGCTGAAACCGTGACTGACTGGTCGCATCAGGCGAATACCGCTCAGGCCGCTTATGGTCTGGTCGAGCGGGCGTTTGAAGAGTTTGAACTCAGCCGTCCACGTCCAAAGCACATTCAGGTGCCGATTGCACAGCTTGAGGCCGATGCTGATCCCGCACCGTTTCCCAACCAACCTGGTTTGCGCTCAAAAGTTCTGCCGCCGGACTTGGCTCCGGTAATGTCCATGCTGAACATCGCACGGCGCCCGTTGTTTATTCTGGGTGGTGGTGCGCGGTCGAATCTGTGGCGGCAAATCCTGACGCAGTTGGGTGCGGCCTGTTTTACCACGTATGCCGGGCGCGGAATGGCGGGGTTGGGCTATGCCTTGGACTACGGAGCCATGTTGCCACGACCGGGCAGCGCCGATGTTATCGCTTCCGCCGACCTTGTGGTCGTCGTGGGCGCGGAATTGGGCGAGGTCGACCTGTGGCGAAATGCATTGGGCCACACGGGCAATCTGGTGCGTATAGATGTGGACCCGAAGGTTCTGTCCGATCACCATCGCGCCGCAGTGAAATTACAGGCTGACGGGGAAAGCTTTGCCCATGCACTTTGGGCGGCTATCGACCATGTTAAACCTTCGACGGGCTGGACAGCGGAGGAAGTCGCTGACACGCGCCGCCGTTGGCGGGCCGAAGTGGATGCGGAACGACCGGGTATCGTCCCGGTGCTGGATGCCCTTCGCGCGGCGATGCCCGGCGACACCATGATCTATTCTGACATGACCCAGTTCGCTTATGTCGCCAAAGAGGTTTGGGATATGGGCTATCCCTATCACTGGCACCATCCGACCGGATTCGGCACGCTTGGCTATGCGCTGCCGGCCGGAATTGGCGGGGCTGTGGCGCGCCGAGGTAAGCCTACAGCGGTGATCGCCGGGGACTACGGTTTTCACTATACGATGCAAGAGCTTGGTGCAGCAGTCGAACTGGGCCTGTCTCTGCCGATTATTCTTTGGGACAACGGAAAGCTCAAAGAGATTGAGGACAGCATGGTCCGAGGTCAGATCGCCCCAAATGCGGTTGTCGCGCGGAACCCGGATTTCTGCAAACTCGCCGAGGCCTTTGGCGCGTTGTCCTCTGCGCCCTCCAGTTTGCCCGAGATGCAAGAGGCGGTCCGAGCCGCCTTTACGGCCCCGGTCCCGACACTGATCCGTGTCACGCCGGATATCCTTTAGCCAACAAAAAAGCGCCGCTCGGACGAGCGGCGCTTTGTGCGATTTGGCGCAGAGATCAATCCCAGCAATGAACCAATACGGTCATTCCGGTCGCCCGGCGGCTGAGTTCATTGGGCGAGATTTGCGCTGTCGGCTGACCCGATTGACCGGACACGCCCGCCTTGGCCAGAACTTCGTTCAGACTGTTGGCCGTTGCAGCAAGGCTGACAGACGCGGGCAGGGTGCGTCCTTCGGTCGGGGTTGGCAGCAGCATGCCAACAACCTGGCCATTGCCGTCAAAAACCGGTCCGCCCGCATCGCCGGGCTGGGCCGCCAATGCCAGACGTTTCACGCCGTCTTCTCCGTTCAGGCCGCGCACATCAGCGATCTGACCAAAGGTGAGTGTCGGTGCGCCCAAGGCGCCTTCATACGAGAAGCCCGACACCGCGATCTCAGATTGAATACGCGGCGCATCGGCGCTGAATTCTGCCACGTTGACCGGAACCAGATTGCGGCTGGGGCGCAGAACCGCCACGCCCAGATCTGCATCAGACGAGGCGAGCTGGAACTCCTGATCGTCATCAAGCGTGATGCGTGTGCAGCTGTCAGCGGCCTCAAATACGGTAAGGACCGTGCCGCTGGTATCAGCGAAGAAGCCCGAACGGGACAGGCGCGGTGTGCGTACCTGCAGTCCGGACACCAGATCAATCCGCTGCTCGGCATTGGCACCCGCTGCGGCGTCCAGCACCGTGCCAGTTGCGGTAAAGCTGGTCTTCATTGCGGCCAGCACTCTGGCGCGCCGGGCATCGTCACCCTCGGGCCAAACCAGTGCAAAGCCTTTGATCTGGCCATCGTCCAGCCGTGCTTCGCTATAGGTCACGATCCCATTACCGCGCCCTTCCAGCGTAAAGCTGTCGCCGCGCAGTTGCCGTGGGCCATCGAGCGGAACGATTTCCAGCGATTGCAGCACCTCATAAAGGGCGCGCAGCGTGGCTTTGTCGCCTTTTTGACTGATCAACAGGGCCTTGGCGCCCAGATCGGTTGTGCTTTTGAAGTGAACAAACGGGGCCTCATAACGGTCGAATGCGATGACACCCAGCGGCAGATCCAAATCGATACCGGCCTGCGGGTCGGAGTGACGCTCCATCCCAACGCTCAGAAGGGGGGCATTAAAATCGTCAATCAACGCCTTGCGCTGTGCGGTCGTCAGAACGCCGGTTGCTTCAAAGCCGTTGAACCGTTGCCAGTCGCCCATGGAGCGCCGCGTGCCTTGGCCAAATGCGCCATCGATCGTTGAATTGTAAAAACCCGCGGCCTGCAGGGCGGTTTGCAAATTCATGCGTTCCTGCGTGCTTAGAAGACGTTCGCTTTGCAACGCTTGTGAGCGTGTCTCGTCAGAGGCCTGCGGTGTTACGCCAACAACCGGCTGTTCCGGCTGAGGTTCAACTGGTGGCGTCACGACGCCCCGATCCAGAATGTTCTCTCCGACCGGCCAGAATTGCTGACCCAGTGCACTAGAAAACGCGATATAGCTGTCCGCAGGGATTTGCCCCTCGGCGCGGTAAACGCTTAGAACCTGTTCCGCATCTGTGCGCAAATACGGCCCGATAACAATGGCATACCAGCCAGAGTTCAATCGAAACCCGTTTACGTCCGGCAAGGTACCGGCATAGGCCCGCGCACGTTCCTGCGCTTCGCGCAGCGAGGGCTGCGCTTCGACCTGCACCCAGACACCTGCGTCCTGCTGTGCAAAAACAGCGCGCGCGCCGATGAGAAAAAGAAACAAAATTGCCGTAAATATGCGAGTCATTGTCTGCCCGTGTCTGCAGTGTTTTATCTTTGCCGGACCCTACGCGAAACAACGTACCGAAAGCCATGCCCGGAATACGGGGAATTTCCAGTGTGGCTGCGCAGTGACAGCATAGGCTTTGCCGCCCGTTGACGCCCAACGGCCCCTTGCATAGGAAGGACAAAACCCAACGGAACCGGGCGCAGTGGCGTCCAAAGGGAATGTCATGACCGACCAGTCCAGCGCACCACGTTCTTTTCAAGAGATTATCTTGCGGCTTCAGACCTATTGGGCCTCAAAAGGCTGCGCCATTCTGCAGCCCTATGACATGGAGGTTGGTGCAGGTACGTTCCACCCGGCGACCACCTTGCGCGCGCTTGGGTCGAAAACTTGGGCCGCAGCTTATGTGCAGCCTTCGCGCCGCCCTACGGATGGGCGCTATGGTGAGAACCCCAACCGGTTGCAGCATTATTATCAGTATCAAGTGCTGATCAAACCCAGTCCGCCGGATTTGCAGGGCCTGTATCTGGGCTCGCTTGAGGCGATTGGCATCGACATGACCCTGCATGACATCCGGTTTGTCGAGGATGATTGGGAAAGCCCCACCCTTGGCGCATGGGGTTTGGGTTGGGAAGTTTGGTGTGACGGCATGGAAGTCAGCCAGTTCACATACTTCCAACAGGTCGGTGGCCATGATTGTGCGCCGGTCTCGGGCGAGCTGACCTATGGCTTGGAGCGCCTGGCGATGTACGTGCTTGGCATCGACCACGTGATGGACATGCCATTCAACGATCCGCAGTCACCAAGCCCGCTTTCCTATGGCGACATCTTCAAGCAGACCGAAGAAGAATACGCCCGCTGGAACTTTGACGTGGCCAACACCGAAGTGTTGTTGCGCCACTTCGAAGAAGCCGAGGCTGAGTGCGCCGCCATTCTGGCACAGGAGCATGACGACCCAAAAACTGGCAAGCGCATCATCATGGCGCACCCGGCCTATGATCAGTGCATCAAGGCCAGTCACGTGTTCAACCTGCTGGACGCGCGGGGTGTGATCTCGGTAACCGAGCGTCAGGCCTATATCGGCCGCGTGCGGGCTTTGGCGAAGCAATGCGCAGACGCATTCCTGCTGACCGAGGCCGCCGGGTTCCAGGCCTAATGCGCCGCTCAGGCCAGTCCGGGCAGCAAGACCTTAAGGCCAGCCGCGATCATGCTGATTGCGATGGCCGACAGGATCATGCCCATGAACCGGCTCATGATAACACGAGCATTGTCAGACAGACGTTTGGCAATGGCTGCGGCGTTCCAGAATGTCACGAACAGCAACAGCAAGACGGCCAGGAAAACGCCAGCGTAAACAATGGCATCTACCGGTTTATGGATGTGACTTGCATACAGGATCAACGTGGTAATTGTGCCCGGTCCGACAAGGATCGGAAAGGCCAGCGGATAAAAGGCAACCGTATTAGGTTCAGGATAGGATTGCCGTTCCCCCTCGGTTCCGTGATGCGACGTGCTGGGCTTTCCGTTCAGCATATTCAGGCCAATCATCAGAACAACCAGACCACCCGCGACGCGCAGGTCATCGACGCTGATGCCGAACAGGCTGAGCGTTTGACTTCCCACAGCCGCAAACGATGCGCCGAGGATCAGGCAGTAGAGCGCCGTCTTTGTAGCCACTTTGCGTTGCTCAGCCGAGGCAAGGCCGTCGGTGACGCTAAGAAACACTGGCAGGTTCGTGATTGGATTCATGATCGCAAAAAGCGCTCCGAAGAATCCTACGGCAAGGGTGCTGTCCATTTCAAAAGTCTCTTTCCGGCCTGTAATCAATTGGAACCTGTCCTATTTTTACCGATCGTGAAAGAGGCATCGTGAGCAAAAGGAAAAGACAATGACAGGAAAAGTGCTTGCGATCATAGTGCTGATCTCGGCGGCAGTAGCCGGTTTTGGGATGTATTACCTGCAGATCTACGGATTTTATTATGACGTGGAATCCAAGCCCGGGCAGGATGTCATGTTGATGACGGAAGGGGCCGAGGCGCCCACGCCTATATCCTACAGTGCGTTTCAGGCGATTGACGCGGACAGCTCACCCATCCGCTACCGTGCCTGTTTCGAAACGGATATGACGCTTGCGCAGATTGAGGAAAACTATGTCGCGGTCGAGAATGCAGAGCCGCTGACCGCGCCCGGATGGTTCGATTGCTTTGACGCCGTGGCGGTGGCGGATGCCCTGAAATCAGGCGAGGCCAAAGCCTTTCTGGGCGCAAAAAACATCCACTTTGGCGTTGACCGAATTGTTGCCGTTACAAATGGCGGCAAAGGCTATGTCTGGCACGCGCTGAACAATTGCGGCGAAAAGGCCTATGACGGCACCGTGATTGGCGAAGAATGCCCGGACCGGCCACAGAATTGAGGATAAGATGACCGCCGAGACCCTCCAGATACCTGATTTCCTGACCGCTACGTTGGGTTTTGCGGTGTATCTTTTGGGGGTAGAGATCAATGCGCGCGTCGCCGCATTGCGCCAGTTTAACATTCCCGAACCTGTCACGGGTGGCCTGCTGGCCTCACTGGTCGTGCTGATATTGTATCTGGCCTTCGATCTTGAGCTATCCTTTGACCTTGCCACACGGGATTTTCTGTTAGTGGTGTTCTTTGCGGGCATCGGGTTAAACGCGCGACTCTCTGACCTGATATCAGGCGGCAAGCCTCTGTTTTTACTTCTGATCCTGACTTTGGCGACGATTGTTGCGCAAAACGGGATCGGGGCAATTGGGGCGTCTATGTTCGGGTATCCGGCGCAGGCTGGGGTTCTGTTCGGCTCGGCATCTCTGATCGGCGGGCACGGAACTGCGATTGCCTGGGCCCCCGAGGTTGCCGAGGCCACCGGCCTGGACGGCGCAACTGAGCTAGGCGTTGCCGTTGCAACTCTTGGGCTTGTTCTGGCTGCTTTGGTTGGTGGACCGATAGCGCGGCTTCTGGTCGAAGGGCGCAACCTCAGCCCTGCACGCCCCGACGAGGATCACACAGTGGGGCTTCCCACTGACGGCGATGACGTGTCCAGCAAAATCGATCATCTGTCGATCATGCGCGTTCTCCTGTTCCTCAACCTGGCGATCATTGCGGGGTATTCGCTGGGCGAGGCGATCAGCGCTGCCGGTTTGAAGCTGCCGCTGTTCGTGCCTTGTCTCATCATGGGCATCGTCATCGCGAACCTGCGCGCATGGCTTGCACCCAGCCGCCCACCAATTGAACGCACCCCCTCGCTGGCGTTGATTTCGGAATTCTCGCTGGGTGCGTTTTTGGCCATGTCATTAATGAGCCTGCAGCTTTGGACCATCGCGGAACTCGGCCTTGCCATTGTGGTCATCATGTCGGCCCAGACCTTGTTCGCAGTGGCATTTGTGATCTGGGTTCTGTTTCCTGTCATGGGCAGCAATTACCGTGCCGCCGTTCTGGCCGCCGGTTTCGGAGGCTTCGCCCTAGGCGCCACCCCGACCGCTATTGCAAATATGACCGCTGTCACCAAACGATATGGCCCATCGCCTATTGCTTTTATCGTATTGCCCCTTGTATCCGCATTCTTTGTGGATATCGCTAATGCCATCGTCATTCAGACGATCGTCAATTTCTAAGGACCGAATATGCCCGACCTGCTGATCGAATTGTTTTCCGAGGAAATCCCCGCGCGCATGCAGACTCGTGCCGGCGAAGACCTGAAAAAGCGGATCACCGATGGTTTGGTCGAGGCTGGTTTGACCTACGCATCTGCTGCTACGCTGACAACGCCGCGCCGCCTGACGCTGGCGGTCGAAGGGTTGCTTTCGGAAAGCCCCATGATCCGCGAGGAACGCAAGGGTCCGAAAGTCGGCGCGCCGGACAAAGCCATCGAAGGTTTCCTGCGGGGCGCAGGTCTGACCCGCGATCAACTGGAAGAGCGTGAAACACCCAAAGGCGCGGTTTATTTCGCCACCGTCGAAAAACCGGGCCGTCCCGCTGCCGAGATCATCGCCGAGGTACTCAAGGCGACGATCCGCAACTTCCCCTGGCCGAAATCCATGCGATGGGGCAATGGCGGTCTGCGCTGGGTGCGTCCGTTGCACTCGATCCTGTGTATTCTGACCGATGAGGCTGGCGCGCAGGTCGTGCCGATGGAGATCGAAGGCATCAAGTCCGGCGATACCACGGAGGGTCATCGTTTCATGGCGCCGGGTCGGTTCGCCGTGTCGTCCTTTGAGGATTACGCCGCCAAGCTGAAACGCGCATTCGTTGTGCTGTCGCCTGCAGAACGCGCTGAGCATATTTGGAACGACGCCCAGAACCTTGCTTTTGCGGCGGGTCTGGAAGTAGTCGATGACAAGGGCCTGCTGGCCGAGGTCGCGGGTCTGGTCGAATGGCCAGTTGTCCTGATGGGGCGGATCGACGACGAGTTTCTGGAACTGCCTCCCGAGGTTCTGCAGACCTCGATGAAAGAGCATCAGAAATTCTTTTCCGTGAAAAACCCCAAGACGGGCCGGATTGAGCGGTTCATCACTGTTGCGAACCGTGAAACCATCGATAATGGCGCGACCATTTTGGCAGGGAACCAAAAGGTGCTGTCGGCCCGTCTGGCCGATGCCAAATTCTTCTGGGAGAATGACCTGCGCGTTGCCAAAACGGACATCGCCCAATGGACCCGCGCGCTGGAGAATGTGACCTTCCACAACAAGCTGGGAACTCAAGCCGAGCGGATCGACCGTATCGCGGCGCTGGCCCGCGAACTGGCCCCTGTGACCGGAGCGGATGCCGATCAGGCCGAGAAAGCCGCGCGTCTGGCCAAGGCTGATCTGAGTTCTGAGATGGTCTATGAATTCCCCGAACTTCAGGGGCTTATGGGCCGGTATTACATTGAGGCCGCCGGTGAAGATTCCGCCGTAGCCGCCGTAGCGCAGGACCACTACTCGCCGCTTGGTCCGTCGGACGATGTGCCGAATGCGCCGCTCTCGGTGACTGTCGCACTAGCTGACAAACTGGATACGCTGACCGGGTTCTGGGCGATTGATGAGAAACCTACCGGGTCAAAAGACCCGTTTGCCCTGCGCCGCGCGGCGTTGGGAGCTGTTCGGTTGGTGCTGAATAACGATTTGCGTTTGCCTTTGGGCGATACTACCGCGGCTGCATTGAACGTCTTGTTGAAGGTGCCGGAATGGCAAGCGGCCTTGCTTGGGGCCAAGGCCGAGCAAGCGCAGGCTGATGCAGAGGCAGCAGAGGCCGCCGCCAAGAGCGTTCATGATCTGGCACATCAAGTAGAAGCAGCCAAAGCTATCATCGAGGCCGTGCCATCAGATTTGCTCTCTTTCTTTCACGACCGCCTCAAAACCTTCCTCCGAGATGAAGGCATCCGTCACGACATCATCGACGCCTGTATCGAGATGGACGGCAATGACGATCTCAACCTGCTGGTCAAGCGCGCCCGTGCTCTGAACGCGGTAATCGCGACCGAGGATGGTGAGAACCTCGTGCAGGGTTTCAAACGCGCCAACAACATTCTGACCCAGGCCGAGGAAAAGGACGGCGTAGAGTATTCATATGGCGCAGATATCAAGTTTGCGGAGACCGACAGCGAAAAAGCTCTGTTCGGCGCATTGGAAGCAGCACAGGCCAAGATCGACCCGGCGCTGAAAGCTGAGGATTTCCCCAGTGCGATGTCGGCCATGGCCGACCTGCGCGGCCCGGTGGATGCGTTTTTTGAGGATGTTCAGGTCAATACCGACAATGACATCCTGCGCCGTAACCGCCTGAACCTGCTAAGCCAGATCCGTCAGGTCTGCTCCAGTGTTGCTGATCTGAGCCGCATCGAAGGCTGATCCAGAACGCCCTTGCGCCATTGGTGCAGGGGCTTATGCTGCGGTGAAATCAAAAGGTGCCGCAGTGCAGAATAATCCGCATACTACGCTTATCACGTCCGAAGCGCCCGTTGCCGCCAACACGCATGGCGGGCGGGCGAAATGTCTGCAACGTCTGGTTCGTCTGGAACTGCCGGTTCCACGAACGGTCGCGTTGTCATTTGATGCGGTGCATCAGATATCGGACGGGCAGGTGCCGGATTTAGCTGCTGTTCTTGAGCAGTTTGAACAGGCCGCGCTGCTTTGTGTACGGCCCAGTTCCGAAGATCCCGATTGGGGCGGCCCGGGTGCTATCCTGAACATCGGCATGAATGACGCGCGCTATGTCGATCTGTCGGATTCGATGGGGGTCGAGGCCGCGGCTGCGTTGTATCTGCGCTTTGTCCAAAGCTATGCCGTTCATGTTGCGCGGCTGGACCCGGATGTGTTTGACGAGATCGATGCAGACGGCCGTGAGGGGCTGCAGGAATCTCTGAGGGCTTACGAAGACGAGACGGACGAAGCCTTTCCACAGGATCGCGGAGAGCAGCTGATTGCCGTGCTGCGTTCGATGGCACGCGCATGGGAGGGCACCTCGGCCCGATTGTTGCGTCAGGCCAAGGGTGCGCCAGCGGATGCCGGTCTGGGGCTGGTGATCCAAGAGATGATCCCCGGCGTCGGGCAGGGGGAATGCGGATCGGGCGTGCTCCAACTGATTGATCCGACCACTGGATTGCCTCAGATAACCGGCCGGTATCTGAGCCAAAGTCAGGGGCGGGATGCGCTGGGGGAAGGCGTCGCGGCGCTCTATCTGGAAAAGGATCCGCGCGGAAAGTCTCTGGAGGAGGTCGCGCCCAAGGCATTTGCGGACCTCAAAACGCATGCGGCGCTGATGCGGGTCAAGCTGCGCGAGGAAATGCAGGTCGAGTTCGTGATTGAAAACGGCCACGTTCACATTTTGGATGGTGTCCGGGTTCAACGCAGCGCACGCGCGGCGATGCGGATCGCTGTGCGCCTGGCCGAAGACGGGATCATTCCGCCGCAAGAGGCTGTAATGCGGGTTGATCCACATTCCCTGAACGAGCTGTTGCACCGGCAGGTTCACCCTGATGCGGAACGGGACACCCTGACCACCGGAATTGCCGCCAGTCCGGGTGCTGCGACCGGCAAGATCGTTTTCACCTCGGCGGAGGCTCAGGCAAGCGCCGCGCGGGGAGAGCCGTGCATTTTGGTGCGCCGCGAAACCTCCCCGGAAGATGTGCGCGGTATGCATGCCGCCGTCGCGGTCCTGACGGAAAAGGGCGGCATGACTAGCCACGCGGCCGTGATTGGTCGGGGTTTGGGCCTGCCGTGCATCGTCGGCGCGTCCGAGATGCGGTTTCAGACAAAGAAAAAACAGCTGATGGCTCCCGACGGGCGGGTTTTCAAAACAGGCGACACATTGACCATCGACGGTAGCTCGGGTCAGGTGTTGGCGGGGAGGCCGACGATGCTCGAGGCCGCACTGGATGATTGTTTTCAGACGCTGATGGGTTGGGCGGACGCAGAGCGAGACATTGCAATTCGCGCCAACGCGGACACACCCGCAGACGCACAAACAGCGCGGAACTTCATGGCGCAAGGGATCGGGTTGTGTCGGACCGAGCACATGTTCTTTGACCCCGGTCGTCTGATCGTAATGCGCGAAATGATCTTTGCGCAGACCTCATCCGGTCGCGAAGCGGTGTTGGAACGCTTGTTGCCGATGCAGCGCGATGACTTCGCGCAGCTTTTCCGGATCATGGAGGGACAGCCTGTATGTATCCGTCTGTTCGACCCACCGTTGCATGAGTTTCTTCCGACCACGCGCACCGGCCAACGCGAACTTGCCGAAGCGCTAGACCTGCCTGTCTCAGATGTCGAACGCAGGGTCGACGCCATGACCGAATATAACCCGATGCTGGGCCTGCGCGGCGTACGTCTGGGTGTGACGGTTCCCGAAATCTACGACATGCAGGCGCGTGCGATTTTCGAGGCGACGCTTGAAGCCAGCAAAGACGGAGCGCCGGTGGTGCCCGAAGTGATGATCCCGCTGGTATCCGCCAAGCGCGAGGTCGAGCTGGTTAAGGCGCGCATCGATTCTGTGGCAGCAGCCGTCGCCGGTGAACGCGGGCAGGAATTTGAGTATCGGCTAGGCGTGATGGTAGAAACCCCTCGGGCCTGTTTGCGGGCAGCTGAGATTGCGCCACAAACCGCGTTTCTGAGTTTCGGAACAAACGACCTGACGCAGATGACCTATGGCCTGTCCCGCGATGACGCAGGCCGGTTCATGTCGGCTTATGTCCGGCAGGGTGTCTTTGTCGAAGACCCGTTTCATGTGTTGGACGCGGACGGAGTTGGCGAATTGCTTAAACTGGGGGCTGAACGCGGCAGGCAAGCACAACCAGAAGTCACATTGTCGGTTTGCGGCGAACATGGCGGTAACCCCGAATCAATCGCCATTTGCCGAGAATTGGGCTTTGACTACGTGTCCTGTTCGCCCTTCCGGGTGCCCGTCGCTCGGCTGGCTGCCGCTCAACTGGCGATTTCGTCCAGACTTGGGGGTTGACAGAAGGGCAGCACTCTAGAATTAGTAGGTAACAGAAAGCGCCGTCGTCAAATATTGTTGACGAAACGGCGATTTTCCACTTGCTTTTCCGTCAGAACTGGACGTCGCCGTTTGAATTCGGTAATAGCCTCATCGCGCCCGCCGGGGGAGGGTCTGGCGCTAATTGTGCCTGTGCGAGGTTATCTGATGCTACGATACATATTGGCTGTTGCCACATTGGCAGCAACCGTGCTGCCGAGTGTTTCCGTCGCCGAGAGGGAAGCCACCGAATCTGCTAAACGCGAACTTGTAACCCGGAGCGAATTGCCCGGGCAAAAGTTCCGTGATTACTTAGGCCTGTTTAAGCCACGTAAAGAACCTGTGCTGCAACAGGTGTCCTATTCCAAGGATTGGCTGGATCAACTGCCGACTGCCGCTGGTGACGAGAACTTCAAATGTCTGGCTGAGGCGCTTTACTTTGAAGCGCGCGGCGAAAGCGTTCGCGGTCAGTTTGCCGTGGCCGAGGTGATCCTGAACCGGGTCAAAAGTAGCCGCTTTCCAAGTTCGCTGTGCGGGGTGATCAAGCAGGGAACCGGTAAGAAGTACCAATGCCAGTTCACCTACACCTGCGATGGTCAGAAAGAAGTTATCCGCGAGAAAAGAGCCTATGAGCGTGTGTCCAAGGTTGCCCGCGCGGCGATCGACGGCGTTGGCGTCGGGCTGACCGAAGGGGCGACCCACTACCACACCAAAGCGGTGCGTCCGTCATGGTCGCGTGTCTACAAAGAGACCGCTCGGATCGGGGTCCACATTTTCTACCGCCACAACTATCGGACCGCGAGCAACTGATTGACGCACCCGCGCTGGAACCTTGATGGCGCGGGGCGTTTTCTGCCTTATGTAGCGGGCCAGGAGGTCCGCCATGATGTTATCCCGCAGACGGTTTCTGCAAACTTCGACCGCGCTTGCCCTGCTGCCAAAGGTAGCGCATGCGGTCAGCTCTGATCTGGTCGCGCAAGAAGCGGTGCAACAGATTGCGCCTGACGGATATCCAGCTACGCCGGTTTGGACCTATGGCGGTCGCGTTCCCGGTGTCGACATCCGATTGCCTCAGGGCGGGCGCGTCAGTCGCAAGCTGATAAACAATCTTCCTCAACCGACGGCGGTGCATTGGCACGGGATCCGAATCGACAACGCGATGGATGGCGTGCCCGGGTTGACGCAGGACGCTGTCGAGACGGGCCAATCCTTCGACTATGACTTTGTTGCGCCCGATGCGGGAACCTATTGGTATCACTCGCATAACCGGTCTACCGAACAGGTCGCCCGAGGTCTCTATGGACCCCTGATCGTTGAAGAATCTAGCCCGCCGGATGTTGATCAGGATCTGACGGTGATGCTGGACGACTGGCGGCTTGACCCTGAAACCGCGCATATCGTGGACGACTTCGACAATGGGCACGACCTTAGCCATGCGGGGCGGCTGGGTAATCTGGTGTCCGTCAACGGCAGCTTTGATCCGGCTTACCCTGTTGGATCGGGGGAACGATTGCGATTGCGTCTGATCAATGCATCGAACGCTCGGATATTTGATTTGGCGTTGGACGGGCTGGCAGGTTGGATCGTGGCACTGGATGGCATGCCGCTGGCAGTTCCATTGCCTGTAGAGGATAGCTTCCCTCTTGCGCCCGCACAACGGGTGGACCTTGTCGTGGATGTGACGTCCGCGTCCGGGGATGTCGCGGGTCTCGCCAGTATCGAGCGGGATGGCGGTTATGGCTTGGTACGCTTTCAAGTTTCCGAAACGTCCACATCGCAAAGGCAGGGTATTGAACCATTGCCTGCGAACAATACGCCTGAATTTCAGTATGATCAGGCGCCGCTGCATCGCATGTCCCTGCAGGGCGGTGCAATGCGATGGCTGGAAGGAGCCAAGCTTGGCGATCAGGACCTGACAGGCCGTGAGCTGGCTCAACTGGGTCGGTTCTGGGCGTTGAACGGATACGCAGAACGACCCAAGGATCCGTTTTTGGATGCGCGTCTGGGGCAGGTGCACCGGATCGAGTTTGTGAACGAAACTGCTTTCCCTCATGCCATGCACCTACATGGTCACCACTTCCGGCTCGTCCTGCCGGATGGCAGTTTGGGGCCCTGGCGCGACACCGTGCTGGTGGACCGGGGCCAGACCCGTCAGATCGCGTTGGTCGCGGACAATCCGGGAGACTGGCTGCTGCATTGCCATATGCTGGGACACGCTGCTTCGGGTATGATGAGCTGGTTCCGCGTAACCTGACGCCGCATTCGATGGCTGGAAAGACGCATGTTGCGGTGTTATACGCCCGCGCATCGTTTATTTTGGGCAAATACGTCCACAAAGCCCGAAAAGGTCCGCCTGTATGAGCTCTGAAATCCGTCTTGCCTTTGCGCACCCGTCCGAGCGGTCCGAAGCGACCGCTGCCCGGGGGGCGTTGGATCGTATTTCTCTGCGTGACCATATCGTCGAGGTTGAAATCGGCGCGTTTCAGGCCGAGCGTGGAACGACCCAGCGTATCTGTTTTAACATCGTGGTCGAGGTTCGCCCGCTGACCGATCCCATCGACGATGACGTGGATCGCATCCTGTCCTATGACCGGGTGACTGAGGCGATCGCGTATGAGCTTGCGGCGGAACGTCTTAACCTGCTTGAGACTTTGGCAGACCGGGTGGCCGAGCGAATTTTACTTGAGCCGCAGGCCGTAAGAGCTTTTGTCAGAATAGAAAAACTTGATCGAGGCCCAGGCGCTTTGGGTGTCGAGATTGTGCGCGGAAAAGACAAGGTTCATCACGACGTTGTTGAGGAAGAACGCCCGCATCCGCGTTTGGCTTTTCTGTCGAACGAGGCCATTGCCTCGTCCAATCTGACCGGGTGGATCGATCAGTTGGAAAACCGCGAACGTCCCCTAATCCTGTGCGTCGGTGCGGCGGATATGCCGGTTTCCCAGACTGGCCACGCGATGACCCAACGCCGAATTGATCTGTTGGCGATTGAACAGAACGCCTGGGTTCTGGCTGCCCGCGATCACCGCTGCGTTGTCGTTTCAACGCGGACTGAGCTGGATTGGGCCATGAAGAATGGCCAGATTTGCGTCTGGGCACCCTCAAAAATCGTGCTGGATGCTGTTGACGGCCAATCGGCGGCACCTTCGGATGCGGTCGCGCTGGCGGCATGGTTTGCTGCCACTTTTGAGGCGAGTGAGATGATGGTGATCGGCGGCGCGCTGCCCGACGCCCCTGAAACCCCTTTGCGTGCGATCTCGGTGGATCAGGCACAACTGTGACCGCTTATTTTCGACCTCTGGTTCAGCATGGTCCGAACCGTCCGCCGGGTTCAGTGCCGCTAGCTGGCCAGCCGCTTTGGTTTACCCATGTTGAACGGTTAAGCCGAAAAGAACGTCCAATGATCATTGCCGTGCAGGATGTACCAGGTGATGCGCTGGACCGACTGACGCGTCCGCGTGCCGATGTTGCGGGCCTTGCCATGGATCGCCCGCACATTATGGGCATTCTGAATGCGACCCCAGATAGTTTCTCGGATGGCGGTGTGCACAATTCGGTCAGCGCGGCCCAATCTGCGGCTGAACAGATGGTTTCACAAGACGCAACCATTCTGGATATCGGCGGAGAATCGACCCGGCCCGGCGCAACCTTCGTGGCCGAAGATGAAGAGATCGCGCGAACCCGCCCCCTGATCGAAGCGATCAAATCCCGCACTGATGCGTTGATATCCATCGATACGCGCAAATTCGCCGTCGCCAAAGCTGCGTGGGAGGCCGGAGCAGGGCTGATCAACGATGTAACTGGATTTACCTTTGACGCACAGCTTGCGCCGTTTTGCGCGCAAGTTGGCGCTCCGGTTTGTGTGATGCATATGCAGGGCGATCCGGGCACGATGCAGGACAATCCGACCTATGACGACGTTCTGCTGGATGTCTACGATTTCCTTGAAGGGCAGGTGGATCGTCTCGAAAACCTCGGATTGGATCGGGATCAGATTATCATTGATCCGGGCATAGGGTTTGGCAAGACCGAGGCACATAACCTGGCCTTGCTGCAGGGGATCAGCCTGATTCATGGTCTAGGTTGCCCGATCCTGTTGGGCGTGTCCCGAAAAGGTATTATCGGGCAGATTGGCAAAGAGCCGCGCAAGGACGCCCGCGCGCCGGGATCAATCGCCGTCGGGCTGGCTGGATTGTCACAAGGCGTTCAAATTCTGCGCGTGCACGATGTTGTAGAAACCGCTCAGGCCTTGCGCCTTTGGGCCGCCGTCCGGTAAGCCGGAGGCAGGCAAGAAATGACGGAGTGACATTATGCGCAAGCTGTTCGGAACCGATGGGGTGCGGGGGACCGCCAATACCCATCCAATCACGGCCGAAATGGCATTGCGCATCGGGGCCGCCGCTGGCCGTTACTTCCGCCGCGATCAGTCTGGCGTGCACCGCGTTGTGATCGGTAAGGATACGCGCCTGTCCGGTTATATGGTGGAAAACGCCCTGACGGCCGGGTTGACCTCTACCGGAATGAACGTGTTGCTGCTTGGGCCGGTGCCGACGCCCGCCGTCGGTCTGATGACACGGTCGATGCGCGCGGATCTTGGGGTGATGATCTCGGCCAGCCATAACCCAGCCGAGGACAACGGCATCAAGTTCTTTGGTCCGGACGGATACAAGCTGTCCGATCAGGCGGAACTCGATATTGAAAAGCTGATCGAAGAAGGTGTCAGACCTGCGCAGGCACGGAATATCGGCCGTGCCAGACGGGTGGATGATGCACGGTTCCGATATGGTGAGCGCGTCAAATCCTCGCTGTCGCGAGACTTGCGTCTGGACGGGCTAAAAGTTGTTGTTGATTGTGCCAATGGGGCCGCGCACCGCACGGCGCCCGAGGTTTTGTGGGAATTGGGTGCCGAGGTGATCCCGATCGGCGTCACGCCGAACGGTAAGAATATCAACCTCAACTGTGGCTCGACCAAACCGCAGATGGCTGCCGAAACCGTCGTGGCCCACGGTGCAGATGTCGGGATTTGTCTGGATGGTGACGCTGATCGCGTTGTCATGATCGACGAGAATGGCCAAGTCGCGGATGGCGATCAGTTGATGGCGCTTTTGGCAACCAGTTGGGCCGAGGCAGACCGCCTGAATGGCGGCGCGCTGGTTGCAACGGTGATGTCGAACCTTGGCCTGGAACGTCATCTTGAAAGCCATGGTCTGCGTCTGGAGCGCACCGGCGTCGGGGACCGCTATGTCGTTGAGCGGATGCGCGAAGGCGGGTTCAATCTGGGCGGCGAACAATCAGGCCACATCGTCATGAGCGATTATGCCACCACCGGTGACGGCCTTATGGCAGGCCTCCATTTCTTGGCGGAGTTGGTTCATACAGGTCGCAAAGCATCGGAATTGTCTGTGCAGTTCGAAACCGTACCGCAAATGCTGAAGAACGTGCGCTATGGAGAAGGACAAGCCCCGCTTGAGGCCGCCAGCGTGCAGGCTGCTATTTCTGACGCCGAGGCGCGGCTGAACGGGCAGGGGCGATTGCTGATCCGCAAGTCGGGTACGGAACCTCTGATCCGCGTCATGGCGGAATGTGAAGATGACGCGCTGTTGACCCAGGTTGTCGACGGCATCGTTGCCGAGGTCGAGGCCGTTACAGGCTAGCGCCCGGTTAGCATCTTTCGCAGGCTGAACCACTGACTGATGGCCAGCCCGGTCAGGATCATAGCCAGCGCCACGAAAAAGCGCAGCGGCAACGCCTCGGACAGCACCCATGCGCCGAACACCATCGACCAGATTGGCACTTGGTAGTTAACGAGTGTCATGAACACCGACCCGGCGCTGCGAATGACGGAAACCCGCAGCAATGTGGCAAATGCCGTAGGGACCAACCCCAAAACGATGATGGCAATGCTTGGGCGGGTACCTTCCCATGTGGGGACGCCTTCGGTCACGAACATGATTGGCAGCAGGATTACTGCGCCGACCAGCAGGGTCAGGGCGGCCAGTACCACCGGATCAATGGGCGGACATTGACGGGTGAAGATCGACGCGCAGGAATAGCATAAAGCGGCCCCGATGCAGGCCAGTTGCGCCAAAGGTTCCGACCCGTGGCCGAGTTGCGCCAAGCCGGGGCCGATCAGCACCAACGCACCGCAGAATCCAAGGGTCACGCCCACCAGTTTTCTCAGGTTCAGGGGCTCGTCCGAAAAGAAATGCGCCAGCGGCAGCACCATCAGAGGGATTGCGGCCATGGACAGACCCGCGAAGGCGGACGGTACGTATTGCTGCCCCCAGCTTAGCAGAACAAAGGGCAGGGCAGACGACAAGATACCGATCACAATGACCGAGGTCCAAAGGGCAGCTGATCCGGAAGGTAGCTTACGGTTTGTCGCGGCCATCAACGCCAGCAACATCACGGCACCCAACGTCGTGCGCGCGGTGGCGACGGTGATAGGTCCGTACCCTTCCAGTGCCATGGCAACGACCATGAACGTCCCGCCCCAAATCAGGCCGAGGGTGATAACGCCGCTCCAATCGCGGGATGTAGGGTGCTGGACCATCTGCGTCTCGGCTTAGGGCTTGGACAAAAAAGGGCGGCCTAATGGGCCGCCCCTTCGCATTCGCTTGGCAGGATCAGTTCTTTTCCTGATCGACCAGCTTGCCGGCGGAAATCCACGGCATCATGTCGCGCAGTTTCTTACCGACCTGCTCGATCTGATGCTCATCATTGTGGCGGCGAGCCGCTTTGATGGTCGGCTGACCAACAGCGTTTTCCAGCATGAAGTCACGCACGAATTTGCCGGTTTGGATGTCCGACAGCGTCTCTTTCATCGCTTTCTTGGTCTGCTCATAAGGCAGGATCCGTGGGCCAGTCACGTACTGGCCGTATTCGGCAGTGTTCGAGATCGAGTAATCCATGTTCGCGATACCGCCTTCATAGATCAGGTCAACGATCAGCTTGGTCTCGTGCAGACACTCGAAATAGGCCATTTCGGGTGCATAACCTGCCTCAACCAGAGTTTCGAAACCACAACGGATCAGTTCAACGATACCGCCGCACAGAACGGCCTGCTCACCGAACAGGTCGGTTTCGCACTCTTCGCGGAAGTTGGTTTCGATGATGCCCGAGCGGCCGCCACCGATGGCCGAGCAATAGGACAGGCCGATTTCCAGGGCCTTTCCGGTCGCGTCGCTGTCAACAGCGACCAGGCAAGGCACGCCGCCGCCTTTGACGTATTCGCCGCGTACGGTGTGGCCGGGGCCTTTGGGGGCCATCATGATGACGTCGATGCCTTCTTTCGGCTCGATCAATCCAAAGTGCACGTTCAGGCCATGGGCAAAGGCAATGGCAGAGCCCGGCTTGATGTTGTCATGCACGTATTTCTTGTAGGTCTCGGCCTGCAGTTCGTCGGGCATGGTGAACATGATGACGTCGCACCAGGCTGCCGCTTCGGCGATGCCCATGACTTCCAGACCCTCAGCTTCGGCTTTTTTGGCGGATGCCGAGCCTTCGCGCAGAGCGACGACAAGGTTCTTCGCGCCTGAGTCGCGCAGGTTCAGTGCGTGAGCGTGGCCTTGGCTGCCGTAGCCCAGGATTGCTACTTTCTTGTCTTTGATCAGGTTGATGTCGCAATCGCGATCGTAATAGACGCGCATGTCGCCGGTCCTTTCTGGTTAGATTGCCGAGGGTTTTACCTGCCGGATGTTGTATTGGCGATAGGGTTGCACTTGAGTATTTGTGAAAAAGATGAAGAATAATTCGTGTAACGACAAAAATTCGAAAAATTCATGCTTGATGATATAGACCGCCGAATCCTGCGCCACTTTCAGGCTGATCCCAGCCTGACTGCTGCGGAACTGGCCGAGCGTTGCCGTATCAGCCAGGGTGTCTGCTGGCGCCGGGTCGAAAAGATGCAGGCCGCCGGGATCATTCAGGGGCAGGAGGCCGTGATCGATTGGGCGGCGCTTGGGTATGCGGTCGAGGTTTCGCTGCGGGTCACGCTGGACAAGACGCAATCGCGCGCGTTTGACGAATTTACTGCCGCCGCCCGACAGGTGCCCGAGGTGATCGAATTGCAGACATTTCTGGGCAGGGTGGATGTGCGGCTGTCGGTGATTGCCAGGGACATGTCACACTACCAACAACTCTACCGTGACCGCATTCTGACCCTGCCGCATATCGCGGATATTGAGGCCTTGATGCATATCGCCAGAGTTAAAAGCGAAGAGGTTCTGCCGGTATGACCGATTTGGATGAACTGGACCGACAAATTCTGTGCGCGCTGGCGCAGGACGCATCGCTTAGTGCGGGGGCGTTGGGGCGAAAGCTCGGCCTGTCACAACCGGCGACATGGCGGCGCATCCGCCGACTGGAAACCTCGGGCGTTATCAAGGGTCGCCGATTGCGCCTGAATGCCGAGGCGTTGGGATTTGGCGTGACGGTATTCCTTGGCGTAAAACTGGCGCGCAAGGGTCAGGTCAGTCTGGAGGATTTTGAGCGTGCCGTCAGTGCGATTCCCGAAGTTCAGACAGTTGAGCATGTGCTGGGTCTGTACGATTATCGCCTGCGGGTGGTTGCCCGCGACCTGTCGGATTTTGAGCGGGTCCTACGCCGTCGGATCATGACCTTGCCCGGCGCAGGAGATGTCGAAGCCAACGTCCTGCTAAGTGAGGAACGTTTGCCGGGACCGATCGGATAAGCCCGTTCAGTACCGCGTGCGGATGCAATATCCCGGATGGTGCGTCATCCGGGCAAATGCCATCGGATTTCCATTCTTCCAGGTCGTGCGCTCTAGCTGGATCATCGACGTTCCGGGGGTGGTTCCCATGAATTCCGCCAATCGTCCGTCCGCGGAGATCGCGCAAAAGGAGACCTCAGCCTCGGTAAACGGAGAGGCGTTCAGTAGCCATTCATGCGGGCCGTGGTCGGTCAGATCGGCATGTTCGATTTCGGGCACCGCATCTATGTTGATCCAGCGTTCTTCCAATTGGAAGGGACGGTTGTCTGCATAATGCATGCAGATGACTTGCAGGACGCGAATGTCAGCGGATACACCGATCTGCGAAGCCAGCCAACCGGGGCTTGCGACCACGTTACGTTCAACCAGCGAGTACCGATAGGTTGCATTTTGGCTTTCAACCGTTTGACGAGCCAAAGAAAATTCCAGCTTTGCATGCTTGCTGGGTTCCTTTTTGACCCGGGTCCCGCTTTTGCGTTTGCGCTCGACAAAGCCCTGATCAGAAAGCTCGCGCAGGGCACGGTTCACTGTCGCGCGTGCGCAATTGAATTCCTCGGCAAGCTGTGTTTCGGTTGGCAGAAGCGATCCCTGCGGCCAAATGCGGCTTTCGATCCGCCGTTTGACTTCGTCCCGTACAACTTGAAAACTGATCCGCTTATGCGCATTCACCTGTCGAAATACCTTTCTTCTGCAAAGTGAGTGCATCTGGTCAGAAACACGTCAGAGTGTAAAGGGCGGCTGACACTAATTGGCGTCATTTCTTGCCAGATTCGACCAACAAAATATCATTTGAGTGTTTTGTTTTTAGTTTCCTTAAGCCAGATATTCGGGTTCAGTACGGGTCTCGGCAAATTAACCCGGGTCGTGAGGCCGCTGACGACAATTTGAAAGGACAAACCATGCCAGCGCTATTGGACACCGTCGATCCCTCTGGGCTCGAAGAGTTCTCGGTCGTGTTTACGGATCGGTCTCTGAACCACATGTCAGTTCAGTTTCAGCAGGTGATGCGCGACATCTCGGGCTTGCTGAAGGATGTATATAATGCGGATGGCGTTGCCATTATCCCTGGTGGTGGCACCTATGGGATGGAGGCCGTTGCCCGACAATTTGCGCGCAACGCCAATGTACTGGTCGTGCGGAACGGGTGGTTTTCCTACCGTTGGAGCCAGATCATCGAATCCGGTGATCTGACGGCGTCGGCGACGGTTCTCAAGGCTCGTGAAACCGGCAATTCCAGCCCGTCGCCCTTTGCCCCCGCACCGATTGACGAGGTTGTTTCAACAATCCGTGAACAGCGTCCGGATGTTGTATTTGCCCCACATGTGGAGACCTCGGCCGGTGTCATTCTACCCGATGATTACGTGACCGCCATGGCCGCCGCGGCGCATGAGGTTGGGGCGTTAATGGTGCTGGACTGCATCGCGTCGGGATGTGCCTGGGTCGATATGAAGGCCACCGGCGTGGACGTTCTGATCTCGGCGCCCCAGAAAGGGTGGAGTGCATCGCCCTGCGCGGGCCTTGTCATGCTATCTGAGCGTGCCGAAGCGCGGTTGGAGGAGACTACTTCGGACAGCTTTGCCGTTGATTTGAAAAAATGGCGGCGGATCATGCAGGCCTATGAAAATGGCGGGCATGCGTATCACACGACCATGCCCACGGATGCGTTGAAGGCATTCCGCGATACGATGGTCGAGACCCGCGATTATGGGTTCGACAAGCTGCGGGACGCCCAATGGGCATTGGGCGATGGAGTGCGGGCGTTGCTACGGGACAAGGGCATCGTCTCGGTAGCAGCGGACGGATTTGGCGCGCCGGGTGTCGTGGTCAGCTATACGGCGGACCCGGATGTTCAGAATGGCAAGAAGTTTGCCGCTTTGGGCATGCAGATCGCAGCAGGTGTGCCGTTGCAATGTGATGAGCCTGAAGGGTTCAGCACCTTCCGCCTTGGTCTGTTCGGTTTGGACAAATTGTATGACGTTGACGGCACCATCGGACGGCTCAAACGCGTGCTGGATCAGGTTCTGTGAAACCATTCGGGCCTTAGCGTACGCCGAGGCCCATTTGCATCAGGGTCTTGCGAACAGCCGGCAAGGAATAGAGCGCATTCAGCCCCATTGCCCGCACGTCCCTTAGCGGCCGCGCTTCGATCATCGAGGCACGGTTCAGTAGGTCGATGCCTTTGACCCGCATCTCGATCTCGGTATGGCGGGCTTTGTGATAGGCATCTAGCATCTGCGCATCGCCCAGACCTTCGGGGCGGGCCTGCGCCAGTTCCAGCAGGCTGCTCAGATCACCCAGCGACATGTTCAATCCTTGCGCTCCAATTGGCGGCACCACATGGGCGGCTTCGGCCATTAGTGCGACTCGCTCGCCTGACAGACGTTCTGCTGACTGGCTTATGATCGGCCAGATGGTCCGGCGCGAAGCCAGCTTCAAGGGTCCGAACAACCCACAGGACCGTTCGGTCATCAACGCTTCAAACGCCTCGGGCTCGGTGTTGAGCAATTCAACCGCGCGGGGTCCGCGCTCCATCCACACAATTGCCGATGACGGTTGTCCCTGCCAATCGGGCAGGGGGACCAGGGTGAAGGGCCCACCTGAGCGGTGAATTTCGGTCGAAACATTGTCGTGCGGGATGGGATGTGTGACTGCAAAGGCCAATGCTTTCTGGCCATAGCGCGTGGTATTGACGTTGATCCCAGCCGCCTCGCGTATGGGAGAGTTGCGCCCGTCAGCGGCGACCACCAGTTTGCAACGAATGCGGCTGCCTTCACTCAGGCCGACACGCGCTTCGGCAGTGCGGGTGAACAGACTGACAGTGCCAGTACCGGGGCGGAAATCGACATTGGGCAGTTCGGCCAGCCGTGCCACCATCTCGCGCCGCAGCAGCCAGTTGGGCAGGTTCCAGCCGAAGGGCAGATCCGAAATATCTGCGGCGTTGAAATCGCGTACCACGCGGGGTTCAGGAACATCTCCGCCTGCGTCCACAATCCGCATGATCTGTAAGGGGGCCGCGTGTGGGTCCAGCCGTTGCCACAGCCCGCATTGCTCTAACAAGCCGTGCGCCGGTTGCAAAAAGGCGGTGGTCCGCAAATCAGAGCCGTCCACGTCGCGCTCGGTTATCGGGGGCGTCGGGTCGACGCAAATGACGTCGAACCCGGCGGTTCCAAAGGCCGCCGCAGCGGTCAGACCAGCGATTCCGCCGCCGGAAATCAGGATGTCACAGCTGTCTTTCATGACCTTGGCCTCCGAGTGTTTGGCAGACCCTAGTTCGGTTCTGCATCGGGCGCCAAGTGACATCCTGTCCCGCGTGTCAGCCGCGTGAAATCAGGATGAGGATCAGGAACATCACCGGCACCATCATCACGGCTGGGATGTACAGGCCCGGTAAACCGAACAACAGGGCAGAACAGCCCCACATGCTGAAAATCGCAGCCGCTGTATAACCCCAATCTGCGCCCCTTGCATGAGCGGCATCCTTTGCCAGCCAGCCAAACAGGGGAACTGCAAATAACAGGCGCTGCCAGATGGGCAGGCGTCCGGGCATCTCGATCGCGCTCATGGGGTCTCCGATTCTGTTCGTCGCTGAGGCGCATATAGGGTCGATGATGCACCTGCAGAATGTGCAGATCGTCGCAGTGTGACAGCCTATCGCAGGCGGGACAAAAACGCAGTCAGATCGTCGGTGTGATGGTGTATGTGATCGGCCTTATGCGGCTCGGGCGCGACGTGAACTGTGCGCATTCCCATCGCGTGCGGAGCAGCCAGATTGCGCGGATCATCTTCAAACATGGCCGCCTTGTCGGCGTCGATGCCATCCTGTGCAAAGATCGCCTCGAACGCGGCCTGTTTAGGTTTTGGAAGATAGCCCGCGTGTTCTACGCCATAAACCGCATCGAACAAACCGCTGAGACCGCGTGCTTTTAGCACACGTTCGGCATAAGGCGCGCTGCCGTTGGTGTAAACGATGCGACGGCCAGGCAGGCACCGGATGTGGTCGGCCAACTCGGCGTCGGGGTCCATGTGGCTCATGTCCACCCGATGCACGGCGTACAGATAGGGTTCGGGGTCCAGGTCATGCTCGGCCATCAAGCCGGCCAGCGTGGTGCCGTATTCCCGCCAATAGTGCGAGCGCAGACGATCCGCCTCGGCCCGGTCGACGCCAATGGCCTGCACCACGTAATCCGTCATCAGAACCTCGATCTGGTCGAATAGTTGCATATGAGGCGGGTACAGCGTGTTGTCGAGGTCGAACACCCATTGGGTGACGTGCGAAAAGGAAGGTTTGACCATGGGTTGGGTTTAGGCCGCCATTCACAGGTTTTCAATGCTACACTTGATTGCACGGGCCTGAGGCGGATAGACATGTTCGAACGAGGAGAAAAAACACCCCATGCCGCAATCCCGTCAGCCCAACAAAGACGCCTATAGCCTTATTCTCGAAGCGATTGATGTGGGCGTTTACAAGCCCGGCGACCGATTGGTCGAAAGTGAGCTAGCAGAACGATTTGGCGTGTCTCGTACACCTATCCGCGAAGCGTTGCAGCGACTTGAGACGCAGTCCCTGCTAGAGCGTGACGGACGATCACTGATCGTGGCCTCATTGGATCACAACCAAATGGCCGAACTTTATGTGGTTCGGCGCGAATTGGAAGGGTTGGCCGCAAAGCTGGCCGCGAAACACGCCACCGAAGAAGAGATCAAAGTGCTACAGGACATGGTCGCCGCTGACGATGCGCTGGTGAATGATCCAACGGCACTGTCGCGGGCCAACCGGCGGTTTCATGAACAGATCCATCTGGCTTCGCACAACCGGTATCTGGTGCAGCAGTTGAATCTTGTGCACCGCACAATGGCTCTGATGGCTACGACCTCGCTTGCCGTTCAGGGCCGTGGCGAGATTGCGCAAAGTGAGCATAAGGGCATTGTCGAGGCGATCACCGCAAGGGATGAAGAGGCGGCAGAGCGCGCGCTGAAGGAACATATCTCGGTGGCCTTCATGACCCGGCTGAAACAGGATGCGGTGCTGCGCGAGAAATGACCGTCAGTGCGGCTGTACTTCTTCGCGGGCCTGCCCATGCTGAGTTTTGTCCCAGAAGAACGGGTTGCTGGCCAGTTCCCACAGTGCTTTGTAGGCGGCTAGAACGCCCAACGGAAAATACAGCGGCATTGTTGGAACCCACGGCATCAGGAACCGTCTCTCCGGCGCTGCCACGGCCAGCATTCCAACGATCAGATTGGTGATCTCGGCCAACAGAAACAGGCTGATGAGTGCGTAGAAGGCCCAATCAGACAAAAGCGGATCGAACGGGCCAGGCAAGCCCAGTGTCGCCAACCAGAACAGCCATAGAACTGGTGCCAGTAGAAACTGGCCAATAGTGCCCAAGAAGAACGCCTGAACGCCAAGAAATCGCTTGAACCCGATGTCGCTTATCAGACGCCGCGGCGCACGCATGTGCACCAAATAGG
This sequence comes from Ruegeria sp. AU67, assembly GCF_900312795.1. NCBI lineage: Bacteria > Pseudomonadati > Pseudomonadota > Alphaproteobacteria > Rhodobacterales > Roseobacteraceae > Ruegeria > Ruegeria sp. AU67. The sequence continues at coordinate 161,229 of NZ_OMPH01000020.1, forward strand.
TCACCATGAACCCCTTCAGCCAGCGCGAGCGCTGCTTGACCCACGGCCAGGCACGAAAGTTTGCCTCTTCATAGGTGGTGGTATCGACCATCTCGGTTCGATACCCCGCACGGCTGAGGCGCACGCCCAGATCTGCATCCTCGGTTACGTTGTGGGCATCCCAGCCGCCAAGCTCCAGCAATTTATCCCTGCGAAAATAGAATGTTGTGCCCCCAAGGGGGACGACCAGACCCAGATTCGCAATGCCTTGCAGGATGATCCGAAACCAGCTGTTGTATTCGATGGTAAAGCAGCGTGACCGCCAATTTGTGCGCGGGTTGTAATAATCCAGAACACCTTGCAGGCAGACGACATCTTCGCCAGCCCGCGCAAAATGCCGGACCACCCGTTCGATCTGATCCGGTTGCGGGGCGTCCTCCGCATCCCACACACCCAGAATGTCCCCACGACAAAAATCCAGCGCGTAGTTCATCGCTCGGGGCTTTGTCGTCAGTCCGTTCAGTTCCGGGACTTCCACCGTTCTGATCCAGCTTGGCAGATCCACTCGGCTTAATGTGGTGCGCGTGACCTCATCTGAGGCTTCCAGTACCAGAATGACGTCCAACAACGCTTTTGGGTAGGTCAGGCGTTGCAGCCGCCTTATCAAAGCGCCTGCAATCTCTCGTTCTTTGTAAAGGGGCACCATCATCGATACGCGCGGCAATCGCAGTGGAACAGGCTCGGGCGTTGGGCACACTTGGCGGCATCTCATAAGATATGAGACCAAGCTCGCCATGCGCAAAACCATGAACAAGAGCAGTGAAACGGTGGCCGTGGTCAAAAGAGCAGCCAGACCAACCAGAGGAAAGGCTGCAAAAAAGAAAAGAAGTCCCGCAAGGGCCGCGATGGGACCCGCGCGCTTTGTCGGCGTCCACGATCGACAGCTCTGATCCTTGTCGACCCGGGTTTCCGCGCCTTTTGCCAAAGTTTCAGAAAATGCGCTGGCAATCGCGTGATCAATCTGACTGGCCGATGCAAGTACCGGGGCAATCGTGTGTTCAGTGTGGGACAGGGCGGCGCGCACCGCGGCAAAGCGGTTCGGATCTGCGGTCGCGATCAGCAGGATTGGGCCGATGCGTTGCCATGGGATTACATTATGCTTCAGCCAGAACTCGGCCGGTTTGATGTCACATAAAGTCGGGGAAGGAGGTGTGTCTTTCAGATCGGCAATTTGCAGGTTGGTCTGCTCAGACAAAGCATCCATGACTTCCTGACGGCTGATCCAGCCCTCTCCGACAAGGATCTCGCCCAGCGGGGCCTGTTGTCTGGATTGCAAATGCAGCGCCTTTTCGAGCTGCGCGGGGGTGATGCATCCACGTTCGAGTAAACAGGCGCCAAGGGGTTTCCGCGCCCCAACAGAAATCGGCGCGGCTCGCGCGAATTGCTGCAGGCTATGTTCAACCATAAAAAAACCCCTGACACGGTGACCCGCGTCAGGGTGGCTCAATCAAGGTTAACAGCGCGTTAACACTATACGATGAAGTGGTTAAGCCTGTGCTTTCTTGTCTGCCATTGCTTCGGCAAAGCGTTCGAACAGATAGTAGCTGTCCTGTGGGCCGGGCGAGGCTTCGGGGTGGTGCTGCACCGAATAGACAGGGCGATCAGTCATGCGGATGCCGCAGTTGGACCCATCAAACAACGAGCGGTGGGTTTCCACAACCCCGTCGGGCAGGGACTGGGCGTCCACCGCAAAACCATGGTTCATCGAGGTGATCTCGACCTTGCCGGTATCCAGATCTTTAACCGGATGGTTGGCCCCGTGGTGGCCGTGGTTCATCTTTACGGTATGGCCGCCCAAAGCCAGCGCCAGCATCTGGTGTCCTAGACAGATGCCAAAGACGGGCAGGTCGGTGGCGTCCAGAACCTCTTTGATCATAGGCACGGCGTATTCACCGGTGGCTGCCGGGTCTCCGGGGCCGTTCGACAGGAACACGCCATCGGGATTATGGGCCAGCACCTCGGCGGCCGTTGCCGTTGCAGGCAGAACCGTGACGTCGCATCCGGCCGAGGCGAGGCAGCGTAGGATATTGCGCTTTGCGCCAAAGTCCACGGCGACAACTTTATGAACCGGAGATTCCTGACGTTTGTACCCGTCCGGCCAGGCCCACCGCATTTCGTCCCAGCGATAGCTTTGGGCGCAGGTGACCTCTTTGGCCAGATCCATACCTTCCAGACCGGCAAAACCGCGCGCGGCGGCGACCAGTGCCTCGATATCAAAGTTACCGTCGGGATCATGTGCCAACGCGACATGAGGTGCGCCTTGCTGACGGATGGCACGGGTCAGGCGGCGGGTGTCCACACCACCGATGGCGATGCGGCCACGGCGGGCGAGCCAGGTTTTCAATTCCTCGGCCGAGCGCCAGTTCGATGGCTCGGTTGGATCCCATTTGACCACCATCCCGGCGGCAACCGGATCGCCGGTCTCATCATCTTCGGGGTTCACGCCGACATTGCCGATATGAGGGAAGGTGAAGGTCACGATCTGTCCCGCATAAGAGGGGTCGGTCATGATTTCCTGGTATCCGGTCATCGCGGTGTTAAAGCACAGTTCAGCCACGGTTTGGCCGGTGGCGCCGAAGCCCATACCGTAGAACAATGTACCGTCGGCCAATGCCAGACATGCGGTGGGCTTGGACGGGGCGTTCTGGGCCATGGCGCGACTCTCCTGCAAGGTAAACCGGCGCATACCTAAGGGGGTTGTACGCTCGGGTCAAGTCTGTTCGATTTTTACGCTATTGTTTAAAATCAATATGTTAGATACATTCGCCCCCTGTTGTATAGCGCTTTTTGTTTCGATATGGTCGGGGTTCCTTTGCCATGGGGATGGACAGAACATATGGATATGCGATCACGGGTGAACACTGCCCTGAAGCAAGCAATGAAAGACAAGGATGCCGAGCGTCTGTCGACGCTGCGCCTGATTAATGCTGCGATCAAGGACCGTGACATCGCCTCGCGCGCGTCTGACAACGAAGAAGCCAAAGGCTGCGGCGACACAGAGGTGCTTGAAATTCTTGGTAAAATGACCAAGCAGCGCAAGGAAAGCGCCCGTGCTTATGAAGAGGGCGGCCGGTTGGATCTTGCCGAACGGGAACTGCGCGAGGTCGAGGTCATCGAGGAATTCTTGCCCAAGCAATTGGACGATGACGAGGTGAGCAAGGCCATTCAGACCGCAATCACGGCCACCGGCGCCGGGTCGATCCGCGACATGGGCAAAGTGATGGGTGAGCTGAAAACCCGTTACACCGGCCAGATGGATTTCGGCAAGGTTGGCCCGATGGTCAAAGATCAGCTCTGCGCTGCGCCAGGCGGCAGCTGCTAAGCATTATTGTTTGCGAAGATGCTAAGGCTGCGCGACAGGTTCGCGCAGTTTTTTTGTGAGCTCATCAAACAGCGAAATCCGCTCTTCCTCAGACAGAAACGCGCCGATTTCAACTTCGCGGCCGTCACCGGTCAGTGTGACATAATTCGGGACCGGGCCGCCGCGCTCATGCATTTCGGGGCGCGCCCAATAGCGGTTGCACGACCACTCCTGCTGCCCCCGTTGCGGGTGATGCTGCACCAGACGGGCCTGCGATCTGGTCAAGGTCAACACCTCGAAAACGCTGCGTGCACGGTAATTGGACTGGATCGCGAACCACAGTCCCAGAACGGTCAACAGCATGAATGGCAGCAAACCCCACAGCAAAACCGACCCAAGAACAGCCATCAGGGGAATCAAGCCAAATAGAAAGACCGCCAACACCACACGCATCGCCCAGCGTGGGGGCAGAGAGTTATGCGGCCACAGGCGCAGCTCTTGCTCGGAACTTGAGGTTTGATTCCATCGATACGGCATGGTGCAAAAATAGCGCAACACCTGCCGGTGTCTAACAGGAAAGATCAGATGACGTGCCCAACTTTGGCCCAAGACAACGCGTCGTCCAGCCGGTCATCGCCCCAGAAAACCTCGCCGCGCACGACCAGGCTGGGGGCCCCGAAAACGCCCAGCTTTGTGGCCTGTTCGGTTTCGGTTTCAAGGGCCGAGATCGTGTCCGGGCTGCGGGCGCGGGCAAGGGTCAGGCGCGGGTCCTGCTGACACCGGTGCAGTGCTTCTGACAGCGCTGTTTCGCTGCCCGCCTCAATCCCTTCTTCGAACCAGATGCGGTACAGGTTTTGGGTAAAGGACTTGCCCCAGCCATCCGCCATACCCAGCACGGCAACCTGATTGGCCAGCGCAAGATCCGAGATCGGGTAGGGTGCTGGAAGCGTGGCGTGCAGGTGGTACTTTGCGGCCCGCCGCTCGATATCACGCCACATATATGCAGATTTGGCCGGTTTGCCCGCAAAAGGAATGTTCTGTTGTTCGGACATAACGGTACGCACGTTGAACGGTCGCCAATTGACGGTCGCGTCATGCTCATCACACCAATCATCCAGGCGCATGATCGTCAGGAAGCTGTATGTGCTGCCGATGGAGAACCAAAAATCTATTTCGGGCATCTGATGGCTCCGATCCCAGGGTTTCTGGATACATGATACCCTAAAATGGGCAGATTATCGAACGCACCCTGATATGGCGTTGCGGATGCGCCAATTCGGGTCGCTCTAAAACAGAACTTTTTCGATGGGTTGCGCGGGTTGAGGGGCAATACCGCAGTCGGTCATCTGCCGTAGGTCGATCTCGATGCTGCGACACAGGGCCGAGATTGGAACATCGGTCACATCCCCTTCGAATGGATCCTCCATCGAAGCGCTGACGCGCTCGGTGACAAAGAAGATCCAGCAGACCAGCGCCCCAACCGGCGCGAATGTCAGCCAGTCGAAGATAACAAGCTGCCATACAGAGATATCAGCTCCGGGGACAATTGATCGCTCATCGTTGAACGCCAGTGGCAGCATGAAGATGAAGATCCAACTGAAGACGCGACCGACTTCGGCAACCTGTCTTGGGAAAGGTGTGTTTTTGATCCGCTCACACTGGCCTTGCGTCGTCGTAAACCGGGCGAGGCGGTCCATCAGGGCGACGTGCCAATAGGGGTCAATGCCACGGCTGCGCGCCAACTCAGAAAGCTTTTCGCCCTGAAGAAACAACAGATAGGAGGCGCGATTGCTCTTGCCTTCAAGCCTTGGCAAGTCGCTTTGCAACTGGCGTTCACGCCAGCATTCGGGCTTTTGATGCAGCTCGGTGCGGTCAGAAATAGGTTTGTGTCCAAACATCCATGGGCGTCTGCTGCGTCCTGTCGGCGAGGGCTGGCGCAGCTGAAAGGCAAGCATATTGAGCCACGCGATGTGACGTTCGATCAGTTCGTCGCGCAGTGCGGGATCAATCGGTGTGCCGTCGGGCAGCACCAGATTGCTGATAGTGTTGCCCCAGTCCCGGCTGGCATTGACGATTTCGCCCCAGATGCTGCGCGCCTCGGACCAGCGCGCAAAGGCCGACGTGTTTTTGAAGCCCAGGAAGAACGCAACTGCAAGCCCGAGCATGGTGACGGGAGGACTGGGGTTCGAGATCAGCTCGATTGTCGTGAGTTCGTCCGCCAGAACAACCAGCAGCGTCCATGTCAGCACGATACAGATAAAGCCAAAGGAGCCTTTGACCATCTGTCGTACAGTAATTCCGTCGTGAAGGATCATGACCGACCGGGTCCTGCGCAATTGGCGATTGCAGATCAGTCTAACGGCTTATTCTCGGGCAAGTCTATGCCAGCGCTGTTTAATTCTTGAGGTCTGAAAATGAAAAGCCCCGCATCTGCGGGGCTTTGTCAATCTATGTTGCCGGGATTAGTGGGCGTGGCCTTTATCCCAGTCTTCCTGCTTTGGCAGCTGCTCGAACGTGTGCTCGGGCGGCGGGGTTGGCAGGGTCCATTCCAGCGTATCCGCGTATTCGTTCCAGGGGTTCGGCCGGGTCTCACGCTTGCCACGCAGCAGGGCGTAGATCACGATGCCGAAGAACAGCAGGAACGAGGCGAACGAGATGAACGCGCCAATCGACGATACATAGTTCCACTGGGCGAATGCCTCAGGGTAGTCGATGTAGCGGCGCGGCATGCCCTGACGGCCCAGGAAGTGCTGCGGGAAAAAGGTCAGGTTGGCGCCAATGAAGAACATCCAGAAGTGAACCTTGCCCCAGAATTCCGAGTACTGGCGACCTGTCATCTTGGAGAAGTAAAAATACATTCCCGCAAAGATCGCAAACACGGCACCCAAGCTCATCACGTAATGGAAGTGCGCAACCACGTAATAGGTGTCGTGATACGCACGGTCCACACCGGCCTGGGACAGAACCACACCGGTCACACCGCCAACGGTGAACAGGAACAGGAAGCCGAAGGCGAACAGCATCGGTGTCTTGAACTCGATCGAGCCACCCCACATGGTCGCGATCCACGAGAAGACCTTAACCCCGGTCGGCACCGCAATGACCATCGTGGCCAGCATGAAGTACGCCTGCTGACGCAGAGACAGGCCAACAGTGTACATGTGGTGCGCCCACACGACAAAGCCCAGCACACCGATCGCGATGATCGCCCAAACCATCGGCAGGTAACCGAAGACGGGCTTGCGCGAGAACGTCGCGATGACGTGGCTGATGATGCCGAAACCGGGCAGGATCACGATGTACACTTCCGGGTGGCCAAAGAACCACAGGATGTGCTGATACAGGATCGGATCGCCGCCACCGGCGGGATCAAAGAAGGTGAAGCCAAAGTTGCGATCCATCAGCAACATGGTGATTGCACCCGCCAGAACCGGCAGGGACAACAGAATCAGCCACGAGGTGACAAAGATCGACCAGCTGAACAGCGGCACCTTGAACAGGGTCATGCCCGGGGCACGCATGTTCAGGAAGGTGGTGATCATGTTGATCGCGCCGAGGATCGAGGAGGCGCCCGATACGTGCACGGCAAAGATCGCAAGGTCCATGGACATGCCGCCTTCGGTTGTCGACAGCGGCGGGTACAGAACCCAGCCAACGCCCGAACCGAGCTGATCGTTACCACCGGGGCTCAGCATCGAGGCCACACCCAGCGATGTACCAGCGACATACAACCAGAAAGACAGGTTGTTCATCCGTGGGAACGCCATGTCCGGTGCACCGATCTGCAACGGCATGAAATAGTTGCCAAATCCGCCGAAAAGCGCGGGGATGACCACGAAGAACATCATCAGAACACCGTGATAGGTGATCATCACGTTCCACAGGTGTCCGTTAGGGGTGCAGAGCTCGGCTCCGCTACCGAACAGTCGGAACCCTTCCAGGCACATATGCTGCACCCCGGGTTCCATTAATTCGATCCGCATGACAACAGTCATCAGAACTGAAATCAGACCGGCAAGTGCCGAGACGACCAGGTATAAAATCCCGATGTCCTTGTGGTTGGTCGACATGAACCAGCGCTGGAAAAATGTGCGCTGGTCTTCATGGTCGTGACCATGAATGGCTGCGTCTGCCATTATAGGTGCCTCCTGTTGCAACTGCACCGCGCAGTTGGACCTCTCCAACGCGCGGGATTCCTGCTGGTTTTAGATTGCGGGGGGACGACCTTCAATGGTCGAGTTTGATCTGGATCAAGATTAATTGTCGCGGGCAGGAGGGCGACCCGCGAAATTTTCACCAAATTCCGCATTCATCTGGGTATCAGCGCCCCGAATTCAAGGGGGCGGCTGGGAATTGCGTTCCCCGCTTGACCCGGGCCGGGGTGCGCCGCAGAACTGTCGGCAACGCGTCAATCGGAGAATTGAAATGACCGCCTATGATCCCGAGAATATTTTTGCCAAGATTTTGCGCGCAGAGATCCCTTCGAGCCGAGTATACGAAGATGACGATACGGTGGCCTTCATGGATATCATGCCGCGCGCGGACGGGCATCTGCTGGTGATCCCCAAAACCTCTTGCCGCAACATTCTGGATGCAACGCCTGCACAACTGGCGGCTGTGACCGCAACGGTCCAGAAAATGGCCAAGGCTGTCGTCGCAGCGTTCGATGCGGACGGGGTCACGATCCAGCAATTCAACGAGGCTGCCGGAGGGCAGGAGGTGTTCCACCTGCATTTCCATATTCTGCCGCGCCATGATGGTGTTGCTGTGCGGGCACCCGGAACGATGGGCGATTTCGACCTGATCGCGCAGCATGCCGAGAAGATCAAAGCTGCACTGAGCTGACTGGGAGACAGTTACTTCAAGTGCGCGTGTGGCCCCGCGCACTCACTATGATCGCCAAATGCGTGAAGCACGGCGCAGACATGGTCGTGCTTGCCATCGCAGGCTTTGGAAATTCGAGACAGTTCCGCCTCGAGGCTGCGCAGGCGGGAAATACGGTCCCGTAGGTCGGCCAGCTGTCTTTCGGCAATTTCATGCACTTGGTTAAGGTCGCCGCCAGACGCGCCTTCCAGAGACAGTAAACCTTCGATGTCGGTCAGCGGTAAACCCAGATCGCGGCAATGGCGAATAAAAAGCAGCCGTTTTAAGGCAGTGTCGTCGTACCGGCGCTGATTACCCGCTGTTCGATCCGGGCGCGGCAACAGCCCCTTGTCTTCGTAAAACCGGATGGTCGGAATCTTGACCTGCGTGTGACGCGACAGATACCCAATTGAATACATCTTTTTTCCTCAGGGCTCTTGAACCTCTAGTCACTAGAGGAATTACATGCAATTTGCAGTCGTAACAAGGGACACACATTTTAGATGGCACATGATCACTCTCATAAGGGGCACAGCCACGCGCACCACCACATAGACCCGGAGGCAGGGGACGCGCGCGTTGCTTGGGCCATTGCCGTCAACATGTTCCTGACGCTAGCACAGGTCATTGGGGGCATTTTTTCAGGGTCGCTGGCGTTGATCGCCGACGCCCTGCATAATTTCTCTGACGCCATCGCGTTGGTCATCGCCTTTTTTGCCCGCAAAATCGCCCGCCGACCTGCCGATCCACGCATGAGCTTCGGCTATGGCCGGGCCGAGGTCGTCGCCGCGCTGGTCAACTACACCACTCTGGTCGTGCTGTCGGTGTACTTGTTCTACGAAGGCGTGATGCGGTTTTTTGAGCCTGAGCCGGTTAACGGCTGGATGGTCGTCTGGATCGCGGCACTGGCTTTGATTGTGGACCTTGTCACGGCTGCGCTAACTTACTCGATGGCCAAGGACAGCATGAACATCCGGGCGGCCTTTCTGCACAACGTGGCGGACGCCTTGGGATCGGTGGCCGTGATCATTGCCGGCACCGCGGTGATCCTGTTCAACTGGACATGGGTAGACCCCGCCGTCACGATCCTGATTTCGGTCTACATACTGTGGCATGTCAAAAGTGAAATTGGCGAAACGATCCGCGTTCTGATGATGGCAGCGCCCCCCGAACTGGACCCGGAAGAGGTCGCCTCGGCCATCGAGGACATACCGGGTGTGTCCGAGGTTCACCATGTCCACTTGTGGAGCATGCAAGAGAGAGAGCCTGCGTTGACGGCCCACCTGGTCGTGGACGCGGCGGCCTGGTCCGATGCGGAAGGGGTGAGGGCCAGCGTCAGACAATCGCTCCGTGACAGGTTTGCCATTGGTCACGCCACGCTTGAGCTTGAGCAGATCGACCGCGCGTGTGTCGGGTCGTCTCGTTTTGGGCATACAGAAGAGAAACTATAGAGTGGCATGTGAATTGCCGCTCCGATTTGGGGTCGGAACGGCAGACTCGTTAACAAAAAATTTTCCGATTACTCAGGATGACCCAAGATCACCGGTTAACACACCACTCACTCTAAGAACGGTAAATCTATACTACCCGCAAACACGCGGGATGTATCCATTTGAGTGAGTTTTTCACCCATTTGCCCTATTTGTACCGTAGCCATTGGGAAATTTTGGCTCAGTATGGAAACAGCGGGGTTAAAAATTAAGGGATTGTTAACAGCGCATTGATTCTGAACGATTCGCAGGTATCGATTTAGCCCCCATTGGGGGCAAAAACCTCTGAGAAGGTTTTGCGCAGGGCTGTGTCCACGTCCACCAAGGTAACCGGCAACCCTAGATCGACAAGCGACGTAACCCCATGTTCGGTGATGCCGCAGGGGACGATGCCCGAAAAATGTTCGAGGTCAGGTTCGACATTGATCGAGATGCCGTGGAAGCTGACCCATTTGCGCAAGCGCAATCCGATCGCGGCCACTTTATCCTCGGCAGGTTGGCCCGAAGGCGTCAGCGGTTTGTCATTGCGCCGCACCCAAACTCCAACGCGACCGTCACGGATTTCACCATGCACGTTGAACTCGGCAAGCGCTGCAATCACCCATTCTTCCAGTTGCTTGACGAAACGGCGCACATCCTTGCCGCGTTTGTTCAAGTCCAGCATCACGTAGGCCACGCGCTGGCCGGGGCCGTGATAGGTATATTCGCCACCACGCTTGGCCTCAAAGACCGGAAAGCGATCTGGGTCGGTCAGGTCTTCGATCCGGGCTGAGGTGCCGGCCGTGTAAAGCGGCGGATGCTCCAGCAGCCACACACATTCATCCGCTTCTCCGGCCGCAATTGCGGCCACGCGCGCCTCCATGAAGGCGACGGCATCTTTGTAATCGGTCAGCCCGTCAGTGATCTTCCATTCCATAAATGCTCCTTACCGCCGGGGCAGGGCGAAGAAAAGAGGTCACGCAGCCTCGGTCAGGCACCGTTGCAGCAGGTCAGAATAGGTTTCGGCCCCTTGCGCACCGGTCACCAGGTACTTGCCCTCAAACACCATTGACGGGACACCTGAAACACCACGGCTGGTCCAGAACTGCTGCTTTTGGCGAACCGGCGCAATGTGATCGCCCGAAGTCAGAGCCGCATGGGCAGCGTCCCAGTCCAGACCCGCCACTTGGGCCGCATTAAGCAGGACCTCGGATTGGGATACGTCCTGTTGATTGGTAAAGTAAGCCTCGAACAGGGCCATCTTCAACGGATGCTGGCGGCCTTGCGTTTCGGCCCAGTCCAGCAGTTGATGCGCGGCAAAAGTACTTACCATCCGGCTTTCGTCATTGAAATTGAACGTGAAGCCAAGCTCGGCGCCGATCTGGGTTAGCCGATCACGAGCCTGCTGGCTCTGCTCAGCCGTTGAGCCATACTTCTCCATGATATGTTCGCGCAGGTTCTGGCCCTCTGGCGGCATATTGGGGTTCAGCTCAAAAGGATGCCATCTGAGATTGGCGAGCACATTTTGTTCTTTCAAAGCCAGGTCCAGCTGGCGAAACCCCACGATGCACCAGGGGCACACAACGTCTGAGACGATATCAATCTGGACAATTGGGCGGGGATCTTGCGCGGTCATGGGCAGGCTCCGGGGAAGGGGGAAATATTCGCTATCTGCAGTACAGATAAGGATGGCACCGCGGAATTCAAATCCGCGTGTTTTTTGCCTCTTCACATCCTGTTCGCCACCGTCTATATGCCCCTCTACCAAGTCATTGGCAGTGCGGTCGTGGCGGAATTGGTAGACGCGCAGCGTTGAGGTCGCTGTGGGGTAACTCCCGTGGAAGTTCGAGTCTTCTCGACCGCACCAGAACTAACTTGATCCGTTAGTTTTTGGCCACATAAACAAGGGCATTCAGCATTTTCCGAGTGTGTCGCATAACGCAAACAGCACACACGGACAGCACACAATGGCCCTTAGAATGAAGATCAGTTACGTCGACGCAATCAGCGAAACTCAGTGGCGGTTCCGTAGAAGGTGGCCCAAGCGAGTGCTTGAAATTCGTGGTGAGGATGCCTATCAGAAGCACATTAAAGCGCGTGATGGGGCAGCTTTTCAGCGCGAGTACCAGTTTCACCTGAGGAATTTTGACGCCATCGTTGAGGATACCCTTAGGCGGAACCCTGAAGTGGACACTCGGTCAGCAACTCAGAAGTTCATCGACGCGCAGCGCCTTGCAGAACATTACGTAGCAGGTGTCCAAGGATTGGACCCCGACGACAGTTGGACGCGCGGGGTAGTGGGCCACAGTCTGGCTGCCCGTGGCGAGAACCCCGATGTCGTGGCTGCTGTCCTGAACCCCAACCTTGAACCCCCTAAGCCGTCGCTGGCCGACATGCGGAGCACCTATGCGAAGGACAAGGGTCTTGCCGAAAACCGAAAGGCGATGGTGAGAATTGACCGCACCTTTGAGGGAGTTCGCTAGGTGGGGCGTTAAGGGTGGGCTTTAAACCCTGCGACACAACAGACCTTCCACCTAATCGACGTGCTGACACGTCTGAGTTTGGATATTGAGGCGGTCCTTATAAGCGTCCAGCACACCAAAACTGGCTTGCAGGCCGAACAGCGCGGGCGACAGTATAGGGCATCTGCAGGGCAAGTAGAGTTGCAGCTTACACGTGCGTCATTTGGTTTATCCTGCCAATTCCTTTAGAAATTCAGCCAATGAATGGCGGAAAACTTGTATGTTGGACTGCTGGCGACATCGAACGGGAGCGGGCACTATCATTCACCACTGCTTAACCCAAGTGATTGGAGGTTGATGACAATATTACACTTCGCCCAAAAAACCGACGATAGCTTCGAGTGAGCCTATGTATAAGTATCTGCTGAAAACCGCGGTCCGGTCTGCAATTCGTGCTGCTGAAAACAGTTACAATACACCTGAAAGAAAGGGCGCCCGGGGCGAGCGTAAGGTGCACAACGCGTTGGCGTCCGTCCTTGATGAAGGAGAATATCGTGTATTGTCGGATTTGATATTGCCCATCTCCGGTGGGACTACTCAGCTAGATCATCTCGTGCTGTCCCGTTATGGGGTTTTCGTAATCGAAACCAAAAACATGTCAGGTTGGATTTTTGGAGACGTCGACCAGAGGCAATGGACGCAGGTTCAAAAGGGTGGCAAGAAGCGCAGCTTTCAGAACCCACTCAGACAGAACTACGCTCACGTTAAGGCTGTTCAGCAAACACTCGGCATCGACCAAAAGTTGCTACACAGTTTTGTAGTGTTCATTGGAACCGCAGAACCCAAGACAGCCCTACCGGAAAATGTTGCATGGGGGTTGCATGCGCTTGATAGACTGATCGGCGTACGCAAACAGCAGGTAATCTCGGATGTGCAAGTGAGCGCCTACGCACAAAAGCTGCAAAATCTGGCGTTGGAAAATACGAGGGCCGTGCGCGATGAGCATGTGCGGTATCTTGAAAACAAGGCTACAGCCAAACTTCTAGCGCCTGCGTCCAACCATGCAAATGTTGCAATTTCGGTTAAGTGCCCCAAATGCGGTGGGGAAATGGTCAAACGGAACAACAAAAAGTCGGGCGCTTCCTTCTGGGGATGTGCGAGTTTCCCGACCTGCAGGGGCAATAGAAAGATAGGATAGCCACCGCCTCAGGGGGCACTCTCATGCTGGCTCAGTGGCTGGGTCGGTCGGCCCAAGGGGCAAGCTGGTTATCAATCCAAACAAGACCCTGAAGGGTTCGTGCGGTTGACCTTAGGCGTATCGTGAACGCTTGTCGCTTGTTTTAGACGGCGAGCAACCTACGGGGCTTCTGATTGAACTTAACTGTACAATGGCGGTCACTGAACTGGTTGCCGAGTAAGATGGCCCCCCCGTTCTTGATAAGTTGACCAGCCGCCAAATTTATCGGCACGCGCGTCTGAAAATGAGTGATTTAGTGTGAAGTGCTGCGTCCTCGTCAAACATGTCCAAAGAGTCGAACAACTTTTCGTCGAACTTACTGTCAAACAAAAGAAACGGCGTCTCAGTAGCATCGATGATCACCGGTGTTTTTAGATGAGCCTGTGACAAGTGACGATAGTCGATGGCTGTGTCATTTTGCTCTCTGCGCCAATCAAGCCAATCTGCCCCAAGCTGTCTCAGATACTTTTGCCTTTCGGCCATTTTAGGGCGGTCACAAACTGCTTTGTCACCCTTCAGCACATTGACGGCATGCTTCAAAATCTCATCGTAGCTTGGCAATCCAGATTTAGAGAGTGCGCTGTTCACCCAATCAATCGGCGTTTTTTCATCGTCCCATTCAGGTGCGTTCATACAGATGCACATGAACGCAAACGGTCTACTCTGTGTTTTTGTGAATGCTGATACGCGCGCTCCCCAGACTTCAAGTATTTTGGGTGTGTTGAGTTTTCTGAAGTGAGAACCCACAAGGTTCAAGCATACCAAAGCAAGAAGTGACCCCAGGTGGTACGCTAGCACAGAATTCTTAACGTTTGCATAGTGCGCCAATAGGTGAACAGGCGCAGAGTACAACGATAACTCAGGCGTGTAGAGGCGCTCACCGTATTCTTTTTGCAAGAGAAATTCTTCGACCATCTTCTGGTCTGTATCTAGTGCCGACACAGTTTGGAACTGAGTTGAAAGTTCTGAAAAAGTTGCGGTTGTCTCCAGAAGTGCTGCTATGCTCAGAGGCTGGCGAACCAACTGCTGTTCCGTGTAGTGGTCGCCAAACTTTACAAAGATTATGGGTTTGTTCTCGTCAGGCCGCCCTGCAGAATAATACTCAACCCCACATGAGAAATTGATTTTCCACGGTGTTGTTAGCGAATGCTTGCACCATTATCTTCAACCGTCCGATAATAATCTGAATAGGAGAGGCGACGATCGCTGTCATGTAAATCAACGAAACGATGGAAGAACTGTCACGTCCATCCAATATGAGTTGGGCGGCAAAGTTTGCATGAATTAGTTCAAATAGAGTGTGCCGAATCGATGAAGAAGCCGAAACTGTTGACAGTTTGGTGGTGATTGGCTTCTTTGTTTCCGATTTCCATCATTTAGAGCAATTGAAACGAGCAAAATACAGGATATTCTCGGTGCTTGGATAGTTCATCCTTTAGAGTGGGTGTTGTGATATCGTGGCCTGCAAGTAGGAGGCCTTTTTGCCGAAAGTTGTAAATCTACTGCATCTTCGGAAGTGTTTTGGGTAACGAGTGTGCTGTTCTGATCGTATGATCGGGACAGCATTTTCTATTTTTGGAGTTGCATTGGCAATATGCAGGCTCCCTCTTTTTACCACAGGCGGTTTCGAGTTTGCCATGAGGGCATGTAATTTTGAGGCTAGCTTTACTGCGGAAGACCCGCTCTGAAACCGTGGGATTCCTTCGAAAAAGTATGGTGATATGCCATCGAACTTGCCCAGTGGGATTCGGCTAAAGTTGCTTGGATTGCATGGCACAGGGTGGTGAGGTGTGCTCGTCTCCGGCGGAACCTACTTCATGCCCGTTTATCGCGGGAAGCATAATAAAAAACTCTGTGCCTTCACCAAGTTTGCTTCTATAGTCTATTTCTCCTCCAAAATGCTCCACAATTTCCTTTGAAATGTGCATCCCGAGCCCTGTACCGCCTGCATGACGTTCATCGGAAGAGTCGATCTGGGAAAAGCGATCGAAGACTTTGTCCTGACACCCCTCGGGTATCCCGATGCCGTGGTCTTTGACGAAGAGGCGAATCTTCCCATCGACTTTTTCGCATCCGACGGTAATCTCGCCTCCATCAAGGGAAAATTTGGCTGCGTTGGAGATCATGTTGGCCAACACCTGAAGAAGGCGGGACGCATCACCTTTAACGAACAGATCTTCGTTTCCCCTTATGTCCTCCACAATTTCTACGTTGTGAGCACTGGTGTACCCAGTGTTAACGGAAATCGCTTCCTGAACTAGCGTATTTATATCAATAGTTCCTTCACGATAGTTCATTTCACCGGCCTCCATTTTTTGTATGTCCAGCACATCATTGATAAGTGACGCGAGCCGTTCGCTGTTTTTGCATGCTAAATGTATGAGGCTTTGCATTGAATCTGGAACTTCACCCAAAGCGCCTGTGTTGATTAGGTCAAGTGACCCCTTGATCGATGTAAGAGGCGTACGCAGCTCATGGCTGACTGTCGATATGAACTGAGTTTTCGCAATGTAAGCCGCTTTTGTTCTTTCGTGCTCTGCTTTGAGTTTTTCGAGTTGTTCCAAATTCCTGCGGTAGAGCTTCAGAAACACCATCGAACAGTCGATCAGAAAATACATTACAAAGATAACGGTGAAGAAGTGCAGCCAGAGTTCAGATGAAAGCTCGGGGCGTTCGATCCAGATATCCTTGACGACAATCAACATGAACGAAACGCCGTACATGGCCAAACGGACAATCATCGCCCACAGAAACTGATGGTTGTTCATTGCTGCAAACAACGCCGCAGCAAACAAGAAGAACATTGGCGTAAAGTGACCACCGGCGGGCTGTGCGAAAGCAACTGAAACTGCGTACAGGCAGATTGCGGCTGAGCTCAAGACCGTGTTCAACAGAATCCAAACAACCATCATACCTATTGCTTTGTGCTGGTCTGGCTTTAAGCGCGGTACGCGTTTGGCCAGCAATAAATCTTGCACTTCACAAATGAGGATCGTCCCATAGAACAGCATGGCGTTAAAGGGATCGAAGAAGAACGCAGTCAAAATGGTCGTGGCCAGATAAATAGCCTGCCGCTGCCACAGAAGCGCAAAGCTCATGGCAGTATAATCTATGATGTTTTGCAGAAGCCGGTTTTCCGTTTCACCGGAATCCCGGTCCGGCAGATTGGCGTCGATGGCTGTCATCCAAATGTCTTCGTTTTTCGCGCTTGGAAAGCACCAATACCAGTATAATGAGGACTTAGTTGGTCCAAATTGGGTTCACAGTTTGGCACCAATCCTTTGAAGCCTATCGCGATTGTTGGGCGATTCACGCAAGTTTTTGGTATAGGAGACCGCAAATTTTTTGCACAATTGCAGAGCAGGGTACCCAAAATAGAGGATCTCGTTGCTAAGTGGGAATTTTTTCACCTTAATGTGTCCGAAAGAAGGAATAATTCTAAAAGGGTTGGGGTTTGACTGCAGTTGAAATTACAAAGTTGAGGCAGAGTACTGTCGCTCCTGTTACCGCTAGGCTTGCGACAAAGCCGGTGACACTGCTTCAGTTTGCAAGGTCAGCTGGCCGCAACATGTTTGAAGTCATCCCGGCAGAAACTCTGCGTGAAACTTATGTTCGTGGGCCTTTGAACATACACTATATCTGCGATCCTGAAATGGTAACCGAATTACTCGTCGGCCAGGGCCGTTCGTTTCCCAAAGCCAAGTTCACCAAAGACATTATTGGATCGGCTGTAGGCAACGGTTTAATACTCTCAGAAGGGGAAAAATGGCGTCAGCAGAGGCGAAGGTATTCTCCATTGTTCGCCGCCAGAAACCTCCCGGTTCTGGCTCGGCATTTTGCAGAGACTGGTGTCGAGATTGCAGACTCATTGGCGGAACACGAAGGCCCTGTAGATATTGCACAAATTGCGCCTGCATCAACATTGACGAATATTTCTAGAGTGATTTTTTCAGATAATAAGGAAGTCAGTTCAGAGCAGGTACGAGCGGGGTTGATCAAGTATTTCGAGTACATTTCTGATCTGTCCCTTTTCGATTTAATGGGTTTGCCAAAGTGGTTGCCGCGCAAAAATTGGTTACGCAGCATGGCCCCGGTTACTAATATGCGGGACCTCGCCAGACAGGTCATAGATCAGCGTCGCACCGAAGGCCGCAGCGATCCATTGGACTTCCTCGATTTTATGATTGAGGCATTGAAAACCGATTTCGAGGATGAAGCGACGACCGTTGACAACCTTTTGACTTTTGTCGTCGCTGGTCATGAAACTTCCGCTAACGCTTTGGCCTGGGGATATTATCTGCTGGCATTGCACCAAGATATGCAAGCTAGGGTTAGACAAGAAATTCGATCTGTTCGCCCAGAAGGCTTAGTGGAATTTTCGGACTTGGAGGCAATGCCACTCTTGCGCGCGCATGTTAAAGAGACATTGCGGCTTTTCCCTTCCGCCGCGTTTTTTGCCAGAGACGCAACTGCGGACCTTGAAATTAAAGGGATTAAGATTGAAAAGGGCGACGCGTTGTTCTTCCCAGTTTACTCTTTACACAGAAATGAAAAATTATGGGATGCTCCTAACCACTATCGGCCGGAACGGTTCCTGGGATCTACGCTGCCTCGAGGTCAGTACATTCCGTTCGGAGATGGTCCCAGAATCTGCATTGGCGCTCAGTACGCTGAAACTGAGATCATGGTGCTTATGGCTTCGGTGCTCCGTAGAATAAATTTTTCGATTACTGAATCAGAAATGCCGGAACCAGTTTTGACGTTCACCATGCGTACCAGTGGCCCACTCATCCTCAATGCCGAACGGGTTCGCAGCTAAATTGAATATCTAAACTCTAGTGCTTGAACACTGGTCGAGGTCGGTATTTGCTAAAGACGGCAAAGCTTGCTACCGGCGAGTGAGGTAAGTGTCATCGCCGTACAGTTCACGCAGGACTGTATCAAACAATCTATTGTTGACCATTCTTTTGCGATGTGGCGTATGCTCTGAAAACGCGGGGCAGGTTGTAATCAGGCCCTTTCTGAGATTGGTCTCGCGAAAATTCACTATTTTGACAGCCATGTCCAAAGATGCGAATGCTCCAACCTTTGTAAATGAACGAAGCGATACCGGTGTACTCTTCACCGCTTTAAGGTGGACAGAGGCGCAACGGTTTCTGAGAACGGTCCTTAGTTCTTGGTTTAGAAAAGCTTCGGTTGGAATATTCTGGGTACGTTCCCGTCCATGTGTAATAACGAGAAAAACGCCGCTCCCTCGATAGGAATAGATTCCTCCGGCTGCCTGTGTTGTCTTTTGAATGCAAAATCCAATGTCGGAAACAGCGCGCCGAAAATCACCAAATTCCCTCAGATCAAAATGGTACTCCGCATCGCGAAATTTGAATGCTGTTACCCAGGAGTCAAATCGGCGCCCCCGTGAAAGCTGCTCCACATAGTTGTCGAACTCGACATACCCCAAGCATTGTTCCTGCTCGTCGATGGACAGGGGGTCTTCAAAACTGAATTTCTGATTAAAATCCAGTTTACAACGAAGATTTTCTATCGACGCTGAAGAGGATTGGGTTTTCTTTCTCTCCATCATAAGAAGATGGGCGGCGTTCATACGGCTACGCAATTCAAAGAAGTCGAAGGGCTTAGTTATATAGTCAAACGCGCCTTCTAAAAATGCCCTCTCTATGTTCTGCCTGTCATCTAGAGCAGTTAACATTATGACAGGGGTTTCCAGATTGTCCGGCAAGTTTCGGATTTGTGAAAGCAACTCAATCCCAGTGGTTCCGGGCATCTGAATGTCAACAAGCAGACAGTCGAACGGGGATTCCGCTGCTTCTATCTGCCGAAGTGCTTCATCAGCTGAACTGGCGGCAACCACTTTGCAGTTTTCGAGTTCAGGAAGTGCTGATTGGAGCAATTTCAGAATGTCAGGATCATCATCAACCGCCAGTACAGTAAGCGCGGTCTTTCTTTGTGCTCTAAGCTCCAATTTTTTTTGAAACCGATCACTTTCGAATGTAGAATGTCTCATAACTGGTGAACCGCCGATATCCTCATAACGGGTCAAACTTATGAGGCAAGTGGGTCGAAACAGCGGCAAAAATGGAGAAAATCGTCGAAGAAAGGGGTTTTTTCTTGACCTTTATTTGGCGCCAACGGCCTCAACGACGAACTACCAGTTATTGTTGTGAACTGCCGTCGCATTCTATAAGTGTTATCTTTCAGCATTTTTTTTGTGCCTAAGAGCAGTCTACGATCGCAAAATAACGGATGGAAGTCTGAGCATCAATTCTGGAACCCCGCTAGCATGCAAAACAGCCGCGGATTCCCAATAGTCTGGAAACCAATGTCGGTTGCAATGAAATCTGCGTCGGGCGTTCAAGAATACAACAGGCACTCTAGTGGCGGAGTTGTTCCATTTACTTGTGGACGTTGAACAAAACCGACTGACTGACGGTGCCATCGATGGAAAACTTTGCGCCGACAGGCGAGGCATTGATGCCCAATCGCCGTGACCACCGTGCCCAGACCGAGGGTACGATGCCCAGTATGCTAGAGGCACCACCTTCGGTCGCTACTCTAGTCATCTGGTGAAACAATTCCTGTTGAACCAGGAGCCTGCGTGACGATGCAACATCCTTCGCCACGAAGAAACGGGATGCTTCCCAAACAGCGGGTTTTACCGGGGCGTCAAAAAACAGAACGTCAGATGGAATTCCTTTGAGAATACCTCTTTGCGCGTCGCGCAACATATAACTGTATATTCCGCATTTTGCAGTACTGGGCAGAAGTCGCACACCTCCTAAAACTTCACCGAATTCATGCAACACAACCCATCGACAGGCTGGCGTGTCGTATTGGTCGAATTCCATTCCGTCAGCTTCGCCGACTTGCCAATTTAACTGGTCAATGAATATAGACTTTCTGGTTTCGAGGTATTTTGCCAGCAGTGTGCCATACTCGTAAATATTGCGAAAATTAAGTGTGGTCGCGCGAATATTGCCAATGTCACCACGTGGCGTTGGCAGGCTGCTTTTGACAGCAAAAATTTCTAGCCGCGCCAAAGTATTTGGTGCGCCTGAAGCACCGTTAGCAGGTGTCAGATCCGGAAATCCCTCCGGGACAGGGTATGTCTGCTTATACCTGAGTGGTTGGTCCATATTTTACTCATATTTTTGACACACTTATGGCAAGATTTGGCTCAACAAGTCCACAACCCTATGCGGTAGTTGTCCGAATAGATGGATAGGTGTGTCTAAATCTCCTCCCTCCCTTTGTTTGAGGTCGCTGACAGACCCAAAACTATAGAAAGTTCTTGGCTTTTATTTTCTCCGCAGCCTTCCTTCATGTTTCCGTGTCTGGCAACATTCTGAAAAAAGACAACTTCTTTTGCGTTTTCCGTTTGAATTCACGTTGGGTCAGGCGCAGCGTTGTTGTCCGATAACAGTTCGAGGCAGCCCTGACGGCAGATAGGAGGAACTTCAAAATGGCATCAAGAAATGCAGGGATTTACCTTTCTATATGCGCCTTCGCGCGGGGAAAACTGTACAATGTAAAAAAAACTGTTCAGACATAAGGAAGCCCGCCTTACGTCACCGTTTTGCCGCCTTCGTAAGAGAAGATGAGTAAATCCTAAGTGTTTTATGCGCCAGTTAACCGTTGCCTTGAGTCTGCAATGCCCAACGGTTGGTGAGGTGCAAAAGGTTGGTGAAAAGTTATGCGTATACTTGCTGTAGACGATGATCCGAGCATTCTGGAGTTGCTAGATAAAGTTCTGGGCGCGTTCGGTTATAAAGATGTCGTCACCGCCAGAAGTGGCCGGGAGGCCATTGAAATACTGTCGAGACCTAACGAAGCGTTCGACTGCTTGCTACTGGACGTGCAGATGCCGCAAATGAACGGCATTACTCTTTGCGAAGAAGTGCGAAAATTACCAGAACACACGTACACGCCCATTATCATGGTGACCGCCATGGTACAAAAAGAGTACATCGACGAAGCATTCGGAGTTGGGGCCACGGATTACGTTACAAAGCCCTTTGAGTTCTCTGATCTTAAGCATAGGTTGTCTAACGCTTATAGGATGGCAGCGGAACGCAGGGCCGCAATTGAGGTGCTCGAAGCTGAAGCGGATTTTGAGCTGTGTTTTGACAATAGTCCGGACGTTCGCTTGAGCGATCCGCAATGTTTCGGAGATTTGCCCGGTTTCATTGGGTTAGCTGAATTTGAGAACTACGTAATTCAGCTTTCAACGATGCACTCCATGGCTGCAAAACTTGTGGCCGTGAAATGCACAGGCGCCGAAAAAATCTATAAGACGAGCACGGTCAGTGAATTCCGTAGTGCCATGACTTTAGCTGGTACAGCGGTTCTGTCAGCTAATCAGGAAGGGCGTAAAGTAGCGACCTATTGGGGAAATGGCGTGTTCTTGGTGATCTACGACAATCAAATTAATTTGAGTGTGGACCAGTTGGGTGCCCCGCTTCCGGATGCAGTGAAAGATATTTCCGGTGACGCCATTTCAGACCGGTCAATTGGCTTCCAGGTGAGCGAAGAAGTCATTCTTAAAGCCAAAACCAAGATGGAGGCGGTGTTCTTGATAGACAAGGCCGTGGAAATGGCTGAAATGTCGGAAGGTCGAGCGGCGAGTATCGGTTGAAAAACTGGATAAATCGATGGTGATTAAGACCAGGCTAATGGCGGAAGGAGCACGTCAAAACGCCCTGAGTTCTTCATTTTGCGGGTTGAAGCAAACGCGCGCTTTCATTCATCAGACGGTCAACCTTTGTGCCTTTGGCCTACTTTGTCCGATCTCAGTGTCCACCCGGCGGCAACAATTCGGAGAAAGAACCCGTCAGCCTCTTCTCGAAATCTGATCTGATGCGATACTTGGAATCTTCGCCTTTCTTTCATTTCTTGAAGGTTTCATTCGCGACCACGGTCAAAGTGTGATCGGTTTTAGCAGCATCCTGGCGTGCATCCTTGTATCCGTCCGACGATCTCGCTGGTTTAGGGCTTGATCACTTTGCTTTCCAATGTTGCCAATATTTTGGGTTGATCCCGATGTCATGTCCCAGCCTAGCAATCGTGTTTAACTCTTCCTCGGTTGGAACAATGTCAAACTCAAATAATTGGTCACAGAGCATTTCGAACGCGACGCCCCATTCAAGATTGACTGCCAGATCCGCATAGTCGTCAAGCCACCGATCTTGCATACGCCCTCGGAAGACATTGATGAGAGTTACTGTTCGCTTTTCCAGGTCGCGTTGTTTCTTTAAGGAGATCATCGACCTGCATCCTCTGAACGGCCGAAGCACCACGGCATGAGTTCGTCAATACGATTGATCTTGTGATCTGGCAGGCGTTCGAGAACCCAAGCAAGCCATTCCTCTGGATCTACACCATTCGTCTTAACCGTTTCGATGAGGGTGTAGGCGATGGCGGCAACTTTGCCGCCACCGACGGATCTCATGAACAGGTAGTTCTTGCGGCCAAGCGCGATGGGGCGGATCGAGCGCTTACACATATTGTTGTCGAGTTCTAACCGTCCGTCATTGAGATAGGCGCGCGCTTTGGGCATGTGGCTCATTGCATGGCGAATGGCCCCGGCCAGTTTGGTTTTGCCCGAGATTTGGGGGGGTTGGGCTCGCAGCCACGCTTCCAGTTCATCAAATATCGGCTTGGCCTTGGCCTGCCGCAAGGCAACCCGTTCTTCGGGGGATTTTCTCGGGCTTCCTTCTCCACTGCACAAAGCTCTGCGATCTGCGCGATGGTATGTTTGGCGATATCCGCGCCGGTGCGTTCGAGCTCGTCTACAAACTTGCGGCGCACGTGCACCATGCAGGCCTGTCTGTCAGCTTTACCCTCACCATACAACCCATTGAAGCCTGCAAAGCCATCGGCATGCACGGTGCCAGTATAGCCGGAGAGATGATTGACCGGATGCTCGCCCTTGCGATCCGTGCTGAACTGGTACCACGCGCAGGGCGGCGCATCCCCACACTACGGGCCCTCATTGCGTACATAACTCCAGAGCCGCGCGGTCTGCGTCTTCTTCGGCTTCAGTTTGCTTTGCAGCTTGACCGGCGTGTCATCGGCAAAAAGTACAGGGCCTGCCCTGACCAGCTTGCCGATATGATCGGCCAGTGGTTCCAACAAAGCCGTGCTGCGTCCCACCCAATCGGTCAGGGTGGAGCGGCGCAGGTCGACCTTTTCGCGGGCGAAGATTTTGGATTGCCGGTCCAGCGGCATATGATCGCAGTATTTGCCAACCAAGATATGGGCCAGAAGCCCCGGGCCGGGGCGGCCCCGTTCAATCGGTCGCAACGGTAATGGAGCCTGCGCAAAAGCCTCACAGCAAGTGCAGGCCATCTGTGGGCGGATAATGCGGCGCACGACAAAGCGGCCGGGGATATACTCCAACTCTTCTGTGAAATCTTCACCGACCTAGTACAAAGAGCCGCCGCACTCACCGTATTCCTCTCCGGCAGACAGTACTTCATCCTGCCGTTCCAAATGATCGGGCAATGGTTTGCGGCTGTGCTGACGCTCGGACGGTTTGCTGTCAGCCTCAGCTGTTTCACTCTTTTGCGCCTCAGCCGCAACTTCAATCTCGGCGTCTTCCGCCAGATCGAATGCCAGTTGATCAAGGCTCTCGGATTTGGAGCCAAACCGCGCCTTGCGATCGCCATGAAGTTCGGCCTTCAGCTTCTCATTCTGGTAGGTCAGCGATTGCACCTCAGCCATCAAACGCTCAGTGACGGCCCGCAGTTCAGCGGGGTCTTCCGGCAAGGATTTGAGGGCATCCAACGTGGGGTCGGATATAACCCATTGCAGTAAAAAGGTGAATCGTCAAACGCCAGATCGCGCAGATAAATGGGCCTACCCGGTGCTCAAGGGACGCCATGTCTTCTGAGGCATCCGCCAGTCAATCCCTTCGAGCAACATCGACAATTGCGCCGCTGTCACGCTGACTTTACCATCCTTGGCCGCAGGCCACACGAACCGCCCGCGTTCCAACCGCTTGCTGAACAGACAAGCCCCTGGCTGTCCCACCAGATGATCTTGAGCAAATCGCCTCGGCGTCCCCGGAACACAAACAGATGCCCGGAATAGGGATCGAGTTCCAATACGTTCTCCGCCTACGCGGCTAGCGTATTGAACCCACGCCGCATGCCCGTAACCCCGGCGGCCAGCCATACCCGTGTATTCGATGGCACTGGGATCAAGGTATCAGTCCCTCGACCAAAGACAGCACCGCCGACAGGGCCGTTGTGCCCTCCACCAATATCCGCCGCCCATCTGACAGCGTGATGTCCACGCGTTGCGCCGAGACTGGCTCAGTCAATGGTGGCGCGGAAACTCGTATATCGGAAGGGGACGGGACCGGCATCGCATCCGCAATCTCGACAGGCACAAACCCCGCCTCGGTGGCATCCAGCACCTCACCGGCCTCTTCTTCAGACGCGAAACGAAGATTACGAAGCAACTTGTGGATCAGATTGGCATTCATCGAATTCCTGCGCGCCACTTGCGCAACCGAAACCCCCGATGCCCTTGTCTGCGCGCAGATCGAACGCTTCTCATCATCCGACCAGAACCGCTTCTTCTGGCCCTTCTTACCCGCCATAGAGTGCCCCATGTTGTCCACTATCGATGGTGGACACTATCAACCACTCCATCACGCCGTTAGAGTGGGGAGGCCGGACGGATACGCATCCTTCAGCTTTACGGTTGACAGAGCGCCCAATCCAGGCTTCGAGCGACGCCCGTGGACATGAACCCGAATATACCACTTGCCAGCGTCACCGTCTTGTTTAGGAAACCTGAGGTCCCCGCCATCTGAGTACTAGCCGGGTTGAGCGTTCTTCACTTGCAAAGATGAGGGTTCGTTGATTGCTAGAATTGGTCCACCCAACGGCCCACCTTCTTCTGTGAGACATAGTGATTCATTTTGGGGTGAATGGAAATCTTATTGTATTGTTTTAAATAAATTTTCTGGTTTCTCGAGGTGTCTGGAAACGTCCGAAGACAGGCGTGTTGAAGTTTTCAATGCATCTCGACCGCACCATTATACTCCCGAAACAAACGAATTTCAGCGCCTTTGTCGTGTAGAGTTGCACCAGTTTGCGTTGGAATGACCGCTTCACTATTTCCTGTCTCGCCCACGCGGATCGGGATGTGTATGAGTGGGCAAGACTTTTTGGGAAGGATAATATGTCTCAGTCCATCACCGTGTTCACAACGATGAAGAACGAAGGCCCGTATATGTTGGAATGGGTTGCGTTTCACAAAACACTGGGCGTCGACCACTTTGTGATTTTCACCAACGACTGTGATGACGGAACGGACAAGATTGCTGCAAGGTTGCAAGAGTTTGGCTTGGCCACTCATGTCAGCAATGAAGTGAAGGAGGGGGGTAATCCCCAACACCAGATGATGCACCGTGCGCGCCGCCAGCCCAAGGTCAAAGAGGCCGATTGGCTGCTGTGTTTGGATGTAGATGAGTTTTGGAATATTCGCTGCGGCGACAACGGATTTCACGACCTTATTGCCGAGGTCGAGCAAAAAGCAGGGCAGCCAGTCGATGCGATATCTTTTGCGTGGAAGTTGTTTGGAAGTTCGGGAAACATCAGTTTCGAAGACAGGCCAGTGACCGAGGTTTTCTCGATGGGGGATCAGGAATTTCCCTATCATTCAAGCCGCGCTTTTGGGCTGAAAACGCTGTTCCGAAATAATGGCAAATTCACCCGGTTTGGTCCGCATCGCCCAAAGGGCATTGACGAGGAGGTAGCGCCTGACATCGCTTGGTCAGATGCTGGCGGAAAGCTGTTTCCAGCCGATAAAGTCGGTTGGCGGGCGTGGCGCGGGTTCGAGCATTCCTTGGGACGCATCCACCACTATTCAGTCCGGTCCATGGACGGGTTTCTGGTCAAGCGCGACCGGGGACGCACAAACCACATCAAGGTAGATCAGGGACAAGCCTACTGGCAGGACATGAATGCCAACAAAGAGGCCGACCAATCCATCTTGCCTGCCGCACGCCGCGCCGCACCTCTGCTGGCCGATCTGAAGGCGGATGAAGAGTTGAACGAATTGCACGCGCAGGCCTGCGACTGGCACCGAGCCAAAGTGTCCGAAATCAAGATGCGCCCGGAATGGGTAGAGTTTCGCGTCTGGCTCGCCGATAACCTGATCTGATCATTATGCCCGAAGACCTATCGAAAGAGCAGCTAAAACCGGAACACCCTGATCGCAAGACAGGGTATGAGCGTATCCTGACGGATCCCGCTCCGCCTTGGTTTGTCGAGCTGTACCCCGGCGGCGACGGCACTGGATACTTTCAAAAGCTGGAACGCCACTCGATCCTGTTCCATCAGCGCTACCCGAAGCGTCTGGTAGTCAGCTTCGACAATATCGCCAACGCCAATGACCTGTCCTTCGCACGCGAGCCGTGGGGCTGGAAATTCTTTCGGGACGAAGGGTGGTCCCACATGGGCGTCTTCGCGCGCACCAAGGCATGGTATCGCGACCCCGAGATCATTTCCTATTTTGAAAACAAGGTCGCCGAGGGGTTCTTTGACCGGTTCGATCAGGTGGTTTTTGCAGGCGCATCGATGGGCGGATTTGGGGCATTGACCTTTTCGGCGCATGTACCCGGTGCGCACGTGATCGCGTTCAACCCTCAGACAACACTGGATGAACGGCTGGTGCCTTGGGAAACCCGCTATAGGTTCGGCCGCGTACAGGATTGGGATTTGCCGATGAGCGATGCGGCTCAAACTGTTCAGACAGCTGGTAAGGCCTACGTCTTTTACGACCCATTCTTTGTTTTGGACCGGCAGCAGGTTCAGCGTCTGCAGGGCGACAACGTGATGTTGCTCAAGACCTGGTTTTCAAACCATTTCGCGGCGCCCATGCTGCGCAAGCTGGATATCCTCAAGCCCGTGATGCTGGGGGCGATGGACGGCTCACTGGATACGGTTGGGTATTACAAGATGATGCGCGCCCGACGTCGCCTGCCTATGTATATTCGGGGGATTGAGGCCATCGGCGCCGAGCGGCACCCTGACTTGGCGGAAAAAGCCCGGCAGCGGTTCCGCCGACTGCGCCGGCAGGCCATGGCCGAGAAGGAAAGGGACGCCTCGTGAGCGCCGCCAAAGGTGTGTTTGTCGGTCAGCGCAAGGACCGCATGGGCGCGCGGTTGCTGATGATGCTGACCTGCATCCGGCTGGCCGAAGATTTCGGCACGACCTACCGGGTGAATTGGTTCCCGCAGGGCGCGGACGCGCCCGAGCTTGACCACCCACAAGAGTTGTTCGCGCAGGATTGGATGGATGAACATTTCCTTACTCCTAAGGAGTTCGGAGCTCTTTCGCAGAATGCCTTGCCGATCTGGTCCTTCCAGAGCGACACCTCGCCCGACCGCCTGATTGCCCATCTCAACGCCGGACGGTCGGTGCTGGTCGAGGAAGGTTTCGAGGTGCTGGCCTTCCCGTGGGAGGACGTCGAGACCATCCGGCCAAGGTATCGCGACTTCATTCACCGGGTCGGGTTCACCGAAGAAATACGTGAAATCATGGATTGCGCGGATGCTAGACTGTCAGGGCAGGGCGTATCTGCCTATCACATCCGCCGCGGTGATATTCTGAATGGGTTGCCGTGGAAGCACACGACCTGGCCCGCAAAGATCGAACCCGAAGAACTATATGAGGCACATCTGGCGAAGAACGCCGATAAAGCGGCCATTATGTTCTCGGACCAGCCGGAACTGATTGCTCGGTTTCAAAAACGGTATCCACGGCTGATGCAGATGCAGGACATTGCCGATGTTTCCGGAATGACGCGTGCGCAGCGCGACTTTCTTGAATTGTACGCTATGTCCCGTGCCAACTCAGTTATAGCCCCTCCTGTTTCTGCATTCTCAATGGCTGCCGCAAGATTGTCTGGTCAGCAGCACATGACATTTCGGGAAGCTCTAACATATGAAGAACGCAACGCCGCTAACGACAAAGCGATTGAACGGCTGAAATCAGGACCTAACAAATTCCTGAACTCGTCAGAAGCGGCCCATATTTATTCCAAAGTTCTGTTCCACCTTCACTCATTTCGGTTTGAAGATCGTTCAGTAGAGGCCGTCGAAATCGCGGAACCGTTACTGGCATCTGGTGCAGATAACGCCTTTTTGCCCAGACTTCAGGCCCTCAATTTGTTCTACCAAAAACGTTGGAGAGAGGCTTTGGATTTGACCGAAAAATCGCTGGCCGACCCGAATGTTTGGCCTGAAGACTGGGCGGCGCTCTGCGCTTTGCGCTGCGCTATTCTGGGTCAGCTTGGCAATAGATGGCGGGCAGCCCAATCCTTTTGCCAAGCCATCTGGTCAAAGCCACTCAGACCCGATGTGGTTGTCCTGTCTTCTCGCGCATTTTATCGGGATCAATTGTCTTTGCGGTTGCTTCCACCGACCGATTGGATGTTGCAAAGATCTATGCGCCGTCCCTGGTATAGCTTCAATTCGTTTATTGCACAGCGTAAAGTGATTTCCCGGCTTCCTTGCAATTTCGACGCACTTTTGTTGGACTGGGCGGACTTAGCCATAGACCAGAAAGCACGAAGGTTGCTGACCAGTTCCAAGCGGCTAAGAACACTTGAGTGGGGTCTGAACAGACCAAAGGATATAATCGATGAAGATCTCTCGGTTGTCAGTTTTTCGACGCAACTTAGATTGTACCTAGGCGACCTGGGTCGAGCGAACGCGATCGACATATCACGGGACATTGCTTCAAAGCAGCCTGAAAATCCTTTGTATCACAAAAGGCTAGCTGACCTACTTGAGGCAGAGGGTGATGCTTCGCGCGCGCGCCTTACTATGGCTGAGGCGCTTGCATGCGATCCTGATAATCCGTTTCTGATTTTTGCGATGGGCAGGTTGCTGGAGCGAATAGGGGCAACAGAGCAAGGTGAAACCCAAATTATTAGGGCTGCGGAGCTGGACGTTGCAACTGCATCAATCCAAGGCATGGCCGGACAAATATATCTTCGGCGAGGAAACAAGGCGAAGGCACGGCGCTTTTTGCAGAAAGCGCATAATCTATATCCATCCTACAAGAGGTTCAAAAACCAATTGAAACGCGTGGAACGTTGATGCGGCACGCCTTTTTCGCACGCGTGATCAAAGTGTTTCGCGGTAACACCGGGTAAAAAAAATCCCTGCACTTTTTCTGGATTGTCCTTGGTTGTATGAACCCACGCAATTAGGCTGCAGCTCTATATCCAGCGTGACGTATGCGCCAAGGGAAGAATAACGAGGCAACAGGCTATGGCTGAACAAGATCCGCGCTATGTCAGCGTGACTCCAATGAAAAATGAGGGGCCATTTGTACTGGAATGGGTTGCCCATAATCGCGCGATTGGTGTCGATAAGACTGTCGTTATGACCAATGACTGTACTGATGGCACGGATGCATTGCTACAGCGATTGGATGATCTCGGCATTCTGAAACACGTAGACAATAATTCAGGTAAACAAAGCAGCCCGCAAAAGCGTGCGTATAGAAAATTTCTAAGTATGGACTTCGCCCAGCCAAATGATTGGGTCATCGTCATCGACGCGGATGAAATGATAAATGTTAAGACTGGTGATAATACTCTGCGTGCTTTGACGGATGCCATACCAGACGCAAAAACAATTTCAATGACCTGGCGTTTGTTCGGGAATGCCGGAAGAGTTGGTTATGAAGACCGGTTCCTCTCGGATCAGTTTCGGCGCGCGGCGGCTGAAAACGCAAAGCGTCCGGCCCAAGCTTGGGGATTCAAAACAATGTTCAAGCGCGGGCTGTGGGACAGGTTGGGTGTGCACCGGCCACATCGGGCTACTGTTGAGACCATGGAAGAATGCCATTGGTACAACGGGTCAGGGCAGTTGATGCCAGATCGCTATTTTACCAAAAGCTGGCGGTCGATGGGGGATTCCGTTGGGTACGATCTGGTTCAGGTAAATCACTATGCTCTAAAATCCTGCGAAAGCTATCTGGTAAAAAAGATGCGGGGGCGCGCGCATCACCTTGGCGATAGCCTGGGCATGGAGTATTGGAACATGATGAACCAAAACGCAGAAGAGGATGGCTCGATCGACGCCACCCTGGACCGCAAGCGCGAATATTTTTACGAAATGCTCTCTGACCCCGAGGTTGCGCGTCTTCATCATGCGTCTTGCGATCTGCACCGCCAACAGATCGCGCAATTGCGTGACCTGCCCGAGATGCAGGACCTCATGCAGCAGATGACCGCAGGTTTCACGGCCAGCCAGCAGGCATGACGCAGCACAGTTCGGGGACAGGAGCTAGGTAATGCTTTGGCTGCACATGGGGATGCCCAAAACCGGCACGACTGCCTTGCAGGGATTTCTGCGCCGGAAACATTCGGTCATGAACGAGATCGGCCTGCATTATATGGAAACCGGCCGACGCCGACTGGATGGCGGCACACGTCTGGCGATAAGTCACAACATCGTCGCCTTTCACATCAACCAGAGCGCTGATCCGATGGATCCGTTTCGGTCTGCCATGACCACTGAATACGACGCGCATGCGGATCAGACCTGTGTTGTCTCTTCCGAGATGTTCTATGGCTGCAATCTGAATCGGCTGGCCGAGGTTTTTGCTGATATCCCCTCGCGTGGATTGACGATCACTTACTATTGCCGCCGGTATTCCGATTTCTTCGAGGCTGATTACAAACAGCGGGCCAAGGCAGGGCGGCTGTCCAACGGCGGGACAGAATACATCCGCCAGCAACTTGATCTTATCCGCAATCACCCGGAACGGTTGAGCTTTTCTGCCAAGCTGGCCGAAATCCGCACTGCCTTTCCCGGCGTCACCGTTGCTCCGCTTTTATACGAACGCGCGGGCATGGTGCGGGGGAATGTCGTCGATGACTTCCTGTCTCGGATCGGTACGCCATTGGCTGAGGAAGTTTCAGCAGGAGCCGTTTCCAACCCGTCGCAATCCCGCGCGGCGAGTGAAGCTTTTGGTGTCATCTCCCGTGCGCTGGGGCGTAAGAAGAGCCGCCAGTTACGCCGGATATTTGTCGATGATCCTGTCATGGTGCGCAGGAATGATGTGCTGGAACCCGATGAGCGCGCTTGGCTAGACGAATTCGTGGCCAAGCAGGATACCGCCTTTCAGCAAGAGTTCTTTCCCGACCGGCCCGAACTGTTCACCCCGACAAAACTAAGCGATGAGGACAAGATGTTTCGCCGGGATACGCCCGAAGAGTATGAGGCTTTGCGTAAAGCCTCTGAGATTGTGTTTCGGTTGGCTTTGGACGTCTGATCGTTATTCCTGAACGGCGATTTCCTGACGCTGTTTTCCGGTCGTCTTGTCAAAAATTAGGATGCGGTTGTCGTCGGTCACGACCGCGTACCAGTTGCTGCCGATGGTCACGGCCTGAGCTTTGGCCCCGTCCGGCAGTTCGATTTGATCGGGCAGGGTAGGGGTTCTGTCCGATAGCCGGATGACAATCAGTGCGAATGTCACTAGAACCCCGCCAATCATCACCGCGGTCAGCAGCATGACCATGCGCCGCAGCAAGCGAAGCTGCGGTGTTTCCTGCGGTTCTTGGGGTTCGGAAGGGACAGTCATGGGCACCCGCCAGATTGAATTTCAGATCGCGGCCGATCCGCCGCCACGCCTTGATAAGGCGCTTTCACGGGATGTACCAGCGGATGAAAACCTGTCGCGCACCCGCCTGACCCGGTTAATCGAGAACGGCGAGGTGACCATCGAAGGTGTCGAAGTTAGGGATCCAAAGGCCAAGGTGACCGAAGGCGCCTTGGTGTCAATCTCCGTCCCCGAAGCCGAAGAAAGCCACATCGGTCCAGAAGATATCCCGCTGAACGTCGTCTATGAGGACGCGGACCTGATCGTCATCAATAAACCGACAGGCATGGTCGTTCACCCTGCGCCGGGCTCGCCCAACGGAACGCTGGTCAATGCGTTGCTGCATCATTGTGGCGAGGACCTGTCAGGTGTGGGGGGCGTCAAACGCCCTGGCATCGTGCACCGCATCGACAAAGAAACCAGCGGCTTGCTGGTGGTCGCCAAGTCTGACGCGGCCCATCACGGTCTGGCGGCGCAGTTCGAGGCGCATAGCGTCGAACGCTATTACCGCGCGATTTGCTACGGCGTACCGGATGCGAATGACCCACGTTTGCGCGGCATCAAGGGTGTCAGCTTTGAACCGGGCAATATCATGCGCCTGACCACGCAATTGGCGCGGCACAAAAACGACCGGCAGAAACAAGCGGTTCTGTTCCACGGTGGTCGGCATGCGGTAACTCGTGCGCGGTTGGTCGAGACATTTGGCAACCCGGCAGGCATCGCGCTGATTGAATGTTGGCTGGAAACCGGCAGAACCCACCAGATCCGTGTCCATATGGCCCATGCCGGGCATGGGCTGGTTGGCGATCCGGTGTATGGGGGCAAGCGAAAGCTTGCGGCGAAAGCCTTCAACCCGGCCGCTGCTGAGGCTGTGCGCAGTTTTCCGCGACAGGCGCTGCATGCCGCAGTTTTAGGCTTTGAGCACCCTGTGACAGGCGAAACCCTTCGGTTTGAGGCCGATTTGCCAAAAGATATGGAATTTCTGATTGAACAACTGCGCGCGCCGCTGACATAATACGCAAACATACGTGAGTAACGCGTTCTTAGCTTTCCTTTATCAATCGTTAATTTCAAACTGTTAACGGTACCTCTTGAATGGATCGGGACTTATTCCCATATCCCATGTTAACGAAGTAAACATTTGTCGGAGGGACATGAAACATGGCAAATTACGCAAATCTCCCCGCGCCGACGCCCGAGGGCGGCCTGAACCGCTATATGCAGGAAATTCGCAAATTTCCGCTGCTTGAGCCGGAAGAAGAGTACATGCTCGCCAAGCGTTGGGTCGAAGAGCAAGACACTGAAGCTGCACATAAGATGGTCACGTCGCACCTGCGATTGGCGGCCAAGATCGCTATGGGCTATCGCGGCTATGGCCTGCCACAGGCCGAGGTGATTTCCGAGGCCAATGTGGGCCTGATGCAGGCGGTCAAAAAGTTTGATCCGGAAAAAGGTTTCCGTCTGGCGACCTATGCAATGTGGTGGATTCGTGCCTCGATCCAGGAATACGTTCTGCGGTCGTGGTCGATGGTCAAGCTGGGCACGACATCGGCACAGAAAAAGCTGTTCTTTAACCTTCGCAAAGCCAAAGCCCGTATCGGTGCACTGGAAGAAGGCGACCTGCGTCCTGAAAACGTCAAGCGGATCGCTACTGATCTGGGCGTGACCGAAGCTGAAGTCATCAGCATGAACCGCCGGATGTCTGGTGGTGATGCCTCGCTGAACGCGACCGTCGGGTCCGAAGGCGAAGGCACCATGCAATGGCAGGACTGGCTTGAGGACGAAGATGCAGATCAGGCCGGCGATTACGAAGCTCGCGACGAGCTTGACGCCCGCCGCGAGCTTCTGGCGGCTGCGCTGGATGTCCTGAATGACCGGGAAAAGGACATCCTGACTCAGCGCCGTCTGATGGATCAGCCCGTCACGCTGGAAGAGCTCAGCACGCAGTATAATGTCAGCCGCGAGCGTATTCGTCAGATCGAGGTTCGTGCCTTCGAGAAGCTGCAGAAAAAGATGCGCGAGTTGGCCCGTGAAAAGGGCATGCTGGGTACTGTCTGACCCAATTGGTTCAGCCCGCCACAACGGCGGGCTGATTTTCTTTAGGCGAAAATAAAGCTGTCTTCGGTCAGATGTCCGGCTCCAACGCCCGTAAGGACAATACTGTCCCCGTCCCCTAGTTCGATGGTGGTCTGGAAGAAGCCACCGGAGATATCATCCTCGATATCTTCAAATCCGGCGATGCCTTCGTAGCCGGACAAGTCAATCTTGTCCTTTCCGACCCGGAAGTCGACGATCCAATCATCGCCATCCCCGTTTTCAATGACAAACATGTCTTTGCCACGTCCGCCGAACATGATGTCATCATCGGCTCCACCGTCGATCACATCGGCCCCTCTGCCGCCGAATATCGTATCTTCGCCTTCATCACCGCGCAGAATGTCTTTCCCGCGACCGCCAAAGATCACATCGTGTCCAGCGCCTCCAAGCGCGACATCATTGCCTCGGCCGGTATTGATGACATCATTTCCGCCACCACCATGAACGAAGTCCTGACCGCGCCCGGTAAAGTAGAACTCGTCCGAGTCGTCGCCGAGGATGAAATCGGTGTTCTTCTGACCCAGAATGTCCGTAACCGATACAGGCAGAAGGACTCCGTTTAGGGCGTGAATGATCCCGTTTGTGGCTTCAATATCGGTTTGGATGATACCCGGATCGGTGATGCCGTCATCCGCATCGCCCAGACTTGGTGGGGCGCTTTGAAGGTTCAATTCAACTGACGAACCCTGCAACGTTTCGATCTGCGCGCCGTCGCCCAGGCCGGCAACGGCAGCCAGGTCGAATTCCCCGTTCACCACGTGGTATTTCAGAACCTCTGTCAGCAGGGGGATGGGATCCCCTCCGCCCAACAGAGTCAGCGCCTTGACGATGTGCCCCAACGCGCCTGCTTCGTCCGAACCTGCATAGCCCAATGCCTGGGCAAGTCCGATAAAGGCGGCGTCGGTTGGGGCGAATACCGTAAGGCTGGCCTCGGGGTCATCCAGTGCACCAGCAAGGCCAGCGGCAACAACGGCCTCGCGCAGGATGTCAAAATCTCCGTTGTTGTTATCGAACGAGCCGACGGCTCCGCTCATCAACACGGTTCCGGTAATTGTCTCTGTCGGTGTTGGCATGTCTGGCAATCTCCCACCCAGTTGGTCACAACATCAATCCCGGGTGCTTTGAGCGGACAATGCCGACTGCCCGGTGACATAGCTGCTACGGCGCAGACAATGAAACGGATCAAGAAATTCTCAGGTTTGCGTGCGGTAATGGGCGAAAAACACCACGAAACCCCTGACTTTAAAGCGATTCCCTGATAGAGACGGCACTAGCTAACAAAGGATGAGGCGGCGGTATGCAGCAACCTGTTCAATGGGGCGTTCTGGGCGCCGCGAAATTCGCACGACAGTTCATGGCGCCGGCAATTCACGCGGCGGACGGGGCCCGGTTGGCAGGTCTTGCCACGTCGGACGCAGCCAAGGCTGAGCCGTTCCAGCAGTACTGCCCTGATCTGACGGTTTATGGCAGCTATGACGCCCTTTTGGCCGATCCCAAAATCGACGCGGTCTATATCCCGCTGCCCAACCACCTGCATGTCGAATGGAGCCTCAAGGCGTTGGACGCCGGTAAGCATGTTCTGTGTGAAAAGCCCATGGCCATGTCCGCGCCTGAGTTTGATGCGCTGATCGAAAAGAGGGATCAGACCGGTTTGCTGGCGGCCGAAGCGTACATGATCGTGCACCACCCGCAGTGGCAGTTCGTGCGGCAACTGATCGCGGATGGGGCGATCGGAAAGCTTGTGCATGTGACCGGCGCGTTCAGCTTTGACAATCGGGCGGACACCGGCAACATCCGAAACCGGGCCGAAACCGGCGGCGGTGGGCTGCGCGATATCGGCGTCTACGTGATTGGCAGCGCCCGGTTCGCCACTGGGCAAGAACCGGTTTCGGTGCAATCCGCGATCCGCTGGGAGGATGGCATTGATGCTTTCACGGAAATACGCGCGCAATTCCCCGATTTTACCTATTCCAGCTACGTCTCGATCAGGATGCATCCACATCAGGAAATGGTGTTCCATGGCGAGGGTGGCGTTATCCGCCTGACCGCGCCTTTCAATGCGCGTGTTTTTGGTGAGGCACGGGTGGAACTGCACCGTCCGGGTCTTGAGGTTCAGGTCACGCGGTTCCCGGGTGACGATCACTACAAGCTTCAGGTCGAGGCATTTTGCCAATCAGTCCGCGACGGGGCTAACTACCAATGCCCGCTGGAATTCTCGCGTGGAACGCAAGCAATGATTGACCAAGTGTTTGAGGGCGCGGTCGCCCTCTGACTTGCCACGCAGCGCTCGGCTGGACTAATCTTGCTGTCACCTGATCAGGAGGGAGACCATGGCAGGCGGTTGGGCGCGTGATGGCGCGGTGAGCGAACAGATTGAAGCGTCCATTACGGACGAACTGGCCCGGATGCAGGCGCAAAAGCGGCCTGTCGGGGAAAGCCGGACCCATTGCGCCGAATGTGAAGAGCCGATTCCAGAAAAGCGGCGAGCTGCCATTCCCGGTGTTAAACTCTGCCTGGATTGCCAGCAGGATCGGGACGGGGCCTTCAAGGGCCGTTCCGGCATCAATCGGCGCGGTTCTAAAGACAGTCAGTTGAAGTAAGCGGGGCACAAGGATGCCCGACACCAAAGAGAAGCAGCCACTCTTGCAAAACGGGCTGGTTCTTGGGTTTCTTGCGGCTTTCCTGTGGGGCACGCACAGCGTCATAGTCCGCTACCTGACCAGCGATCTGGGAGGGCTGCAAATTGCGGTAACGCGCCTGTTCATCGCAGCCATCGCCATCTATTGCATGCTGCGCGTGATGCGGGTCGCTGTTTCAATCCGGTTGAATGACTGGAACTTTCGGCTGGCCGTTCTGTCCACTGTGGTCAACTACATCCTGTTCCACATCGGGCTTGAACATACCGGTGCAGCCAATGCCATGGTTCTTGAGAACACGGCGCCATTCTTTGTGCTGATCTTCTTGTATTTCTTTGCCGACACGCCCGTTACGCGCACAGACATACTTGCTACGGGGTTGGCGATTTTCGGCGTCTTCCTAACGGTTTATCAGGATTTCCAAGGCGGTGGAGAGCCCCTGTTCGGGGACCTGCTTGAAATCGGCGCAGGGCTAAGCTGGGCGGTTTTCCTAATCTCGAGCAGCCGGGCGATGCGAAATTCTGAAACGACCGGAGAACGTCTGAACTTCCTATTTGGGATATTCTTGTGCTCGGGTGTGCTTTTGGTCCCGCTGGCCGCATTTTCACTGCAAATACCAACAGCCAACGATGTCGTGTTCCTGATTTTGTTGGGAGTGCTGCCGACCGCTTTGGCCTACTACCTCTGGTACGAGGCCGCCGCGCGGGTCTCGACGTTGACTGCGACCTTGATGTTCGCCGCATCCGTGGTGTTTACGTTCATCAACTCAGCCCTGTTTCTGGGGGCCGCAATCACGCCGGTCGCGGCCCTAGGGGCTGTGTTGATTGTGGTCGCCATTTTCCTGACGACCAAAAGCCAGAAGTGACTAGTTTTCCATCGCTTCCAGCTCGTCGATAAAGCCGGAAATCATCGACAGACCCTTGTCCCAGAATTTGGGATCGCTTGCATCCAATCCGAACGGGGCCAGCAGTTCCTTGTGGTGTTTGGACCCACCTGCACGCAGCATCTCGAAATACTTGTCCTCGAACCCATCCGCACCGCTTTCGTAGACGGAGTATAGCGCGTTCACCAAACCGTCACCGAACGCATAGGCGTAGACGTAGAACGGTGAATGGACGAAGTGCGGGATATAAGCCCAGAAGGTCTCGTACCCATCCATGAATTCAAATGCGGGCCCAAGGCTTTCGGCCTGAACGCTCATCCACAAAGCGTTGATGTCATCCGGGGTCAGCTCGCCCTCGCGTCGGGCCGCATGCAGCTTGCATTCGAAGTCGTAAAAGGCGATCTGGCGCACGACCGTGTTGATCATATCCTCGACCTTGCCGGCCAGCAGCACCTTGCGCTGTTCCGGAGTTTCGGCCTTGTCCAACATCTTGCGGAAGGTCAGCATTTCACCAAAGACCGAAGCCGTTTCTGCCAGTGTCAGTGGGGTCGAAGACAGCATCTCGCCCTGATCGGCCGCCAGTACCTGATGGACGCCGTGCCCCAACTCATGCGCCAGTGTCATCACGTCGCGCGGTTTGCCCAGATAGTTGAGCATCACGTATGGATGAACCTCGGTGACGGTTGGATGCGCAAATGCGCCCGGAGCTTTACCGGGCTTCACGGCCGCGTCGATCCAACCCTTTGAGAAAAACGGAGCCGCGATTTCACCCATGCGGGGATCGAAGGCAGTATAGGCGTCCATGACCGTCTTCTCGGCTTCATCCCAGTCAACAATGCGCGTGTCTTCCATCGGCAGGGGTGCGTTGCGGTCCCAAATCTGCATTACGTCCAGGCCCAGCCATTTGCGTTTCAGCTCGTAGTAGCGATGGCTGAGCTTGGGGTAGGCGGCCACGACCGCCTCGCGCAGAGCTTCAACCACTTCGGGTTCCACGTCATTGGACAGGTGGCGACCGGTTTGCGCCGTTGGCATGTTGCGCCAGCGATCAACGATTTCCTTTTCCTTGGCCTGTGTGTTGTGGATACGAGCGAAGGTTTTGACGTTGTCCTGAAACACAGCGGCCAACTCGCGCGCGGCCGCTTCGC
The DNA here is from genome assembly GCF_900312795.1 of Ruegeria sp. AU67. NCBI lineage: Bacteria > Pseudomonadati > Pseudomonadota > Alphaproteobacteria > Rhodobacterales > Roseobacteraceae > Ruegeria > Ruegeria sp. AU67. Next base: position 200,011 of record NZ_OMPH01000020.1, read on the forward strand.
GTTTGGCACGGTCCTGCTCTGTCAGAAAGTTCAGGGTGCCTTCAATGTTCAGCTCTTCGCCATCGACGGTGAAGGTTAACCCGGCAATGGTTTCGTCAAAAAGACGCTCCCACGCGTCGCCAACAACGCCGAGGTCGTGCAGGAATTTCTCAAGCTCGTCAGACAGTTGATAGGGTTTCATCGCGCGGATGCGGCGGAAGACTGGCTCGTACCGCGCCAGATCGGCATTCACATCGAAATGCGCCTTCAGGACATCGTCGTCGATGCGGTTGATCTCGAGTGTGAAGAACACCAGCGGGGTGGTGAAGATGGTGATCTTTTCCTGCATGTCGGACAGGAACTTGGCACGCTCGGCATCTGTGGTCAGCTGATAGTAGCGCAGGCCTGCAAACGACATGATGCGCCCGGCAATTGAATTGATCTTCTCATTGCGCTCGACGCAGGTCAGCAGACCTGCAGCATCCAGATCAGCCAGCTTACTCTCGTAGTCTTCGGCAAACGAGGCGCATTCCTTTTCCAACCAGTCCAGATCGCGGGACAGTTCGGGCGCGTCTTCTGAGGTGTAGAGATCGGTCAGATCCCATTCCGGCAGGTTGCCCAGATTGCCGGCACCTCCGGCAGCATTTGCGTCTCGGATGGGAAAGGGAAGGTCGCGCATGGATCACCTCGATAATAGCTTTCGCCAACATCTAGGCGCGCGAGGCGGGGATCACAAGCGGTGCGTGATCGGACTTAGGAAGACAGGACCGGTTCCGGCACCGCGTCAGTTTGCGCGGCTTTGAAATGCGTGGCCAACTGGTCAAAGACCGGCCCGCGTACGTCGGGTGCCTCCATCAGAACTTCGTGTTCGCCATCTGGGATTTCGACCAAAGTGCCGCTGGGCCAGTTCGCCATTCGGGCGCGGATGGCCTTGCGGTCGACGATCTGTTCATGGCTGCCCAGAAAGGTCAGACATGGCGTATCCGGAGCGGTCTGGTCCATCAACCAGGCGCATTCATCCAATGCTTCGCGCAGCCAGATGGTCGAAGGCGCGCCAAGCGCCAGTTCGGGCTGTGCAACCAGTTGATCCTTCATCATCTGGAACATGTCCGGATCGCGGGTCAGTACATTCCCCTCGAACGGTTGGGAGGCCACATAGCTTTCCAAGGACGTCGTCGGTGGTGTTTTTTCCCCCAACCCGATCCTAGGCCCCCAATAGGCTGTCAGACGGCTGAGCGGTTTCATGATCGGGGTAAAGAAAATGCCCCACATCGGCCCGGTAAAGGCACAGGCGGCAAAGCAGTTCTTTTCCAAGGCCGCGCGCATACCAATAGCCCCGCCCATGGAATGTCCGATCACGAACCAAGGCTTGGGCAGGTTCAGTTCGGTTGCCAGGTCCAGCGTGACCTGAACGTCCTGTTGATAGTCCGTGAACTGCTCGACATGCCCGACGCGCGGGTCATCCAGTAACCGGTCGGCCAGGCCCTGGCCGCGCCAGTCGACGGCCAGAAAGGCAAATCCGCGATCCGTAAACTCGGCCGCGCAATTGCCGTACTTTTCGATATATTCGGTGCGGCCGGGAAACATCATCACCGTGCCGCAGGTATCGCTTTCGGGCAGCCAGTGGCCCACCCGAATGCGTGTGTTGTCCGCTGTGTTCAGCCAATGAGCCTGACCACCGGCGGGGACGCCGGCCATGTCTGCAAAGAAAGGGGCCGGCGACAGGTCCATCAGGCCAGTGCCGATGCCAGTTGCATGGCAACGCCCATGTCACCGTCCACGGTCAGCTTGCCTGACATGAACGCGCCGGTGGGGTTCAATTCACCGCTGAGTATTTGTTCGAACGTATCCGCATCGGCGTTCATGGTGACGTCTGTTTCCTCGTCACTGACGCGCGCGCCGCTTGCGTCCAGAACGATTGAGCCCAGATCTGCGATGGCAAATTTTGCCGACGCGGTAAAATCGCCGCCAGACAGTTTTTCGTTCAACGCGGCTGCCGCTTTTTCCAGAGTGTCGCTCATGATTCTCCTCACTATGTTTGTGCGCCGGGAATGGACATCCGCGGGCGCAGCGCTACACTGAACGTTGTTATGAGCATTGCAAGCACCAATCTCAAAGGTATCGTCGCGGCAACAGCGCTTCTAGTCACGTTTTCCATTCCTTCTTTCGCCCAAACGGCGGATTCCAAGGATGAGGAACAGCTATTGCTGCAACTGTCGGAGGCAACCCCCGAACAGGCGATGAACATAGATCGTCAGCTCAAGGCGCTGTGGGCTCAGTCTGGTTCGGCCTCGGCGGATCTGTTGCTTGAGCGCGGGCGCGAGGCGCTGGAGGATGGCGACTCGCTGGCTGCGATCCAGCATCTGACTGCGCTGACTGATCACGCGCCGCAATTCGCCGAAGCCTGGCACGTGCGGGCATCGGCCTTTTTTGGGATCGAACGTTTCGGTATGGCTGCGGCTGATCTGGAATACGCCCTGACGCTGAACCCCAACAACTACGAGGCTATCTACGGATTGGGACTGATTTTTGAGATCGTCGATCGACCCGACAAAGCGCTGGACGCTTATGAGCGTGCTTTAGCTATACATCCCCATCACGAAGAAGTAACCAATGCCGTGAATCGACTGAAGCCCCGGGTCGAGGGCTCGGCCCTCTAACAAGCTGGGGCAGGGGGCAAAGGTGAGCGGGTCATCCCGAATCGTGGCCGTACTGGGCCCGACCAACACAGGCAAAACCCATTACGCGATTGAGCGGATGCTGGGGCACCGGACGGGTGTGATCGGCCTGCCGCTGCGTCTGCTGGCGCGCGAGGTCTATGACAAGATCGTCGCGATCCGCGGACCGTCGGTCGTTGCCCTTGTAACGGGTGAAGAGCGGATCGTTCCGCCGCGTGCAAAGTATTGGGTTTGCACTGTTGAGGCGATGCCCGAAGGTATGGGCGCAGATTTCGTAGCCATCGACGAAATCCAGCTGTGTGCAGATCCCGAGCGCGGACATGTTTTCACCGACCGTCTGCTGCGGTCGCGCGGAACGAACGAGACGCTGTTTTTGGGCTCTGACACTTTGCGAGGTCCGATTGCGGCGCTGGTGCCCGAAGTGCAGTTCATTCGCCGTGAACGAATGTCTCAGCTGGTTTATTCCGGCTCGAAAAAGATAAGCCGCATGCCCGCACGTAGTGCCATTGTCGGGTTTTCGATCGATAACGTCTACGCCATTGCCGAGCTGCTGCGCCGCCAAAAGGGCGGTGCCGCCGTCGTTATGGGCGCGCTCAGCCCGCGCACCCGGAATGCGCAGGTCGAGCTGTATCAGAACGGTGAGGTGGACTACCTCGTTGCAACTGACGCCATTGGGATGGGTTTGAATCTTGATGTGAACCACGTGGCGTTTTCGTCGCTGACCAAATTCGACGGTCGTAGGATGCGCCACCTGGCCCCCAATGAACTGGCCCAGATCGCAGGCCGGGCAGGGCGCGGGATGTCCGATGGTACATTTGGCGTGACGGGTGAGGCCCCTCCGCTGGACGACGGGGTCGCGCAGGCGATCATGGACAGCCGGTTCACGCCGATGAAAAAGCTGAATTGGCGGAATGCTGCTTTGCGGTTTGGCTCGGTTGAGGCCCTCATCGACTCGTTGGAAGTCAGCCCGGACAGCGAACATCTGATCAAGGCCCGATCCGCAGACGACCTGAACGCTCTGAAATCGCTGTCTCAGGAGGCCGAGGTCATCGCCCGCGCCAGCGATGGGCCGTCCGTCCGATTGCTGTGGGATGTGTGTCGAATACCCGATTTTCGCGGTATCAGCCACGCAGAACACGCCAGCCTGCTTGAGGTGGTCTATGGTCATCTGCATGAACGCGGCGCTATCCCTGACGAGTTCATGGCGCGGCAAATCCGCCGCATCGACAAAACAGATGGGGATATTGATGCACTGTCCAAAAGGTTGGCATATATTCGCACCTGGACATATGTTGCGCAACGAAACGGATGGGTGCGTGACGAATCACATTGGCGCGCGGAAACGCGCATTGTAGAAGACAGGCTGTCGGACGCTCTGCATGATCGTTTGACTCAGAGATTTGTGGACCGGCGCACGTCAGTGTTGTTGCGCCGGCTCAAACAGAAGGAGGCCCTTTTGGCCGAAGTAAATGACAAGGGTGAAGTGACCGTCGAAGGAGAATTCGTCGGTCGTCTGGAAGGGTTCCGGTTTACCCCGGACAAAAGCGCACAGGGAACCGAGGCGAAAGCTTTGAAATCGGCCTCTCTGCAAGCACTCGCACCGCAATTCCATCTGCGTGCAGACCGCTTCTACAACGCGCCCGATACCGAAATTGATTTTACCGATCAGGGTGGCCTGATGTGGGGTGAGTATGCTGTGGGCAAGCTTGTTGCCGGGGCAGAACCCCTCAGGCCGATGGTCGAGGTTTTTGTGGATGAGGCCGCAGGCCCGGATGTCGAACAGAAAGTGCAGCGCCGTTTGCAGCACTTCATAGACCGCAAGGTTGCGGCGTTGTTCGAGCCGTTGCTGAACCTGTCGCGCGACGAAGAGTTGTCAGGTCTGGCCAAAGGGTTCGCCTTCCGCATGGTTGAAGGGCTGGGCGTTCTGCCCCGCGCAGGTGTTGCGCAAGAGGTCAAAGATCTGGATCAGGACGCCCGTGGAGCCCTGCGCAAGCACGGTATCCGGTTTGGTCAGTTCACAATCTTCATGCCGCTTCTGCTGAAACCCGCGCCTACGCGTCTGCGTCTGGTTCTTTGGGCGCTGGCCGGTGGATTGCAGGAATTCCCTGACGCGCCGCCTCCGGGTCTGGTCACTGTTCCGGTCGCCAAAGGTGCGCCCGAGGGCTACGATACCATGTGCGGTTACCGCGATGCCGGCGAGCGTTCGATCCGCATCGACATGCTGGAACGTCTGGCAGACATGCTGCGCGCCGAAGACAGCCGGGGTGGTTTCGAGGCCAAGCCCGATATGCTGTCGATCACCGGCATGACGCTTGAGCAGTTCGCGGATCTGATGCAAGGTCTGGGCTATAAGGCCGAGCGCGGTGAGCGTGAAAAGGTCAAAGCCGCACCGGTCGAAGCCGAAAAGCCCGCGACCGATGTGACGGAACAGCCTGCCGCCGAAGAAACCCCGACACCCGAGGCGCCAGCCGAGGCCACCGAAAGCACCGAGGCGGTAGCCGAGGCTCCGGCAACCGAACCCGCCTCAGACGAGACCGAAGTTGAGCTGTTCTACACTTTCACCTGGGGTCGTCAGCGTCCAGCCAATCGCGCTCCGCGTCGTGAACAGCGGCAAGGGCAGGGGCCGGGCAAAGGCAAGCCGCGCGGTAAACCGCAGGATGGTCGCGGCAAGCCGCAAGGTAAGAAGGGTGGCAAACCGCAAGGTGGCAAGACCTTCTCGTCGCGTCCGCCCCAAAAGGAAAAGGCGATCGATCCCGATAACCCGTTTGCAGCAGCGCTTATGGGTTTGAAGGACGGCAACTGATCTGCGATGGCCGAGGCCAAACTGCGGATCGACAAATGGTTGTGGCAGGCGCGGTTCTTCAAGACCCGCAGCCTGGCCGCCAAACAGGTCAGTGGCGGCCATGTCCGATTGAATGGAAACCGGGTTCTGAAACCGGCGCAGGCCGTCGGACCCGGTGACGTTCTGACCTTCCCCCAAGGCCGTATCGTGCGCGTAGTACGCGTCGAAGCACTGGGGGAAAGGCGTGGTCCGGCGACCGAGGCACAAACGTTATACTTCGATATGACGGAAAAGAAGGACGTGCCTCCTAAGAATCCGGGATTTGAGGGAAAGGGTCGTCCAACAAAGAAAGATAGGCGCGCGCTTGATCTTTCTCGCCCCCGGGATGGTTGATCCTACCTTGAAGAGAAGGCCAGACTGAATTAGCTAGACGCCCAAACCGAGAATGGGAATCCCACAATGACCTATGTCGTCACCGAAAACTGCATTGGCTGCAAATACACCGACTGCGTCGAAGTGTGTCCGGTGGATTGTTTTTACGAAGGTGAGAACACATTGGTCATTCACCCCGACGAATGCATCGACTGTGGTGTGTGTGAACCCGAATGCCCTGCGGACGCCATTCGTCCCGACACTGAGCCTGGAATGGAACAGTGGGTCGAGTTCAACCGAAAATTCTCGGAACAATGGCCCGTTATCGTGACCAAGAAAGACCCCTTGCCTGAAGCGGAAGAGCGTGACGGCGAAGAGGGTAAAATGGAGAAGTATTTCTCCGAAGCACCTGGCGAAGGCGGTTAAGCGATTCGGTAACTGAACCGGGTGGTTTGAATAGCGGTCTTCAGCTGTATCGCTTTGAAAAGTCTGGGGTTTCTTCACCATTGTGGGGGGCGGACTTTCGGGTGTCGCAATTTTGTGATATACTCATAAACTGAATGATGAATGAGATGGGGATGACTCCGTAAGTATGTACGCTTTGGAGTTCTGATTTTTTGACAAACTTAACGCCTGACTGGGCCAGATAGTGGCGCGGTTTGGGGTCTTTTGTTGTCTCTGCCTCTCTCTCGTAACCAAGGATGAACCTGTATGTCTAAGTCGAAAAAGCTTGAGTTCCGCCCGAACGATTATGTTGTCTACCCCGCCCATGGTGTGGGCCAGATCATCTCGATCGAAGAGCAGGAAGTCGCGGGATACTCGCTCGAGCTGTTCGTCATTTCTTTTGAAAAAGACAAGATGACCCTGCGGGTGCCGACCAACAAGGTTACCGAATCCGGCCTTCGGTCCCTTAGCTCTCCTGACGTTATAAGCCAGGCGATGAGAACGCTGAAGGGTAAGGCCAAGGTGAAACGCGCAATGTGGTCGCGCCGCGCGCAAGAATATGAACAAAAGATCAATTCCGGTGATCTGATCTCGATCGCTGAAGTTGTGCGCGATCTGCACCGCACTGATGACCAGCGCGAGCAGAGCTATTCTGAACGTCAGCTGTACGAAGCCGCGCTGGAACGCCTGACCCGCGAAGTCGCGGCTGTGTCCGGCGCAGGGGAAGTATCGGCGGCTAAGCAGATTGATGAGGTTCTGACCTCGCGCGCGGCCGCGGCTGCCTGATCGCTTTTCAAGTCAATTTTGTGGCCGCTCCCGAAAGGGGGCGGCTTTTTCACGTTGGTGGCTTGGTGAAAGCGCCGTTTACGGCTAATTTTCCAGCAAGAAGAGGCGCGTAGACAGTGAACCTAAAACAGACAGTTAAATATTTATATATCGGCCACGACCCCATTTCCGTCTGGTTTCGCTATGGCTTGATCCTGTTTGACGCGATCACCATCGTTTTCTTTGTCGCTACGGCAAATGGCGAACACGGCACGGGATTCACCGTTGCCAGCCTGATCATTGGGTTCTTCATCGTGCTGGATTTCTCGGCGCGGATGTGGATTTCGAAGGATCGTTGGAAACTACTGCGCCAAGTCTACACGATGGCCGACATTGTTGTGATCGTCTCGCTGTTTCTTGATCTGTTTCTACCTTGGAATCTGGCGTTCCTGCGTATCTTACGAGCGCTACGCCTGATCCATTCCTATCACCTGCTAAGGGATCTGCGACGGGACAGCGATTTTTTCCGGACGCATGAGGACGCAGTGATCGCGGCGATCAACCTGTTGGTGTTCGTGTTTGCCACGTCCACCGCAGTTCTGGTGTTCTTCATCCCGGAAAACAGCCCGCACGCCTATATCGATGCGCTTTACTTCACCATGGCAACCCTGACGACCACCGGATTCGGAGACATCACACTGGCGACCCCGGGGGGCAAATTGTTTTCGGTCTTCATCATGATCGTCGGGGTGGCGTTGTTTGTCCGGTTGGCGCAGGCGATTTTCATGCCGCAGAAAGTGCGTCACAAATGCTCAAACTGTGGCCTCTACCGTCATGACCCTGACGCAGTTCACTGCAAGCATTGCGGCGAAACCCTGAGGATCGAAACAGGCGGGACGACTTAGAGCGTTGCAACCAATGCCAAAAGGAACGCAAGCTCTGCCAGTTGCTGCGAGGCACCAAGGACGTCCCCCGTTTGTCCATTGATTTTGGCCTTGGCGACGAGTGCCAGGATTCCAACGATCAGCGCTGAAAAAACCGTTGCCATCAGTGTGCTTGGTCCAATCAGCAGCAGCGATAAGATGACCGCAAGGCCAAAGCCTGTCGCCACAGTCTCGGCCTTTGGGCCGCCGACCGAATGGCTCAACCCGCTGTTTCTGGCGTTGGGTAAAGCTGCCATGAGGATGGGCATGACTGCGCGTGAGATGATGCAGGCCGCCAGAATACCCGCAAATGCGTTGGCCGACAGAAGCGCCGCGATCAGCGCGACGCGCAGCAGTTGGGTAAAGGTCAGAGTTAGAACGCCGTAAGCACCAATATGGCTGTCCTTCATGATTTCCAGGCGGCCTTCGGTGGTGAACCCGCCCCAAAATCCGTCAACCGTGTCCGCAAGCCCGTCTTCATGCATCGCGCCAGTGGTGATCACTAGCACCGCCGCAAGTATTACGGCGCTGGCGAATGCAGGTAGGCCGAATGCACTGGCCGTCCAACCGACGGCACAGGCCAACGCCCCGACGACCAGCCCCACCAAGGGAAAAGCCCAGGTCGCATTGGCCTGCCGCGCAAACAGGTATTCCGGCAGGCGCGGCATCGGCAGACGCGTCAACAGGACCAGCGACAGCGGAAAATCCCACGCGGAAAACAGTTTGGTGTCGTTTTTGTTCACTCCCGCGCCTTTCGGGGTCTTGTTGGATCGGACGCTTCGGTTAAACACACAGGACCACTCTGATGCAACGAGGCTTTGGATGCTGCCGGAATTAAAAGACCTGAATACCCTTCGCGAGGCCCTGAGTAACGCTCCGGGACCGGATGGCAATGCGCTGCAAGGTGCTGCTGAGCGTAACGGACAACTGACTAAACCTCCCGGCGCATTGGGCCGGCTTGAGGATTTGGCAATTTGGTATGCGAGCTGGCGTGGGGATGCCCGGCCGCAGATCTCTGCTCCTCAGGTCATCGTATTTGCGGGCAATCATGGCGTCACAGCGCAAGGCGTGTCGGCCTTTCCGCCCGAGGTGACCGTTCAGATGGTCATGAACTTTGAACATGGCGGCGCAGCGATCAATCAGCTGGCCAAAGCGGCGGGCGCGACGATGAATGTGCACGCGTTGGATCTGGATCGACCGACCGCGGATTTCACCGCTGGTCCCGCGATGTCCGAAGAAGAATTGCTTGAGGCCCTGCGCGTGGGCTGGACCGCCGTGGACCACAATGCCGATTTGCTTGTGGTTGGAGAGATGGGTATCGGCAACACGACCCCGGCGGCTGCCATCGCATGCGCTTTGTTCGGTGGCGACGCCGCAGACTGGACTGGGCGTGGCACTGGGGTAGACGATGCCGGTTTGGCCAACAAAATACGCGTCGTGGCCGAAGGCATCGCCTTGCATGGCGGGTCGGGTGACGGGTTGGAAATCCTGCGCCGTCTGGGCGGGCGTGAAATCGCGGCCATGGCCGGGGCCATCGCCGCTGCGCGTGCCTTGCGTATCCCGGTTATTCTTGACGGCTTTATCTGCTCGGCGGCTGCGGCCTGTCTGGCAAACATGTCCGAGGGCGCATTGGATCACACGATTGCAGGCCACCAAAGTGCAGAAGGCGCGCACGCAGCGGTATTGGCCAAGTTGGGCAAAGAGCCATTGTTGAGCCTTGGATTGCGTTTGGGCGAAGGCTCGGGCGGGGCGCTGGCGATCAACATACTTAAAAGCGCGGTCGCGTGCCATTCCGGCATGGCGACATTTGCCGAAGCGGGTGTTTCGGACGGCTGATCACACCGCCTGATCCGGCAGGGCCGGGTCAGGCTGATCTCTTTGCGTGTTTCTCGGCCAGTTCCAGCAGCTCGGTTTCCAGGTCTTTTTCAAGCTGCCGCGCCCGTTCGATGTATTTCTTGTTGTCACCGGTCGGCATACCAGGGATCCACAATTCTGCCAGATCACGCACAGAGGCGCGGTCGTGGTGGTAGAACGTCTGCTCGGCCTGAGCCGCCTCGTATTCGCTCAGACCTACGTTTTCCAGGACATAGCGACCTGCCCGTAGTGATCCGTCGAACATCTCGCGGACAATGTCATTCGCTCCGGCCTGATACAATTGGTAGACATGGGTACGATCTCGTGCGCGGGCCACAATGTGCAAATCCGGTCGCTGACGCCGGGCAAAGCCGACCAAACGTGTGACTTGCTTGGGGTCATCCATCGCGGCAACCAGAACAGAAGCTTTTTCAAGCCCGGCGGCACGCAGCAGTTCTGGCCGCGTGGGGTCACCCAAAAACCCCTTGACGCCGAACCGTCGCATCAACTGGATTGTCTCGATATCATGGTCCAGTACGACGGTCTTGAACCCGCTCGCGCGGACCAACCGGTTCACGATCTGACCAAAGCGCCCAATGCCAGCGATGATGACCGGGCCTTTTTCGTCGATCTCATCGGGCTCGGCCTCGGGGACGCCATCACCCATACGGCGCGACAGCAGATCGAAGATGATGAACAGCAGCGGGGTGATCAGCATTGTAAGGGCAATAATCATCAACAGTTTTTGCGATAAATCAGGTGGGATGACGTTTTGTTGCGTTGAAAAGGCCAACAGCACAAAGCCGAATTCGCCTGCCTGCGCCAAACCCAATGTGAACAACCAGTGATCTCGACCGCGCAGCCGGAACGCGCGACCGACCAGATACAGGATGATCCCTTTAGCCAGTATGACCAGTAGTGCCAGACCGATCAGGTCCAGTGGGTCGTTGAAGAAATAGCCAACGTCAATCCCGGCGCCGACCGTGATAAAGAACAGCCCCAGGAAAAGTCCCTTGAACGGTTCAAGGTCGCTTTCCATTTCGTGGCGGAATTCTGAGCTTGCCAGAACAACACCCGCTAGAAACGCGCCCAGAGCAGGGGAGAGTCCGACTAGTGTCATCAGGAAGGAAATGCCCACGACGATCATCAGCGCCAGCGCCGTATACATTTCGCGCAGCCTAGTGGCGTGGATGAACCTGAACAGTGGACGCGTCAGGTAGATGCCAGCCAGAATGACGAAGGCAACTGCGCCGATGGTAACCAGCGTAACGGCCCAGCCGGGCAGACCCTCGACAAGTGACAAGCTATGATGTCCGGCCTCATGCAGCGCATCCGCGCCGCGGTCGATTGAGCCGTCGTTTTCGATATGAGGCATTGCAGGCAGCGCCAAAAGCGGCAGCATCGCCAAAATGGGAATGACCGCGATATCCTGCGTCAGAAGCACCGAAAACGTCGCCCGACCTCCATTTGTCTGCATCAACCCCTTTTCCGACAACGTTTGCAGAACAATTGCTGTGGATGACAGAGATAAGGTTAACCCGACGGCTAGTGCGACCGACCAAGGGTGATTTGCATATATGGCAACTGCAGCGATGACTGCGGTGGACAACAACACCTGCAGACCGCCCAGTCCAAGAAGCCGGTCTCGCATGTCCCACAAAGCGCGCGGCTCAAGCTCTAGCCCGATCAGGAACAGCATCATGACCACACCGAATTCCGCTACATGCTGCAGGCTTTCGGTCTCGGCCCCCACAAGCCCGAACACAGGGCCAATGACGATGCCAGCGGCCAGATAACCAAGAACTGAACCCAACCCCAGACGTGCCGACAAGGGCACTGCTATCACGGCGGCAGCCAGATAGATTGAAGCCTGGTAAAGGAAATCGTCCATGTTTGTCCTCTCGGTCCGGTCAGGTGGGCAATGGCGCGTCGCGTTTGAGTTGGTCCATCACGATCTGGCTGTGCACACGTGCCACTGCAGGATGCGGCAGTATCACCTGGTGAAGCAAGCAGTTGAGCGCGGAAAGATCGTCGCAATAGACGTGCAGCAGGTAATCTGCCTCTCCGGTCATCGTCCAGGCGCTGGTGATTTCGGGGCGGGTGTCGACCATGCGGGCAAAACTCGCGGATTGTTCCGGGCCATGTGTGCCTAAATGCACCTGAATGAACCCTTGGACCTGCAGGCCAAGTTTTAGGGGATCCAGCCGTGCCGCATATCCGGTGATATAACCTTCGGCCTCAAGCCGCTGACGGCGGCGCCCGGCCTGGCTTGGTGACAGGTTCAGCATTTCACCCAATTGATGCGCGGTCAGATGTGCGTCCTTTTGCAGGGCAGACAACAGTCGCGTATCGGTGGAATCCAGCATATGCGGAATTTCTCCAAATTTTCCCAAGTTCATGCGTGATTTACGCATATGATTATAGTTTACACGAAAACTATGCGCAGAAACAGCGCTCGGTAAGGCGTATTTTGGAATCAGCAAAGAAATTCCTGTTTTTACGGAGACGCGCCATGGGTCCTTTCCCGCACAACGCCCCGAAATCTGTCATCAGCCCTGAAAATCCAGCCGGAACCGATGGGTTTGAATTTGTCGAATTCGCCCATCCCGAGCCGCAAGAACTGCGCGATCTTTTCACCAAAATGGGGTTCGAGTTGGTCGGACACCACACGGACAAGCCTATGGTTGAGCTGTGGCAGCAGGGGGACGTGACCTACATCCTGAATGCCGACCCGGAGAGCTTTGCCGCCAAGTTCGTGGCCGAACACGGCCCCTGCGCCCCTGCCATGGGATGGCGTGTCGTGGACGCGCAGAAAGCCTATGAACACGCGGTGTCAAAAGGGGCCGAACCTTATGACGCGGCGGACAAGACCATGAATGCACCGGCGATCAAGGGTATTGGCGGTTCGCTGATCTATTTCATCGATCAGTATTATGAAACATCGCCTTACAATCAGGAATTCACCTGGGACAAACAGTCCAAACCGCGCGGCGACGGGTTCTATTACCTCGATCACCTGACGCACAACGTGTACAAAGGCAACATGGACAAGTGGTTCAAGTTCTACGAGAGCCTGTTCAACTTCCGTGAAATCCGCTTTTTTGACATTCAGGGCAAATTCACCGGGTTGTTTAGCCGCGCCCTAACATCGCCCTGTGGTCGTATCCGTATTCCGATCAATGAGGACCGTGGCGAAACCGGGCAGATCGTATCATACCTCAAGAAGTACAAGGGTGAAGGTATTCAGCATATCGCCGTGGGTAGTGAAGATATCTACGCCTCGACCGATGCGATTGCGGAAAAGGGCCTGAAGTTCATGCCGGGTCCGAACCAGGCCTATTACGACATGTCCAAGGAACGTGTCGTGGATCATGATGAACCTCTGGACCGGATGATCAAGCACGGCATCCTGATTGACGGCGAGGGTGTGCTGGACGGTGGCGAGACCCGGATCTTGCTGCAAATCTTCTCGAAAACCGTGATCGGCCCGATCTTTTTCGAGTTCATTCAACGCAAAGGTGATGATGGGTTTGGCGAAGGGAACTTTAAGGCCCTGTTCGAATCCATCGAACGGGAGCAGATCGAAAGCGGCGAAATTTCAGCTGCTTAACGGCGTAAGTTAAGTCACCAAAGGGCGGTCGGGGATATTCCTCGGCCGCTTTTGTTTTTTGAACCGTCAGCTCCGCGGCATTTTCAGCGTCAGGTTTCTTCCGCGCTTTTGGTAGCGCAATTCGCTGTCGCCAATGGCGATAACATTGCCGCCGTCCAGCCTGTCTCCGACTTTCAGTTTTTTGTAACGACCGCTGGGCAACCGGACCAGCGCGCGCCGATTGGCCGGGGTCCCGTAAACCCCAATCAGGTTCAGCTTGCGCAAGTTAAGCGCATTGTCGATGGTCGCCTGCCGCGCAACCGAGGCGGTCGACGGGATTTTCGGTGCCACGGCCTTTGGTTGGAAAGAACCAGCTTCGTCCGAGCTTTGATCGACCGCTGCAGTCGATCCAAGGTTGGCGGTGCTTGTGTTTGTACTTGCCGGGCGGGCAAGTCCGGCTGGTCGTGTTTTGGGGCGCGGAACGCGAACGACTGCCAAAGCCGTCGGCGTTTCGTCGATTTGAGGGCTGCTTTGCAGGGACTTGGGGCGCAGTTTAGGACGCAGAACCGCCAGTTCTTCGCGTGTGCGTCCGCCAAGTTGTTGCCGTTCAAAGCTTTCCAGCAAATTGGCGGGGCGGGGATTCGGGCGTTTCTGCGCTAAGCGGGCTGTTGGATCTTCCTCAATCGGCTCTTGTTCGAACCGAACCGGAACTGCAGGGGGAACCTTGGCGGGCCGGCCAAGGTAAACGACCACCCCGTCAGGGTTCAGGGTCCCTTCGGCTGAGGGAGTAACGAGGCCGCGTTCGTCCAGATCAAACTGGACTCCGGCCTGAGCGGGCAGGGCGTTTTGTTCAAACGGCAGGTCAGTTTCAAAGCTGCTGACGGGCGGAAGCGCCACCGCGTCCTGCGACAAATCAGTGCTGTCCAGGGATGCTAGATACAGGTCCTCTGGCGGCTCCAGGACCGGATCGGGCAAAGGTTCGGGGGCGAAGATCTGGATGCCTGCTCGTGACGAGATTTCCGCTGGTTCTGGCTCTTGTCCCACCGGTTCGACCTGGGTCGGTGCCACGTTCAGCGCTTCGAGGATTGCAGCATCGGTCGCGCTGAGATCAGCGGCGGTTTCTTCAACAGGTTTGGTTTGCGGCTCTTCCTCTGGCGCGGTTGCGGCCGCCTCAGGTTCGAATTCAAGCTCGGGATCGCTGTCAACCTCCTGTGTTTGGGCGATCTGTTCGTCAGGTACGAGGTTTGGCACAGTTTCTTCAATCGAAACCGCCTCGGCCACTGAGGATTCGGTGTCGTCAGATCCAGTCAACGACCACACGGTCAGGGCAATACCAGCAACGAGAGCGGCCGCCGCGGCTGGAACGGCGTAGCGGTTGATTGGGGGTGTGGATTTCGTTTTGCCAGCAATATTCGCGAGGGGCGCTGAACGAAACTCCGTCGGGGTCTCAGTATCAGCGATCGCGTGAATGGTAGGGCCATCATCTTCTTGGGCAGGTTCTTCACCCTCAGCGGGTTCCACTGCTGCAGTCGCATCGGGCGCGGAAGGAACCTCCGTTTGGTCTTGGGTTTCAGCGATCGCCCGATCGGCAGCAGCTTCATTTTCTTTTGCGGATTCTTCTACTTCAACCGTTTCTACTGCGCGGGTCGTGTCGGGAGCTGAAGGAAACTCTGTCGGGGTCTCGGAATCTGCAATCGTGTCTGCGATTGGGCCTTCATCAGTTTTGGCAGAATCCTCAACCTCGAACGGTTCCGCAGCAATGACCGTGTCTTGGGTATCGATCTCGAACCGAGGTTCAGACGGATATTCCTGACCCTCGATCGGGGTTGAATACTGCACCGGAACAAACCCGTGCTCGGCGGCAAATGTCCGGGCCTCATCCAGGGTTTGCCTGGCGACAGCAGCAATATGGGTTGTCGGACCGATGGTTGCGGTGTCAAAGGCGAGCTCATCCAGCGCATAGGGAGTTGCCTCGGTCAGTTCCGCTCGCACTTTTTCAGCGCTTTCCTCGAGGCTTAGGCCCTCTGTTGATACGGACAAAAACCGCACCTGATCCGCTGGTATCACCAGCTTGCAGTTCAGGTCGTTTTCAAGGGCAAAGCCCTGATCCCGCAATGCGATGATCTGCGTATTCAGGTCGGGCGCATCCGGAGCAACCTCGCCAATGCAGAACCAGTCACCATCCGAATGGTGGTGCAAGGATATTCCGGTCGAAGAAAAAGACAGCGCAAAGGCGGGTTTCATAATCCGGAAAAACCATAGTTGTCAGCATCTGTGCAAACGATCATTCGTCCGCAGAGTGACACTAAAGCAGGATCCCGCCGAGGGAAAGAAAAAGCCGGTCTTTCCCCTTGTTCGGCAGACCCTCGCCACCCCATGTTGGGAGAAAGAAAATTGGAGGGAAGACCTTGAATAAAATCGCTTTTCTAGCTGCAGTTCTGACGATGTCAATTGCGGGCATGACCCATGCGGAAGAACGTCGCATCACCGTTGACGCGGCGGGAACCGTGCAGGCCGCGCCTGATATGGCGACTATTACTCTGGGCGTGACCAATGAAGACGCGCAGGCTTCGAACGCGATGAAGGCCACTTCGGAATCAGTGTCTCAGGTCCTGAGCCGGTTGCAGGAGCTTGGCATCGAAACGCGTGATGTGCAGACCCGCGACTTGTCTTTGTCGCCGGTCTGGAACAATCGTAACAGCGCAAGCGGCGACCGGCCCGAAATTTCGGGATTTGTCGCCTCGAACCGAGTGGTGGTGCGCGTGCGTGACCTGACACAGCTTGGTACAATCATGGACGCAGTCATCCAGGACGGGGCCAATAACTTTGGCGGGCTAAGCTTTGGCGTACAGGATCCGAAACCGCTGCAAGCGCAGGCGCGCGCAAACGCCGTAGCCGAAGCGACCGCCAAGGCCGAGCAGTTGGCACAGGCGGCTAACGTGACACTCGGACCAGTTCAAGAGATCAGCGAACAGGTCGGTGGCGCGCGCCCCGTGGCCATGATGCGGGAATTCAGCGCTGCGGATGCAGGTGGTGTACCGGTCGCAGGTGGCGAGGTGTCCGTTTCGGTCACCGTCACAATGGAATTCGAAATCTCTGAGTAACCTCAGACGCTTGCGCGGGCCTTCAAAGGTTGCCTTTGTTGGCCCGTCTGGTCAAAGTTGTCCGGCGAGAGCCAATCCTCAAAGGCGCTGCGGATGCGGGGCCATTCGCTGTCGAGGATGGAATACCACGCCGTATCCCGGTTGCGACCTTTGTAATGGGTGGCCTGTCGGAAAATACCTTCAAAGGTAAAGCCCAAACGCTCGGCCGCGCGACAGGACGGCGCGTTCAGCGTGTCGCACTTCCATTCGTAACGGCGATAGCCCAACTCATCGAACACGCGCTGCATCATCAGGAACATAGTCTCGGTCGATTGCGGGCTACGCTGCAACAAGGGTGAGAAGTGGATGTGTCCCACCTCAATCGCACCCGCCGCCGGGTCAATCCGCAGGAATGAAGCCATACCCACGGGCGTATCGTTGCTGTCCAGTACCGTGTGGAACATCGGATCGGAATCCATGCAGGTCTCACGGGTCCAATCCTCAAACTCGCGCTCGCCGTCGAACGGCCCATAGGGAAGGTACGTCCAGTTGTGGCCATCCGTGTCGTTGGCAAACGCCCGGAATAACCCGGGCGCATGCCTATTCACATCAAGCGGGACAACGGAACAATATCGGCCCTCCATCGGCGTGTAAGGTGGTGTCGGGCGAGGGAAATCGCCCGTTACCGGCAATCCGATGGGTTGGCCCAGATCATTGGTGTTGTGCCCGCTCATGGATTAGGCCGACGCTTTGGCCAGCGCCTGATCAAGATCGGCGATCAGGTCATCTGCGTCTTCGATACCAATGGACACCCGCACAACGCCGGGGCCAGCGCCTGCGGCCTCTTGCTGTGCTGGGGTCAGCTGCCGGTGCGTGGTCGAAGCCGAGTGAATGATTAGCGACCGTGCATCACCCAGGTTGGCCACGTGGCTGAAAATCTCTAGCGCGTTGACCAGTTTGATACAGGCGTCATAGCCACCTTTGACCGCGAAGGTGAACAGGGCACCCGCGCCCTTCTTGTAGTGCGCTTTGACCCTGTCACTGTAGGGCGAAGACGGCAGCCCGGCATAAGTGACGTATTCCACGCGGTCATCTGCCTCGAGCCATGCGGCGATCTTTTGAGCGTTTTCGACGTGACGCTCCATCCGCAGGGACAGGGTCTCGATCCCCATCAGCGTGTAATGCGCCGCCTGCGGGTTCATGGTCATGCCCAGATCACGCAGGCCAATGGCGATGCCGTGGAAGGTGAACGCCAGTGGGCCAAACGTCTCATGGAATTTAAGCCCGTGATACGCCTGCTCCGGTTCGCTGAGCGAGGGGAACTTATCATTTGCGGACCAGTCGAACTTGCCCGAATCCACGATGCAGCCGCCGGTGACGGTGCCGTTGCCGGTCAGGTATTTGGTAGTCGAGTGCACCACCAGCGTCGCGCCATGCTCGATCGGGCGGCACAAGTAAGGCGTGGCCGAGGTGTTGTCGACGATCAGCGGAATGCCCGCCGCATCGGACACATCCGCCAGCGCGCGGATGTCAGTGACATAGCCGCCGGGGTTGGCAATGGATTCGCAGAACACCGCACGGGTGTTTTCGTCGATAGCGTCTTTGACGGCGTCCAGATCGTCGGTGTCGACAAACTTGGCGGACCAGCCAAAGCGTTTGATGGTCTGGCTGAACTGAGTGACCGTACCGCCATACAGACGGGTCGAGGCGACTACGTTGCAACCGGGCCCCATTAGCGGGAATAGCGCCATGATCTGTGCCGCGTGGCCTGATGAGCAGCACACGGCACCGACGCCGCCTTCCAGCGTGGCGACACGTTCCTGCAGAACGGCCACGGTGGGGTTGGTCAGGCGGGAATAGATGAAACCAACCTCTTGCAGGTTGAACAGGGCAGCCGCGTGATCCGCGTCGCGGAACACATAGGCTGTTGTCTGATAGATCGGTGTCTGACGCGCGCCAGTTGCGGGATCGGGCCGGGCGCCCGCGTGAATTTGAAGCGTATCAAAACCGTAGGTGGGGCCGTCAGACATCTTGGAAATCTCCTGTTGGAAAGTGCGTTGCTGAATCTCTAGGCGATTGGGCGCGCGCAGACAACATTCCTGTCAGCGCATCCAAAGACCATTCTTGCGTATCGTGTTGCGAATAACCTGCTCGCGTTTGGGAAGGTTCTCGCGGTCGAACATATCCCTGATTTTGTGACCCTTCCGTTGCAGAACCAGCTTCTTGATCGGGTCATATCCCTTGAGGACCTTCTTGACCCGGTTTGGCGCAACCACGGTTTCCAGCACCTCTACAGCGTGATCGCTTTCACGGGCGTAGAGTAGGGGGAACAGGCGGTAATGACAGCTGACCGATCCGTCCAGAAGGCCCGCAGGCAGGGCATCGCGACCGCCGTCGAACGAATGGATCACTAGCGGCAGTGCAGCCTGATCCAGCCATGGGTCAAAATTCTGTCCAGCCATCTCGGAGATTTCGCCGTCGCGGATCGTGCGGGCATAGTCCAGAAAGCGCTTTCCGAAGGTGTGAGGGCAGGAATGAAAGAAAAACCCGGCATTGAAGTACAGATAGCGCCGCCAGTAATCCACAGGTTGGCTGGTATCCAGCGAGCTGTCGAAATCCAGTCCGAACCTTTGATAAAGCGCCTTCCAGATCCCATCCAGTCCAGGACCATACAAGGTTGGTTTGGGCCAGGTTCCTTCGACCATTAGCGATGCGCCGGGGCGGTCAAAGTCGAAGGGGACGCTGGTCAGATCGCCGGTGATCAGTGTGTCACTGTCGAAAAACACAAAGGGCTCACCCTCGGGCATGGCCAGCAAAGCTTCGATCTTGTTGCCATAAGGGTAGCTGGCGCCGAATATTTTGTTTTCGAACGGCAAGATCTCGGCATCCAGCTGACGGAGTGCTTTCAGCAGATCCTCGTTCTGGATTGTAGGGTCCTGCGGCCAGCGTGGACCGGGTTGTGGAACAGCCACGAACAGTCGACCGGAAAAATCAGGGCTGCTGTGCCGCAGCGAGGCGGCAAACAAAAGGGCTTCGTATTGCAGACGGTTGTTTTGCCCGATGATAACGATGTTGAATTTCGGGGCGCTGGCCTGCATCCGGTGACTTTCAGTACTTGTGGGTGCCGTGGTCCGGCGCTGCTCGGGTTTCTTGTCGGACGTACAGTATGCAGGCGCGCCCGTCAAAACCAGATGCGATGCGTGCAATTTGAAAAATGTCGGCGCAATCCCATGTTAGGGACACGTCCCCGTTCAGGAGTGCCCCCATGAGGATCAACGCAGATTTCACCAAACGTGTTGCAGTTCATTTCGACCAGAATGAATGGATCGCGTCCCCCGCCGCCGGTGTCGAACGCAAGATGCTGGATCGCATCGGCGAGGAGGTTGCCCGCGCAACGACAATCGTACGTTTTGCTCCGGGCAGCGCGTTTTCGGCCCACACACATGACGGGGGCGAAGAGTATCTGGTTCTGGACGGCGTTTTTCAGGACGAAACCGGAGATTTCCCGGTCGGCAGTTATGTGAGAAACCCTCCGACCTCGTCGCATACACCTTCGGCTAAAGAGGGGGCGACGATCTTGGTGAAGCTGCATCAGTTTGACCCGGATGATCGGACAGAGGTACGCCGCTCGATCAATGGTCAGGGGAATACTCAACTGTTCAAAGACGCGCATGAAGATGTCCGCGTGTTCAATCTTGCGGCGGGCGAGGCGTTGGATCTGGACGCGTCGCACGGAATGGAGCTGTTTGTGATCGAAGGCTCGCTGAGGGAATCTGACGAGGATTTCACGACCTGGGACTGGCTGAGGTTGCCTCCGGGCGCGCGATCTACCGCCGTGGCGGGTGCTTCGGGAGCGCGTGTTTGGACGAAAATAGGGCATTTGGCTCAGATGGTCTGATACGTTCGCTGCAAGAAAAACAGGCAGAAACAAAGGAAAACCGGGTCGATTGGTCCGGTTTTTTCATTTTTTGACCAATTGGCAAATTTTACCATTTGATAAAAAATTACTTTGTGGCAAGCTGAGGCCACAACAAACATATCTACAGGGAGTAGAGTGATGGCACAGGGCCAGATTGCCCCCGGCATTGTCTCCGGGCGGCTGTCCAGCGATGAGCTGACCTCGAATTTCACGGATTTGCATCCGCCACTGGCCCCTCATGAGGCCGCCGTGGCAGCGGATCGGTGCTATTTTTGTTACGACGCACCATGCGTCACAGCCTGTCCGACAGACATCGACATTCCGCTGTTCATGCGCCAGATTCAGGCTGGTCAGCCCGAAGCGGCGGGTGAGACCATTTTGGCGCAGAACATTCTGGGCGGCATGTGCGCCCGCGTTTGCCCGACTGAAACGCTGTGCGAAGAAGTCTGCGTGCGCGAAACCGCCGAAGGTTCACCGGTCGAAATCGGTCGTCTTCAGCGCTATGCAACAGACAGTGTGATGGTTGGCGGAAGTCATCCGTTCCAACGGGCCGCACCAACCGGCAAAACAGTTGCCGTAATCGGGGCAGGGCCTGCGGGTTTGGCCTGTGCGCACCGGCTGGCCATGTTTGGGCATGACGTGGTGATCCACGAAAGCCGCCCCAAGCCGGGTGGGCTGAACGAATACGGGATCGCAGCGTATAAATCGACCAACGATTTTGCTCAGACCGAAGTCGACTGGCTGCTGAAAATCGGCGGAATCTCGATTGAGACCGGTTCAGTTCTGGGCGAGGGGATCTCGCTGAAAGGGCTGGCCGAGAACTATGATGCAGTGTTTCTGTCTATTGGTCTTGCCGGGGTGAATGCCTTGCGCGCCGACGGGGTGGAAAAAGATGGTGTTCGCTTCGCAGTGGATTTCATTTCGGACGTGCGTCAGGCCTCTGATCTGGTTGATTTGCCCGTGGGTCGCAACGTGGTCGTCATCGGCGGCGGCATGACTGCAGTGGACGCTGCGGTGAAGTCGAAACTGTTGGGTGCCGAACATGTCACCATTGCCTATCGCCGTGGACGCGACGCAATGGGGGCCAGCCGGTACGAACAGGACCTCGCAGCCTCGCACGGCGTCAAGATCATGACCAATGTGCAACCTGTGGCCATCCATGGAAACGGGGCCGCGGTCGAGATCGAGTTGGAGTATACTGCCAGCCATGATGGGCAACTGACCGGCACCGGGGAAATGATCCGCTTGCCTGCAGATCAGGTACTCAAGGCCATTGGCCAAAAGCTGGACGGCGCGCCGGAAGGGCTGAAGCTCGACGGCAACAAGATTGCTGTGTCTGGTGCCGGGCGTACCTCGATGGCGGGTGTCTGGGCTGGGGGCGACTGTGCGGCGGGAGGCGAAGACCTGACCGTGACCGCAGTGGCCGAGGGCCGTGATGCCGCGATGGACATCCACGCAACTCTGGTTTCGTGATAGGGTGGGGTATTCACCCCATTCCTTTCGCTGCTGAGGTATTCCCATGTCCCAGATCGAACAAGCCGTTGCCCAACACTATACCACCGGAGCCTTGACTGACCGCGTTCGCGCGGCGCTTGAGGCCAGTGGGATTGACCCGGACGCGGCCACTGTGGCCGATCTGAAGGCGGGGGATGAGTTCCACACCGGCGGCGTTCTGGCGACAGACAACCTGTTTGCGCAATTGTCACCGACCCACGCGACCCGTGTGCTGGATGTCGGCTGCGGCATCGGTGGGACGTCGCGGTACATCGTGGATCGCTATGACTCGACCGTGACCGGGGTCGACCTGACGCCAGAATTCGTTGAAACAGCTACCGCCCTCAGCGATCTGGTCGGGCATTCCGACAAGGCCAGTTTTCACGTCGGAAGTGCTTTGGACATGCCGGTGCCGGATGCAGGGTTTGATCTTGCCGTCATGTTGCATGTGGGCATGAACATCAAAGATAAGGCCGGGCTGTTCGTAGAAGTTTCGCGCGCGCTGGCCACAGGCGGGACATTTGCCCTGTTCGATGTGATGGGCGGGGATGTGGACGAACCGCTGTCCTTCCCGCTGCCATGGTCAACGGTGTCCGAAACCTCGTTTGTACATGCACCGCAGGTCTACAAGGACGCCGCGGGTGCCGCCGGTCTGGAACTGGCCGCCGAGACCGACCGCACAGAGTTCGCGCTGAAGTTTTTCGAGGATGTCTTCGCGCGCATCGCCGAAAGCGGCCCGCCGCCCCTGGGCATCCACCTGATGATGGGCGAGACGGCGCCCGAAAAGTTTCAAAACTACGTCACGAACCTCAAGGCCGGGCGCATTCGTCCGACCGAAATGATATTCAAGAAAACCGGCTGAGCCGGGAAGGGAGAAGCTATGGCCGATCTGACAACAAACTTTCTGGGCATTTCCAGCCCCAATCCTTACTGGCTGGCCTCAGCGCCGCCGACGGACAAGGAATACAACGTGCGCCGCGCTTTCGAGGCCGGATGGGGCGGAGTCGTCTGGAAAACGCTCGGGTCCGAGGGGCCGCCGGTTGTTAACGTAAACGGGCCGCGCTACGGCGCGATCTATGGCGCGGACCGTCGATTGTTGGGTCTGAACAACATCGAACTGATCACGGATCGCCCGCTTGAGGTGAACCTCGAGGAAATGGCGCGGGTTAAAGCCGACTACCCGGATCGCGCGCTGATCGCCTCGATCATGGTGCCCTGCGAAGAAGAGGCCTGGAAAGCCATCCTGCCGCGTGTCGAAGAAACCGGCGCGGATGGGATCGAACTGAACTTTGGCTGCCCGCACGGGATGAGCGAACGCGGAATGGGCGCAGCAGTAGGGCAGGTGCCGGAATATATCGAGATGGTCACCCGCTGGTGTAAGAAATACTATGACCGGCCCGTGATCGTGAAGCTGACGCCAAACATCACCGATGTTCGGAAGCCTGCTGAGGCGGCAAAAAACGGCGGCGCGGATGCAGTGTCACTGATCAACACGATCAATTCAATCACCAGCGTCGATCTGGACACGTTCAGTCCGGAACCGTCGATTGATGGCAAAGGCAGCCACGGCGGGTATTGTGGCCCAGCGGTCAAGCCAATTGCCCTGTCGATGGTGTCCGAGATCGCGCGCGCCGAAGCCACCCATGGCCTGCCGATTTCCGGCATCGGGGGCGTGACCACATGGCGCGATGCGGCAGAGTTCATTTCGCTGGGCTGTGGTAACGTTCAGGTGTGCACGGCTGCTATGACCTACGGCTTTAAGATCATCGACGAACTGACCGCAGGTCTGTCCAAGTGGATGGACGAAAAAGGGTACACAAACGTGTCCGAGATTGTCGGTCGTGCGGTTCCAAACGTGACCGATTGGCAATACCTGAACCTGAACTACGTGGCCAAGGCCAAGATCGATCAGGACGAGTGCATCAAATGCGGTCGCTGCTATGCCGCGTGCGAAGACACCAGCCACCAGGCGATTTCCATGTCCGATGATCGGGTTTTCGAGGTCATGGATGACGAATGCGTCGCCTGTAATCTGTGCGTGGATGTTTGCCCGGTCGACGGCTGCATCTCAATGGTGCCAATGACGGCCGGAGAGGTCGATCCGCGGACCGGTCTGGAAGTTCAGCGTGATTATGCCAACTGGACGACGCATCCAAACAATCCGATGGCCAAAGCTGCCGAGTAACTCGGGTACTGAAAACATGAAGGGGCCCGAAAGCACGGGCCTCTCAACAGTTGCAGACCGGCCAATACGGGGCATTCAAAGCCGCGTGACGGCAACTGTTATGCTAGATCAAGTAGGTCGACAGGCTTGGGACATAGCTTAGCAGGATCAAGACGGCGGCCACCGCAATCAGGAACGGCCAAAGTGATTTCAGAATTGCTCCGGGGGTCGTGCCGCTCATGGATGAGGCGATATAGAGGCCAATGCCGACGGGTGGCGTAAGCAGGCCAAGAACAAGGTTCAGGCATACGACAACTCCGAACTGGTAGGGGCTGATGTCGTAGGACCCAGTGGCAATTGGCAACAAAATGGGCGTGATCAGGATGATGGCGGCGATCCCGTCGATCACCATCCCCACCAAAAGCAGTGCAGCATTTACGATCAGTAAAAACATGAACGGATTAGATGTGATCGACGTGATCAACCCCGCCAGCTGCTGTGGTATTTCTTCGTAAATGATGACCCACCCAAAAACGCTGGCCGCCGCAATCATGAACAGGATCATCGATGCGTTTGCGGCTGTTCGCTTGAACATCTCGCCCAGATGTTGCGGCTTTAGCTCTCCGTAAATGAGCCACCCGACCAGAAATGCGATCAGCGAAGCGATGGCTGCGGATTCTGTCGGCGTAGCGATGCCAAACAGAATACCGCCGATGATCGAAACCGGGATCAGCATGGCAGGAAGGGCGGCGATCAGGGCCTGCAGAGCATCGCGGCGGGACATCCAGACGCCCTTTGGGAATTGCTGAAACCAACCGACAAGCGTGATCACCAAAGCAAAGGCTCCTGCCAGCAGCAGGCCGGGTATGATCCCGGCGATGAACATGTCGCCGATGGGAATCTGCGCCAAAACGCCAAAGATAACGAACATCATTGACGGCGGGATGACCGGCGCCAAAAGGCCACCGGCGGCTGTTGTGGCAGCGGCGAAGCCCTTGCTATAGCCCTCTTCCTCCATCGCGGGGACCATGGCGCGGGACATCACAGCGATCTGTGCGGTCGCCGAACCGATGATGGCGGCCATGAACATGTTCGCCAGCAGGTTGATATAGGCGAGCCCGCCCCGGAATCCGCCCACGAATACACGCGCCAAAGCGACCAGGCGGCGTGTCATGCCGCCTTCATTCATCAGCTCTCCGGTCAGCATGAACAGCGGGATTGCCAGCAGGCCGTAGTTTTCCAACCCGCCAAACATTTTCTGCGCGAAACTGTCGTACAGAACCGTGTTCCCGCTTTCCCAGATGTACCAGATTGCGCTGATAGCCAACACGATGGCAACGGGCACCGACAACAGCAGGGTGGCTAGAAAGACAATCGGGCTCATACCGGTGACCCTTGTCCGGGACACGTCAGAAGATGCATCGTTGAATGTAGCGTTGCCCCCAAGGCAAACAGCCACATCACGAACCAAAACAAAAACTTCGGAAGCCCGAGGGTTGAGGTCGGTTCGGCATAGATGAAGTTGAACGTATTGCCTTGAAACGCCACGGCGTCGAACCCTGTACGAGCGATGTCCAGTGGCAAAAACCACCGCCAGCAGAACCACAGCATCGCGATTGCAAACGCGAAGACAACGATGTCGACTGCTTTTCGGATTATTGCCCGGACATGAGGTGGAACCAGATCGGCAAGGATCGTGATCGAGACCGAATTGCGGTGGTGCAACGCGGCTGACGCGCCAAAGAATGTCATCCAAACCATGGCGTAGATCGCCAATTCATCCACCCAGAACAGGGCGTTACCCGCCGTGCGAGTCACGACATTCAACAAGATCAATAGGGTGACGCAAACGGCCAGTGCTGCGGCACACCATAACTCAACCCACGCCCACGCTGCAGACAGCCGGTATAACATCGCCGATCCCCTATGAAAAAGGGCGCAGGATTGACCTGCGCCCTTTCCTTGAAACGTTCAACTTTATTTGGTTTCTGCCGCAGTCTCGCGCAGCGCGTCAA
Organism: Ruegeria sp. AU67; assembly: GCF_900312795.1. Taxonomy (NCBI): domain Bacteria; kingdom Pseudomonadati; phylum Pseudomonadota; class Alphaproteobacteria; order Rhodobacterales; family Roseobacteraceae; genus Ruegeria; species Ruegeria sp. AU67. The sequence continues at coordinate 226,072 of NZ_OMPH01000020.1, forward strand.
GGGACGAGGTTTTTTCAGACCAGATGCCGTTCCATTCCTCAATCGCATCGCCAAAGAATGAGGCATCGACTTTCTTGTAGGCCTTGCCGGTTCCCTCGATCTGTTCCAGCCACTTCGCTTCGTTGGCAACATAGGCATCGATGGTGCTGTCGACATGCTTGGCCATCAGCTCACCGATCATCGCGCGGTCATCTTCGGACAGTCCCGCCCAGACTTTGGCCGAGACCAGCCCGACCATCGGGAACATCATGTGGTCGGATTGAACGATCGTGTCGGCGTGATCATAGTATTTCAGCACCCAGATCAGTTCAGCATCCATATCAATGGCGTCGACCTGCCCATTGGCCAGCGCGTCATAGACTGCAGGCAGCGGCATCGGTGTTGGTGCAGCTCCGACCGCGTTGTAGAAATCCAAAATCGGCGTAAACGGCGTGATCCGCAGTTTCAGACCAGACAGGTCCTCCGCCGAAGACACATCGCCCCGGCTGACGATCTGGCGCAGCCCGGCCATACCGTAACCTAGGCCTACAACGCCCACCTGACCAGGCAGGGGTTCCAGCATCGATTTTGCGGTATCCGAACGTAGGATGCGCCCCGCGTGGCCGATATCATCCGCGAGATACGGTGCATAAAACGCACCCAGATCAGGTGCGCGGTTCGACACTTCGGCCACGGTCATGAATGCCATATCCAGCGCGCCAGTCTGCAATTGTTGCAGCATCTCTGCCTCGTTGCCCAACTGACGGGCGGGGAATACAGATACGGTATGGGCACCACCGCTGGCTTCGTTCAGCTCGGCCCCAAAGGACTCGGCCGCCTTGGTCCAGATATGCGGAGGTGGCGTGATCAGGCCCAGACGGAATTCATCTGCATGGGCAGCTAGCGATGTCACAGCAAGCGCTGCAGCCGAAGCGGCGATCTTAGCAAAATGTTTCATGTTCTTCCCTGTTGTTTGTTCATCTCAGAGTGTGACCCAGCCCTCTGGCGGCTCTTTTCCCGGATGCACGGTCTGGCAGTTCGGGCATGTTCTGTCTTCTTCTGATGAATAGAATTTTTCGTAGACCGGCGGCAAGTCCTTGACGATAGACTGCAATTGCATCTCGGCCCGATGAACGCGGGTGCCGCATTCAAAGCAATACCATTCGATCGCGTCCAGCTCGCCTGTTTGCCGTTTGGGTTCGATCACCAATCCGATTGAGCCTTCCTGCGGTCTTTGTGGTGAATGGCGCACATGCGGCGGCAGCAAGAAGATCTCACCTTCGCGGATCGGAACGTCATAGAAATCCTCTCCGTCATACAGCTTCAGCACCATGTCGCCTTCTAGCTGATAGAAGAACTCTTCAACTGGATCGTCGTGATAGTCGGTTCGCTTGTTCGGCCCGCCGACGACGGTGACCATCAGGTCGGCATCCTCCCACACCTGTTGATTGCCGACCGGCGGCTTCAGCAGGTGACGGTGTTCGTCGATCCATTTCTGAAAGTTGAATGCACTTAACTTCGACATGTCCCACTCCCTGTTAGTAGGAGTTTGGCCGGTTTTTTCATAACCGCAAAGAAATTATCCGCATCTAGATATCCGATTTGCTTATATCGATGTGGCTATGGCTTCAGGCCGCATTCCGCGAACCCTTTGCGGATGATCTCTTTTTCCGCCTCGGTCAGTTCCAGCATTGGGGGCCGTACGCGCCCTCCGACCTGTCCCAGCAGCTCTTGCCAGTATTTTCCAAAAGCGGTGGGTTTGCCTGCAGGTTTGGTTCGCTTCATCGCGTCCCGCACCGGGTTCAGGCTGTCAAACACCTTGCGCGCCTCATCTGCTTTGCCGGCAAAAGCCAGCCGCGTGTATTCGTTCATGCGCTGATCATTCTTGGTCTGTAACTGGTAAGGCGGCGACGAACACAGATACAATTTCCAATCCAGTTCCAGAATATTGTCCAGCCATTCATGTTCAGCCGATGTCGAGACATGAATTTTGTCGCCCACCATATGCGTCAGTTTCACATACATCTCACGCGGGACGGAGTATTTGATGGCCACGATGTTAGGCAAATCAGCAATCCGTGCGCATTCTTCAGGCTGCATCAGGTATCCGCTGTCCGGGTGGCTCCACATCGCGATCCCGATATCCAGCTCATCGCAGAACCGTTTGTAGTACTGGTACAAAACCTCTCCACGATCCTGAACAAAGCTTAGAACAGGGGCATGCAAGACGATGTAATCGGCCCCACAATTCTGCGCATGGCGGGCCAGTTCCAGCGCCGTGTCCATGTTCTGATCCGAGACCGAGACAATCACACCGGCTTTGCCCGCGCATTCGTCAACCGCAATCTCAAAATTGCGCTTGCGCTCATCAAGGCTCATCGAAAAGAACTCGCCCTGCTTGCCTGCCACGAACAGTCCCTGGATATCCAGATCGTCAATCCAGTGGCGAATGTTTGACCGCAGCCCGGCCTCATCCAGTGACAAATCATCGTTGAAGGGGTTCAGGGCTGCGGCCCAGATGCCGGTCATGTTCTCGCGCGCATAGGCTTTGGCGTCGCGCTTGGAGTAGTTCATTTTAACGGGCCTTCCGATTAACGCGCAATTCTGGCGTCGCCATCAAAGCCTGATCACCCCACTTGATCCAATGCGAAAGCCGGGAACTGGGTATCTGAAATTAGAATACCCAAAGAATACCAATTTAGAATTCTTTGGCGCTGGTTTAGGTTTGCCACATGAAAATAGGATTGATCGGTAAAGGCGCGATTGCGCAGCATGTCATGGGCGCGGTTCAGGCGCGAGGCCATATGGTACATGCGGTTCTGGTGCGACCAGGCAGCATTTCACAAAACCCGAACCTGTTTGTGGGTTCGGTGCCAGAGCTCATCGCAGAGGCGGACCTAGTGATCGAATGCGCCGGCCATCAGGCACTGGCGGCCTATGGCCCTCAGGTTCTGGGGCAGGGTACGGACATTATCACGGTGTCCGTCGGTGCATTGGCGGATCAAACGATTGCAGACGAGATGGAAAGCGCGGCCAGCGATGGGCAGGCTAAGCTGCACCTGGCCAGCGGCGCAATCGGTGCCCTTGATTGCCTGAGCGCTGCGGCGACCGGCAAATTGGACAACGTCACTTATGTCGGGCGCAAGCCTCCGTTGGGTTGGAAAGGATCTCCGGCAGAGGGCAAGCTGGATCTTGGGGGGCTGACACAGGTGGAAACGCACTTCACTGGGACCGCCCGAGAGGCGGCGTTGGCCTATCCCAAGAACGCAAACGTTGCGGCAGCCGTAGCCTTGGCTGGGATTGGATTTGATGAGACGCAGGTAAAACTCATCGCTGATCCGTCGATTGCGCAAAACATTCATGAGGTTGAGGCCGAAGGGGAATTCGGGCAGTTCCATTTCCGGATAAGCGGCAATTCCCTGCCGGACAATCCACGCAGCTCGGCCTTGGCCGCGATGAGCGTGGTGGCCAAGCTCGAACAGCTGTCAAAGCCAATTGTGATGTGACCATGGTAGGACGTCATTCACGTATCGTCGACCGCGCCCTGACCCGGCTGAAGCTACGCCAACTGCGTTTGCTGGTAGCGGTGGGAGCCCACGGTAACATCCAGAACGCCGCACGCGAGCTGGGCATCTCGCAACCGGCAGCAACCAAGATGATTCAGGATCTGGAACTGGATTTTGAGGTCAAGCTGTTTAGCCGGACCAATCGGGGTGTGATTCCGACCGTGTTCGGAGAAACTTTGATACGTCACGGCAAGCTAATCTTTGCCCAGGTCTCGAACGCTGCGCAGGAACTGGATGACCTGAACGAAGGCAATGCAGGCCGCGTGGTGGTGGGCACTTTGTTGGCGGCCTCAACCAGCCTGCTGCCGGCCGCCATTGAAATCCTTTTGGCTGACCGCCCGAATGTGGCGATCAAGATCAACGAGGGCACGAACGAAGTCCTAATGCCGAGGTTGCTTTCGGGCGAAATCGACATGGTAGTCGGGCGGCTTCCCTCTCATAGGCACCGTGACAAGATCAGGCAGGAAAAGCTGTTTGAAGACCGCATTCTGGCGATCGTCGGCAATCAGCATCCTCTTGCGGGTCGCCCGGATGTTTCCTTCGCTCAGACCAAACCCTTTGGCTGGATCGTCCCGCCGCTGGAAACCACATTGCGGCGTCAGCTGGATCATTTCTTTGTTGGCCAGCAGCAATACGTTCCGCCCGTGACGATCGAATCCGTATCCTACCTGACCAATCGTGCTTTGCTGCAGTCGCGCGATCTGATGGGGCTTATGCCGGCCGAGGTCGTGTCGCAGGACATCGCCCACGGCTACCTGTCGCCATTGGATTGGGATGTCCCATTTGGGCAGGGGCCGATTGGTGTCTCATTCCGGGCGGATGATGATCTTTCCCCCGCTGGCCGGGCCTTTAAATCGGCGCTGCATCAGGCGGTGAAACAGAAATGAGGTCAGGTATTCGTCAAATTGATATCAGTATTCACCCAATTCACTTGAAGTAATGCCGGCCATTGCGTGATTTGAAATAGTCAAAGTCGGAGGCACCGGTTTCATGTATCCTGAGCTTAAGCTGTTCATCGCGGGCAAGTGGCGCACAGCCAACCGGGACATACCGGTCGTGAATCCCGCGACAGAGGGCGAAATCGGGCGGCTTCCCTGCGCGTCGAAGCAGGATCTGGATGACGCCCTGGAGGCTGCGGTCCGAGGGTTTCGCGTATGGAGTCTCACCTCACCGCGTGAACGTTCCGACACAATCCTGCGCGCTGCTGCACTGATGCGGCAACGTCAGGAAGAGATTGCCCATACCATCACCATGGAACACGGCAAGCCGCTGAATCAGGCCAGGCTTGAGGTTATCCGAGGGGCAGAGTTCTTTGAATGGGACGCGGGCGAGGCGATGCGGACCTATGGGCGGGTCATCCCTGCGGCTCCGGGTCACAAGTTTTCCGTTCATCACCAGCCTATCGGTGTCGTCGCAGCCTTTTCACCCTGGAATTTCCCGATGAGCCAACCAGCACGCAAAATCGCCGGCGCGCTGGCTTCGGGCTGCTCGATCATCCTGAAGGCGGCAGAAGAAACACCCGCCGGGGCAATACATATTGCAAAAGCCTTTGAAGATGCCGGTCTTCCTGCAGGCGTCCTGAACCTGGTGTTCGGAGAGCCGGCAGAAATCTCAGGCCACCTCATCCCGCAGGATCCGGTCAGGCTCGTGGCTTTCACCGGCTCAACCGCTGTGGGGCGGCATCTGACCACCTTGGCCTCGGAACACATGACATCGGTGCTGATGGAACTTGGTGGCCACGCGCCAGTAATTGTCTGCGAAGACACAGATGTGAAAGCGGCCGGGATCTCAAGCGCAGTTCGAAAAATGCGCAATGCCGGGCAGGTGTGCACATCGCCCACAAGGTTCTTTGCGCATGAGAGCATCTTTGACGATTACTCCACAACTTTCGTTGAACGCGCTGCAGCAACTGTTGTCGGAAGCGGCATGGACGAAAATGTGGAAATGGGGCCTTTGGCAAATGACCGGCGGGTGCCTGCACTGACCGAATTGGTGGAAGACGCCCGTGAAAAGGGCGCGACGGTTGCCACGGGTGGCGCCAAACATGGCGACAAAGGGTACTTCTTTCAGCCCACCATCCTGCTGAACGTGCCCGACAACGCCCGGATCATGCAGGAGGAACCTTTTGGTCCGGTGGCTGTGATCAATCCAGTGTCCTCACTGGACGACGCAATCGGCAAAGCAAACTCGGTGCCCTATGGGCTGGCCGGTTACGCGTTCACAAATCGCGCGGACTATATTGATCGATTGATTGACGAGGTCGAGGTTGGAAACCTGTCTATCAACACGCTTGAGGCATCCATGCCTGAGACGCCCTTTGGGGGCGTGAAATCCAGCGGATATGGTCGCGAAGGCGGCACCGAGGGGCTGGACAACTACATGATCGTAAAAAACGTGTGGCATTCCGCCGACATCACCTGATCAATGGCGTGGCGGATAACGTCGCGCCGATTATGGCGTCAGAAGTTTCCGGTAGAGCGTGTCGATAAACGGCTCGGCCCCTTCAAATGGGTCTTCGTCGCCCAGAATTGCGCGGACCTGAACGTCGAAGTCGGCGTAGTGCTGTGTCAGCGCCCAGATTGAAAAGATCAGGTGATGGGGGTGCAGGCGCGCGATTTTGCCCTGAACCATCCACTGTATGAGTATTGCCGTTTTCTCATCCACCAAAGATTTGAGGTCGTGCGACAGAGATTCGTGGATACGCGGAGCGCCCTGAACCAGCTCGTTCGCAAACAAGCGGCTTTCGCGCGGTAGGTCTCGGCTCATTTCCAGCTTGCGGCGGATATAGGCGAGGATTTCTTCCATCGGTTCGCCATCCGCGTCCAGATCATGCAGAGGGGCCAGCCAGACCTCTAGCAGGCCTGACAGCAGGGCTGTGTGGATCGCCTCTTTCGAAGGGAAATAGTACAACAGGTTCGGTTTGCTCAGCCCGGCCTCGGTGGCGATTTGATCGACCGTCGCCCCACGAAAACCATGCGCCGAAAACACGTTCAGTGCGGCCTCGAGAATCGCGGCTCGGTTCTTTTTCTGAATTCTGGTCGGGGCGCGGTCTTTGGGCATGTTTCCTGACTGTCTCTTTTTCCGCCAAGCGGGCACCAATTATGCCGAATTTTCCGGCGGCACCATGCAATTTCTTGACTGATGTCGAACCCGTGATAGCGTGAGTTTGACCAGATGGTCAAATCAAGACACCAAAAGCGAGCCAAATCGCAAGCAACAGGGAAGAACAAGATGGCAGCTCCGGCGCAAAACCTCAGGATCAATGGCGACAGACTTTGGGACAGCCTGATGGAGATGGCCAAGATCGGTCCCGGAGTCGCGGGCGGCAACAACCGCCAGACCCTGACAGATGAAGATGCCGAAGGGAGAGCCTTGTTCCAGAGGTGGTGCGAGGATGCGGGCTGCACCATGGGGCTGGATCAGATGGGCAATATGTTTGCCCGCCGCGAAGGGACCGACCCGGACGCGCTGCCGGTTTATGTCGGGTCGCATCTGGATACGCAGCCGACCGGTGGCAAGTATGATGGCGTGTTGGGCGTCTTGGGCGGGTTAGAAATCATCCGTACTTTGAACGATCTGGGGATCAAGACGAAACACCCGATCGTTGCGACCAACTGGACCAACGAAGAGGGCACGCGTTATGCGCCGGCAATGTTGTCTTCAGGCGTCTTTGCCGGGATGCACACGCAAGACTGGGCCTATGACCGCGAAGATGCCGAGGGCAAGACGTTCGGCGATGAGCTGAACCGCATTGGCTGGCGTGGTGATGAAGAGGTCGGTGCCCGTAAGATGCATGCGTTCTTTGAACTGCATATCGAACAGGGGCCAATCCTTGAGGCCGAAGGCAAAGATATCGGAGTTGTGACCCACGGGCAGGGCCTAAGTTGGACGCAGATCACCGTAACCGGCAAGGACGCTCATACCGGCTCGACCCCGATGCCGATGCGCAAGAATGCCGGTTTGGCTATGGCGCGTATTCTGGAAAAAGTGGACGAGATCGCGTGGTCCCACGCGCCTCATGCTGTTGGGGCTGCCGGACATATTGATGTGTTTCCGAATTCGCGAAACGTTATCCCGGGCAAGGTAGTGTTCACGGTCGATTTCCGCTCGCCTGATCTGGCGGTGATCACGGATATGGAGAACCGTCTGCGCATAGCAGCAGAAGATATCGTGGATGAAATGGGCCTGCAGATCGAATTCGAAAAGGTCGGCGGGTTTGACCCGGTGGAATTCGATGCTGGCTGTGTCGCGGCTGTTCGCGATGCGGCCAAGCGGCTGGGCTATTCGCACACCGACATCATCTCGGGCGCGGGGCATGATGCCTGCTGGATCAACCGTGTGGCCCCGACTGCCATGGTTATGTGCCCCTGCGTTGACGGATTGAGCCACAATGAGGCGGAAGAGATCAGCAAAGATTGGGCCGCAGCAGGTGCGGACGTCTTGTTTCATGCCGTCGTCGAGACTGCAGAAATCGTTGAATAAAAGAGAATCGGCTTAGCTGCCGGTTTCTCAATTGAAAACAACATGAGGCGCAAAGCGCTCGCAGGGAGAAGAACATGTCTACTGTGATCAAAAACGGAACCGTCGTTACGGCTGATCTGTCCTACAAAGCGGATGTCAAAGTCGAGGACGGCGTTATCACTGAAATCGGTTTGGGTTTGAAGGGCGACAAGGAACTGGACGCCACGGGCTGCTACGTCATGCCCGGTGGAATTGACCCACATACACACCTTGAGATGCCGTTCATGGGCACCTATTCCAGCGATGATTTCGAAAGCGGTACGCGGGCTGCGCTGGCAGGCGGCACCACCATGGTGGTTGATTTTGCGCTGCCAAACCCCGGGGAAAGCCTTTTGGATGCGTTGAAACGCTGGGACAACAAATCCACCCGTGCGAATTGCGATTACTCGTTCCACATGGCCGTGACCTGGTGGGGCGAGCAGGTGTTCGATGACATCAAAACGGTGATTGAAACGCGGGGGATCAACACGTTCAAGCATTTCATGGCCTACAAGGGCGCTCTGATGGTGAATGATGACGAACTGTTCGCCTCGTTCAAGCGCCTGTCCGAACTGGGCGGTATTGCGATGGTGCATGCCGAGAATGGCGATGTGGTGGCTGAACTCAGTGCTAAGCTGCTGGCCGAGGGGAACAATGGCCCCGAGGCGCACGCCTATTCCCGCCCGCCGCAGGTTGAGGGCGAGGCGACAAACCGCGCCATCATGATAGCTGACATGGCGGGCGTGCCGCTTTATGTGGTGCATACGTCCTGCGAGGATGCGCATGAGGCGATCCGGCGGGCCAAATTGCAGGGCAAGCGGGTCTGGGGCGAACCCCTTATCCAACACCTGACGTTGGATGAGAGCGAGTATTTCAACCAAGATTGGGATCATGCGGCACGTCGGGTTATGAGCCCTCCGTTCCGGAACAAGCAGCATCAGGACAGCTTGTGGAACGGTCTGCAATCGGGATCGTTGAGCGTTGTGGCAACAGACCATTGTGCCTTTACCACCGAACAAAAGCGCTATGGTGTGGGCGACTTTACCAAGATCCCCAATGGCACCGGCGGGCTTGAAGATCGGATGCCGATGCTGTGGACTCATGGGGTAAACACCGGGCGTTTGACGCCGAACGAGTTCGTCGCGGTGACTTCAACGAATATCGCCAAGATATTGAATTGTTACCCGAAAAAAGGAGCCGTTCTGGTTGGCGCTGATGCGGATCTGGTGGTTTGGGATCCTGAAAAGTCCAAGACGATCAGTGCCGATGCGCAGCAATCCTCGATCGACTACAATGTATTCGAGGGCAAAGAGGTTAAAGGCCTGCCGCGCTTTACCCTTACTCGTGGGCACGTGGCTGTGCATGATGGGGAAATCCGCACGCAGGAAGGCCACGGCGATTTTGTTGCACGTGAGGCCAATACCACTGTGAACAAAGCGCTAAGCACCTGGAAAGAGCTGACCGCGCCTCGGCCGGTTGAACGGACGGGTATCCCGGCGACGGGTGTATGATGCGTGCGGGCCGCAATTCATGCGGCCCAAAATCAAATCTTTTCAAGGCTATGGAATGAATACTGAAAGCACTACCCAGCCCGTTATCGAGGCAAGGCAGCTGGATCTGACCTTCCAAACCAATGACGGACCAATCCACGCGTTGAAAGACGTGAACCTGACGATCGACAAGGGTGAATTTGTCAGTTTCATCGGTCCCTCAGGCTGCGGGAAAACCACCTTTTTGCGATGTATTGCTGCGCTCGAAACACCAACCGGGGAAACCCTGACGGTCAATGGCATGACCCCGGATGAGGCGCGGCGGAACCGGGCCTATGGCTATGTGTTCCAGGCGGCGGGGCTTTATCCCTGGCGCACCATTGCCAAGAACATCAAGCTGCCTCTGGAGATCATGGGATATTCGCCTGCCGAGCAGGATGAACGTGTGAGAAGCGTTCTGGAACTTGTTGATCTTGAAGGGTTTGGCGGCAAATTTCCGTGGCAACTGTCCGGGGGCATGCAGCAGCGCGCCAGTATTGCGCGGGCGCTGGCATTTGACGCTGATATACTATTGATGGACGAACCCTTTGGGGCGTTGGATGAGATCGTGCGCGATCACTTGAACGAACAGCTTTTGGCGCTTTGGGCGCGCACAGAAAAAACTATCGGATTCGTCACGCACTCGATCCCCGAGGCGGTGTATCTGAGCACCAAGATCGTGGTGATGAGCCCGCGACCGGGGCGGATAACGGATGTGATCGACAGCCCGTTGCCGAAGGAACGTCCATTGGACATCCGCGACACGCCTGAGTTCATCGAAGTGGCTCATCGTGTGCGCGAGGGTCTGCGGGCTGGGCATGCGGACGATGAATGATGGGTTCAAAGCTTTTTGGGCAGTTCTGACCGTTCTCGCGGTGATCGTCGTCTTTTGGTATGCGGCCTGCATTCCAATGAACATCAAAGGTGTTTTGACGGAACAGGAGCGTGCAGGGGCCGAAGTTCAGCCACCTTCGGCTAAAGATCGTCGGGATATGTCCGAATTCGGACTGGTGTTGAATAACAGCTTTGCCATCCCCGCCACGTGGGAGCAGGACCGGCCCCGCCTGCCGGCGCCGCACCAGGTCGCTGTCGAGATGTGGGAGACCACTGTACAGAAAAAAATCACCTCGAAACGGTCACTTATCTATCATGGCTGGGTCACGCTAAGCGCAACGATGCTGGGCTTTGTGATCGGTACTGGATTGGGCATTCTGCTGGCTGTCGGGATCGTGCACAGCCGCGTCATGGACTTGTCGGTGATGCCATGGGCCATTGTCAGCCAGACGATTCCCATCATCGCTTTGGCGCCAATGATTATCGTGGTGCTGTACTCGGTGGGCATTCAGGGGATCATCCCCAAGGCGGTAATCTCGGCCTATTTGAGTTTCTTCCCTGTGGTTGTCGGTATGGTCAAAGGGCTTCGCAGCCCGGATGCAATGCAACTGGACCTGCTGCGCACTTACAGCGCCAGCCGGTCGCAGGGGTTCTGGAAGCTGCGCTTGCCTGCATCGATGCCATATCTGTTTACGTCCCTGAAGATCGGCATTGCGGCTTCGCTGGTCGGCGCCATCGTTGGTGAATTGCCAACAGGGGCGGTGGCCGGTTTGGGTGCGCGTCTGCTGGCAGGCAGCTACTATGGGCAAACCGTGCAAATCTGGTCGGCCTTGTTTGCAGCGGCCATTCTGGCGGCTTGCCTGGTCGGGTTGCTGGGGCTTGTAGAACGGAAGGTCCTGAAAAGAATGGGGATGGCGCAATGATATTAGTGCTGTTTGCAATCGTCGTTTGGGTCCTGGGTTGGTGGCTGAATAGCCGTCTGGCCAGTGGGCCTTATGCGGACACGCGCATGGTGCGATTTCTGGCTCCGTTCATTTTTGGCATAACGATCATTGTCATATGGGAGCTGCTGGTCAGAGGCTTAGACGTGTCCTTGGTCATACTGCCGGCGCCATCCGTAATTGCGGTGCGCTTTGCCAATAGCCTGCCAATCCTGTGGGAGGACTTCGTTCAGACCATCATAAAGGGCGCGTTCAGCGGGTACATCATTGGGTGCTTCGCGGCATTCCTAATGGCAATTGCGGTGGATCGCTGGGATTTCCTCCGACTTGGGTTGCTGCCCGTTGGGAACTTTGTCGCAGCGCTGCCAATTGTCGGGACCGCACCCATCCTGGTGATGTGGTTTGGGTTCGACTGGCACTCCAAAGCTGCCGTTGTCGTGGTGATGGTGTTCTTCCCAATGCTGGTCAACACCGTGGCTGGTCTGCGTGAGGCCACGGCCATGCAGCGCGACCTGATGGAGACCTATGCGGCCACCTATTGGCAGAGCTTCCTGAAGCTGCGATTGCCCGCTGCGATGCCCTTTATCTTCAACGGCTTAAAGATTTCTACCACCCTAGCGTTGATCGGCGCTATCGTGGCAGAGTTCTTTGGCTCGCCCACGCTAGGCATGGGCTTTCGTATATCCACCAGCGTGGGGCAATTATCGTTGGATATGGTCTGGGCCGAGATTGTGGTGGCCGCTTTGGCCGGAACCGCATTTTATGGTCTTGTCGCAATGATCGAAAAGGCGGTGACCTTCTGGCACCCGTCGCAACGTGGATAAAACAATAATTCAACAGACCCCAAAAGGGGCACCAACAGCAACTAGGAGATATGAAGATGAATAAGCTACTCAGCGGGGCGATAGCCGCCTTTAGTCTGGCCGCCAGTTCGGCTTTCGCTGCGGATGAGGTGACATTGCAACTGAAGTGGGTCACGCAGGCTCAGTTCGCGGGCTACTATGTTGCCAAGGACAAGGGGTTCTACGAGGAAGAGGGGCTGGACGTCACTATTCTGCCCGGCGGACCAGACATTGCACCGACGCAGGTGATCGCAGGTGGCGGCGCTGACGTGACCGTCGAATGGATGCCCGCCGCGCTGGCTGCACGCGAAAAGGGTTTGCCTTTGGTCAATATCGCGCAGCCGTTCAAAAGCTCGGGTATGATGCTGACCTGCTGGAAAGATGCCGGGATCGCGGCACCCGAAGACCTTAAGAACCGCACGCTGGGCGTTTGGTTCTTTGGCAACGAATTCCCATTCATGAGCTGGATGAGCCAACTGGGGATCGACACGGGTGGCAAAAGCGAAAGCGGTGTGGAAGTTCTGAAGCAAGGCTTCAACGTCGACCCGCTGCTGCAGCGTCAGGCCGATTGCATCAGCACCATGACCTATAACGAATACTGGCAGGTCATCGATTCCGGCGTCAACCCGGATGAGCTGGTGACCTTCAAGTACGAAGATCAGGGTGTCGCGACATTGGAGGACGGCCTGTATGTTCTGGAAGAGAACCTTGGGGACGCAGCGTTTGTCGACAAGATGGAACGCTTCGTTCGCGCCTCGATGAAGGGTTGGAAATACGCCGAGGAACACCCGGATGAGGCAGCCGATATCGTGCTGGAAAACGATGAGACCGGCGCCCAAACCGAAGAGCATCAGAAACGCATGATGGGCGAGATCGCGAAATTGACCTCAGGTTCGAACGGTTCGCTGGACCCTGCCGATTTTGAACGCACCGTTGCCACCCTGCTGGCGGGCGGTTCCGATCCTGTGATCACCAAGCAGCCAGACGGCGCTTGGACGCACCAGATCACGGATGCGGCTCTGAACTGATCCGCTTCGCACTGACTGAAAAGGCGCGGTCCCAAACGGGGCCGCGTTTCCTGTTTCTTATGTCGGAAATGTGTCTGTACTTGAGATCGAAATGGCGTAGAATTCTATGAATAACAGCGCATTTCATACGAAACTGGCGATAGTCCGAAGAAAATGCAGGGATTTGCATCAGAATTCAACACGGCGTTCACTCTGATCCTGAATGGGGATCCAGAGCTTTGGGCGATTGTGCTGCTTTCCCTGAAAGTTTCCGTTTTTGCCGTCCTGATTTCTGCACTGATTGGCATGCCTGTTGGCGCTGCGCTGGCCGTTGCACGCTTTCCGGGGCGGCGGGTTTTGATCATTCTTATGAACGCGCTGATGGGGTTCCCGCCGGTGGTCGTAGGCTTGCTGGTTTATCTGATGTTGTCGCGATCCGGGCCTTTGGGCGTCCTTGAACTGCTCTACACACCGACCGCGATGATCATCGCGCAGGTTGTTTTGGTGACGCCCATCGTCGCTGCGTTGACGCGGCAGGTGGTCGAGATGCTGGCCGAGGAGTACTCGGAACAGCTCCGATCCTTGGGCGTGTCGCGGCTGGCGTCTGTGCCAGTACTTCTGTGGGATGCGCGTTTGGCGCTGGTCACGGCCTTGCTGGCCGGATTTGGCCGGGCCATTGCCGAGGTTGGGGCGGTCATAATCGTTGGCGGAAACATCAATCACGTGACGCGGGTGATGACGACGACCATCGCGCTGGAAACGTCCAAGGGAAATCTTGCGCTGGCCCTGGCGCTCGGCGCGATCCTGATCGGTATTGCCATAGCGGTGAACGCCATGGTCAGCACGCTTAGCCTGCGGGCTGAGAGAGAGGGGGTGCGCCATGCGTGATCTGGTCTCGGAAATGGCGCGGCGCATCACCGTTAATGGATTGCAGATTGCGCGTAATGGCACCGCATTGCTGGACGTTCCGCACCTGACATTGAGCGGGCCGGGGCCGACCTTAATCCTTGGACCGAACGGCGCGGGCAAAAGCCTGTTACTGCGGTGCCTGCATGGGCTGATTGCGCCGGACAAAGGGTACGTAGCGCAAGATGGAGTTCCTTTGAATGCTGATCACAAGGCCCGGCAGGCGATGGTGTTTCAGCAACCCGTCTTGCTGCGCCGCTCCGTTGCAGCCAATCTGGATTTTGTCCTGAAACGGCAGGGCCTGCAGCGCGTTGCTCGCAAGACGCGTATTGCTGATTTGCTGGCCCAAGGCGGGCTTGAAGGCAAAGCACGGCAAGCGGCCAGATCGCTGTCGGGAGGTGAGGCGCAGCGGCTGGCCATCCTGCGCGCGCTGGCGCTGGACCCGGATACCTTGTTTCTGGACGAACCGACCAGCGCGCTGGACCCCGGCGCCACTCAGGTGATTGAGCGGATGATCCTGCGCGCATCAGAAGGGGGGGTGCGCATTGTCATGGTGACCCATGACATCGGTCAGGCGCGCCGGCTGGCATCGGATGTCGTCATGATGCAGGGCGGTCATGTGGTTGAACATGGCGATGCGCGTCAGGTATTGGACGATCCCAAAAGTGATGCCTCGCGCAGGTATCTTGCAGGCGGATTGGTGACATAACAAAAAATCTGGAGTTTAGAATGATCCGGAATTTCATTCGGGCAGCATTGGTTTCACTTGGCTTTTTTATAGGTCCGGCCTTGGCCGAAGAACCATTTATCGTGGTGCAATCAACGACCTCGACCCAAAATTCGGGACTGTTGGATTACATCCTTCCATGGTTCGAGGCGGAAACCGGGATCGACGTGCGCGTTGTTGCTGTGGGCACCGGGCAGGCGATCCGTAACGCAATCAATGGGGATGGTGACGTTCTGTTGGTCCATGCAAAGGCCGACGAGGAGCAGTTTGTCGAAGACGGCTGGGGCGTTGAACGATTTGACGTGATGTATAATGACTTCGTACTTGTCGGTCCCAAATCAGACCCGGCCAAGGTGAAGGGCGGATCGGATATCGTGGCCGCTTTGACCGCGGTATCTGAGGCCGAAGTTCCCTTTGCATCACGCGGGGACGACAGCGGAACCCATAAGGCTGAAATGCGCCACTGGAACGCCGCCGAAGTAGATCCGGCTGCGGAATCGGGTACGTGGTACAGGGAAACCGGTTCAGGCATGGGCGCGACGTTGAACGTCGCCAGTGGCATGGATGCTTATACCCTGACGGATCGTGCGACGTGGGAGTCCTTTGGCAACCGAGGAAACCTTGACGTGTTGGTCGAAGGTGACCCTCGCTTGTTCAACCAATACGGCGTTATTCTGGTGAACCCCGAAAAACACGCGGGTGTAAGGGCGGCGGCAGGGCAGCGGTTTGTTGATTGGCTGATCGGCCCGGACGGGCAGACAGCCATCGAGGCCTTTGAGTTGAATGGTCAGCAGCTGTTCTTTCCGAACGCGAAATAGGGGATCACCCGCTGGCGCCATTGTGGTGGATCGTTCCCAGACCGGACAGGTCATACCCACCAAATTCATTGGCGCGGGTCAGGAACCGGTCGGACTGCACAAAGCTGAGCAACTTCAGCATCGGGGCATCAAAATAGGCCCGACGCCAAATCGCCAGGTCCAGGCGTTCGGTATGCGTGGGAACAAATCCCAGATCGTATAGCCCAGCCAATGCGCCTAGTCCGAACCCGACCTCGGCCTTGTTGTCATGCAGGGCAATGGCCAACTCTTCTTCTGTGCGGGCGCAGGTGGGCAGGGTTTCCAGATCGTTGCGGGTTATTTCGTGGGCCTCAAGCTGTGCGTCGAACAACCGTTGGCTGGCCGCGCTGTCCTGACGCAGGATGACACGTCGGCCTTTTAGCTGCGCAAAACCCTGAATTTCCGATGCGCCCGGTGCCAGCAGCAAACCACGCTGGCGCTGCGCGACTTCGAACAGAACAACCGGAGCCTCACCCAAAGCGTCTTTCAGGGTCTGGGTGTTGAACCCGCCATCCTCATGAATGTGCAGCGCTGCCGCCTGCGCGTTCCGGTCTTTCAGGCGGGTCAGTCCATCGAATGAGCCATCATAATATGTCGCCAGACCCGAGCCGCTTTCGCGCAGCGCCCAGTCCAGCAGCGGATCGTGACTGCCAGCGACGATCGGGGGTAGAGGCGGCTCAGCCACATGCGGGCCGGATCGTGATGCGTTGAGCCAGGCGATCACCTCGGCCCGCGGGAACAGCAGTTTGCCCATGGCACGCACGCAAGGCACCTCACCCGATGAGGCAAGATCATAGGCCTTACGCTCGCCAATGCGCAGCAGATCGGCCAGTTCCTTGGTGGTCAGATATTCGGACATTCAGTCGAGACGCACAGCCGAGCTGGTGCCGGCATCCGCAGCACTGAAACCGATCTGTTGCAGTGCAAAGGGCGCAGCGACTGTGATCACCACCATGGCAGCGACAGCGGCAAGAAAGGCTTTCATAGTCTCCTCCAGCTCAGTTTTCCGGTGCCGTGGCGCGGCGTAGAAAGGCGATAAGGTCGTCCCTGTCCCTGGGTTCGGTGATCCGCTGCATCGGCATCTTCGACCCCGGAATGTAGTGGTCCGGCCCTTCGTCAAACAGAGCGTTTATCGTTTCTTCATTCCAAATGATATCAGAGTCTTGCAGCGTGTCCGAATAAAAATATCCGGTAAGCGTACCCGCCTTGCGCCCGAACACACCATGCAGCGACGGACCCGCGCGGCGTTGATCATCCGGTGTAAGGCTGTGGCAGATCGAGCATTTGCGGGCAAACTGGCGTTCTCCGTTCTCCATTTCCTCAGGGTTTTTGAGAAAGCTGGGTTCTGTCGCGGCCATCTGTTCCTGGTCGCCAAGCGAGGCGACTGGCCAGCTATACATGGCTTCGTCAATGCCGCCCGCGTGTAGGTTCTGCCCATCAGGCGAAAAGGCCAGCGCCCAGACCGGGCCGCGTAAGGTGGCCCTGAAATCCTGCGCGATGCGCCATTCGAGCGTGTCGATCACCATAATATAGCCTTCGCCATCTCCGACGGCCAGCATGCTGCGATCCGGGCTGAGCGCCAATGCAAGGATTGGTCGGCGTTCCAAAGTGAAATCACGCTCGTCGCCGGTTGTCAGGTCGAGGATGCGGGTGACGCCATCAACCGCGCCGTACGCAATCCAGTTGTCCTGTTCGTTAAGTGCCAGTTCATTGATGCCAAATCCGTGTTCCACGAACCGGTTCGTTTCCTGTCCGCTGGCAACGTCCCATATGCGCAGTGAACCATCGATACCTGCGGAATACAGTTCCAAACCGTCTGCAGAGAATTCGACGGCATTCACACCGCTTCCAGTCGGCCCGAGCATCGACGGCGCCGAGCCATCGACCGGCCACAGCCCGATGGTCCCATCCCAACTGGCCGTTGCCACATGGGTTTTCGACGCGGCGACGCCTACAATCTTGCCTTTGTGCTGACCAACAACCTGACCGCCGGGCCATTTGCGCAGGGTAAAATCATCCCCAGCCGAATAGATCGCGGTACCGTTGAATACGACGGAATTGACTGCGGCCTCGTGGCCTTCCAGCCATTTCGGCGATTGCCCGGTCCATATGCCAACCGAGTTGTCAAAACTTGCTGTTGCGATCCGACCGTCTGGCGCGGTGGCGATCCCCATGATGGGCCCGCCGTGGCCTTTGAGAGTGAAGAACTCGGCCATCGCGGGCAGGGGCAGCAGCACCAGTGCCAGAACCAGCTTGCGCATTTATTCGGCGGGCGAGGCCGCTCCTTCGCTGGCCTCTTTTGCCTGCACCTCTTCCAGCCACAGCGAGTGATGCTCGCGCGCCCATTGCTCTTCCACCTCTCCGGTTCCCATGGCGTCAAAGGCACCTTCCATGCCGACCGAGCCCAGATAGATGTGAGCCAGGATGATCGCGATGAACGCATAGGCGACTATGACGTGCCAGATCTGGGCGTATTGCATCTCTTCCTGCGGGGACATCTGCACGGGCAGGTTCAGCCCAAGCATCTGCGGAATACCGGTCGAATTCGCGATCGAAAAGGTCTTGGCAAACAGTGGCATTTCAAATGGGAACAGCAACGACAGTCCGGACAGGCTGATCGAGACGCCCAGCAGAATGCAAAGCCAGAATATGATCTTTTGCCCGGCGTTAAATTTTTTGGCGGGTGGGTGGCTGCCTTTGGTGAATAGCCCCCCACCGGCAGCGAGCCATTTCAGGTCGGTGCGGTTCGGGATGTTGTGAGAAATCCAGTTCACGGTCACGATAATCAGCCCAAGCATAAAGGCCCAAGCCAGGTTGTTGTGCAGCCATTTGCAACCCTGAGCGATCGTCGCGAACCCCTCTTTGCCGAAAACGGGGATCAGGAAATCACGACCGTACAAAGTTAACAGGCCGGTGACGCCTAGTATCAGGAAGGACCCGGCAAACAACCAGTGCCCGAACCGCTCGATCCCGTTGAAACGCAGAATCCTCCGCCCGGTCTTTTCACCATCAATCCTGATCTTTCCGCGGATCAGGAAAAACAGCAGCAACAGAACAAGCATACCGCCGATGATGTAAGATCCGTATTCACGCAAAGGACCGGTGCGAAAATTTAGCCACCACATGCCGCCGTCCTGGATCAGTACAGTTGCGGCCGGTCCATGAGATGACACGGTCACATCCGCCGAACCGTAGCGAAGTGCGCGATAGACATCGCTGTCCGAGGCAATTCCGCGCGTCCCAAGCTGACCAAGCAAGCCTTCGGCATTGCCTTGGCCGGTGTTTTCGGACCGATAGCTGTTGTCGACCTTTTCACCACGCTGACGGGCCATGATATCTTGCAGAGTGGTTGCACCGCCTGTGGCGCTGCGGTCAGATTCTGCAGGAACTTCAGTGTTTTCCTGTGCCCAGGCAAAACTGGCAAGGAAAAGTGGTATCAGCAGCATTTGGATCAGGCGCATCTATCGAATCTCCTGTGTCGTACGGGGTTATCGGTCAAAGCCGCCGACTTGTTCGTGAAAGACTGCTCCTACGGGTGTCAGGGTATCGCGCAGGTCATCTTTTTCTGGTCCGTAAACCTCTAACGTGGTGGGGGTGAGAATTGCCAGAAAACGGTCGGCGAAATTCGCTCCGAAGTTCTGCATATGGATCATTGCGTCATCTGAACTGGCGTAGCGTTCATAGATGTGAACGGTCGACCCTGTACGATGCCACTCATAAGATTTCGCACCACTTTCGTTCAGTGTCGCATCCACCATTTCGGTCATCAGCGCATCAAATGCAGCATCCCGATCGGCCTGCAACTCAAGTTTCAGCAGCCAGTAAATATCTTCGGTCATGAAATGCTCCGCGCAGATTGGACATGCAACCTAAGCTCGACCAATTCCTTTTGGTCGCGCTGGGACGGTCCCGTGGATGAATACGGGACCGTCTTTTCTTGTTAGACGGATTTATCCGTCCTTCTGGTCGTAGGCGGTGCCCCAACCCCATGCGCCCGATCCAAATCCGCGCGCGACGACGCGCTCACGGTAGATGGCCGAGACCACATCGCCGTCACCGGCGAGCAGGGCCTTGGTGGAACACATCTCGGCGCAGATGGGCAGCTTGCCCTCGGCGATCCGGTTGCGACCATACTTTGCGAACTCTGCGGTCGAGTTGTTCTCTTCGGGACCACCGGCGCAGAAGGTACATTTGTCCATCTTGCCACGTGATCCGAAGTTGCCCGCCTGCGGGTATTGCGGCGCGCCGAAGGGGCACGCATAGAAGCAATAGCCGCAGCCAATGCACAGGTCCTTGGAGTGCAGGACGACGCCTTCTTCGTTCTGATAGAAGCAGTCGACCGGGCACACCGCCATGCAAGGCGCGTCTGAGCAATGCATACAGGCCACCGAGATCGAGCGTTCGCCCGGGTTGCCGTCATTGATCGTCACCACCCTGCGGCGGTTGATGCCCCAGGGCACTTCGTGCTCGTTCTTACACGCGGTTACGCAGGCGTTGCACTCGATGCAGCGTTCAGCGTCGCAGAGAAACTTTGCTCTAGCCATTATCGTTCTCCTTACGCTGCCGAGATCTTGCAGAGAGTACACTTGGTCTCTTGCATCTGGGTCACTGAATCATAGCCATAAGTCTGGGCGGTGTTGGAACTTTCACCCAAGACATAGGGGTCTGCACCGGCGGGGTATTTACTCCGCTGGTCTTCGCCCTGGAAATGGCCGCCAAAGTGGAACGGCATGAAGGCCACGCCGGCGCCGACCCTGTTGGTCAGCATCGCCATCACCTTGACCTTGCCGCCCTCGGGACCTTCGACCCAGACCTGTGCCCCGTCACGAATGCCCAGATTGTTGGCATCGCGCGGATTGATCTCGACGAACATGTCCTGTTGCAGCTCGGCCAGCCACGGGTTTGACCGTGACTCATCACCGCCGCCCTCATACTCGACCAGACGACCAGACGTCAGGATTATCGGATAATCCTTTGAAAAGTCGTTCTTTTGGATCGATGCATAAAGCGTGGGTAGGCGATAGGCCTGACGGTCCTCGTAGGTCGGATAGTCCTCTACCAGATCGCGACGCGGCGTATAAAGCGGCTCGCGATGGATTGGGATCGGATCCGGGAAGGTCCAGACAACCGCGCGGGCTTTGGCGTTCCCGAAGGGCGCACAGCCATGCTCGATCGCGACCCGCTGGATGCCGCCGGACAGGTCGGTCTTCCAGTTGGTCTCTGGTCCTGCAACGGCGTCGATGGCCGCGCGTTCCTCGGCCGTCAGATCGCCATCCCAGCCAAGGTCCATCAGCATCTGCATCGTGAACTCAGGGTATCCATCCTGAATTTCCGACCCGACACTATAGACCCCTTCGGCCAGCAGGTTGTCACCGTCGCGTTCCACACCGAAACGGGCGCGGAAGGTCAGGCCGCCTTCGGCCACCGGTTTGGACATGTCATAGAGGTTTGGTGTCCCCGTATGACCCATCTCAGCCGTTCCCCAGCAAGGCCAGGGTAGACCGTAATACTCGCCGTCGTTGGGTCCACCAATGGCTTGCAGCGTGGTTCTGTCGAACGTGTGCTGGTTGGCCATGTGGCTTTTCAGACGTTCCGGTGACTGACCGGTATATCCGATGGTCCAGAGGCCCGAGTTGAACTCACGCGTGATGCTTTCAACATTCGGTGTTTCCGGGTCGTCCATTTCGATATTGCGGAATAGCCGATCTGCCCATCCAAACTTGTTGGCGAACTTGGCCATGATGACCTCGTCCGGCAGACTTTCGAACAGCGGTTCTACAACCTTGTCACGCCACTGCAACGAGCGGTTCGATGCCGTGACTGAGCCACGGGTTTCGAACTGCGTACAGGCGGGCAACAGGTAGACGCCATCAGTGCGATCATGCAGAACGGCCGAGACGGTGGGATACGGGTCGATCACGACCAGCATGTCCAGCTTCTCCATCGCCGTCTTCATTTCCGTCATCCGGGTCTGCGAGTTGGGCGCGTGGCCCCACAGCACCATGGCACGGACGTTGTTGTCCTGATCCATGTTTGCCGGGTCTTCCAGAACACCATCGATCCAGCGGGAGACCGGGATGCCGCGCTCGTTCTGAAGCGGTTTGTCCTTGCCTTCCTTGTCCTTGATCGTGGCGAACTGGCCCGCCAGCCATTCGGGTTCTTCACCCCAGACACGTGCCCAGTGACCCCATGCACCTTTTGACAGGCCATAATAGCCGGGCAGGGTGTGGGACAGAACACCAAGGTCCGTTGCGCCCTGAACATTGTCATGGCCGCGGAAGATGTTGGTGCCACCACCCGAGGTGCCCATGTTGCCAAGCGCAAGCTGTAGCACGCAGTAGGCGCGGGTGTTGTTGTTGCCGTTGGTATGCTGCGTACCACCCATACACCAGATCACCGTACCGGGACGGTTGTTGGCCATGGTGCGCGCAACGCGGCGTAGCTGCGAACCGGGGGTGCCGGTGACGCGCTCGACCTCTTCCGGGTTCCACTTGGCAACCTCTTCACGGATCTGATCCATGCCCCAGACACGGGTGCGGATGAACTCTTTGTCTTCCCAGCCGTTGTCGAAGATGTGCCACAGAATACCCCAGACCAAGGCGACGTCTGTACCGGGGCGGAAGCGGACATATTCATCCGCATGGGCCGCGGTGCGCGTAAAGCGCGGGTCGCAGACGATCAGTGGCGCGTTGTTCTGCTCTTTCGCGCGCAGAACGTGCAGCAGCGAGACGGGGTGCGCCTCGGCCGGGTTGCCGCCGATGATGAAGATGGCCCGAGAGTTATGGATGTCGTTGTACGAATTGGTCATGGCGCCGTAGCCCCATGTGTTCGCAACACCCGCAACGGTGGTCGAGTGGCAGATACGGGCCTGATGGTCCACGTTGTTCGTGCCCCAATAGGCGGCGAACTTGCGGAACAGGTAGGCCTGTTCGTTGTTATGCTTGGCCGAGCCCAGCCAGTACACGCTGTCCGGCCCGGATTCTTCGCGGATGCTCATCATGCCGTCGCCGATCTCGTTGATCGCCTCTTCCCAGCTGATGCGCTTCCACTCTCCGCCTTCCTTTTTCATCGGATACTTGAGGCGACGCTCGCCATGGGCGTGCTCGCGAACTGCGGCCCCCTTGGCGCAATGTCCACCCAGATTGAACGGGCTATCCCAACCGGGTTCCTGCCCGATCCAGACGCCATTCTGCACTTCGGCAACGACGGTACAGCCGACCGAGCAGTGGGTGCATATGGACTTTATGTTTTCCACGGCCTGATTCGCCGCTGTCTGGGCACTGGCTGGCGTCACGGTTCCACCCGTGGCGCTGATCGCGGCAAGGCCGCCGATCGTCAGGCCCGAGCCACGCAGGAATGCGCGGCGATCGACGGTTTTCTCGCCGACCTGGGACAGGATACTTGTCCGCTGGGGGCGTCTCGCAACCCCGTTGGTCTTTTTCCTAAGCATTTCTTTCCTCCCTTGCGCGCCGTGTGAGCCACGGCTGGCTTGGTACTGCTGGTGCCGACGTCAGGGCCAATCGCAACCGTCAGTCGGGTGTGACCTCGTCCGGGTTAGAACCGGGCGCTGTCGTCGCGCTAGAATCGTGCGCTTTTCAAGTACGCGCGCGTGTGCGCGGTATCCTGAATGCGGGTCTCATCCGTAGGCAGCTCGGCTGCCTCGGCTTTTCCGCTCAGGCTGGCGGCGGCAACGGCAGCGGGCGCTGCGGTTCCGGCCAGTTTGAGGAAGTCGCGGCGCGTTGCGCCTTCTTCCTTGGTCTTGCTCATGGGTTTCTCCTCTCCCATTTGCGAATTAGCACCCGTGAGGGCGCTGGCGAGTGACAGCGGTTCACGCTGCCGTCATTCGGAAGGCTTCGCGCTCGATCTCCATGAAGACCCGACCGGCTGTGCCGATCGAGGCATAGAGAACCGAGTTTTCGGCGCCTTCCAAATCCGAATAAAAATGCATGGCCCAAGGGCCGATATGTTTGTTCCAGAATGCCCTTTGGTCTTCCAAAGATGCAGCTGCGCCGAAGCGACCAACGATCATGCC
This sequence comes from Ruegeria sp. AU67, assembly GCF_900312795.1. Taxonomy (NCBI): domain Bacteria; kingdom Pseudomonadati; phylum Pseudomonadota; class Alphaproteobacteria; order Rhodobacterales; family Roseobacteraceae; genus Ruegeria; species Ruegeria sp. AU67. Next base: position 249,771 of record NZ_OMPH01000020.1, read on the forward strand.
CGCCATCATCTCCATCAATGAGGCGATGTTGTCTTCCGGTTCAAAGACATTCCGGGCTCGGGTAATGCCACGCATTGCCATGTCGTTGCGTAGTTGCGCCAGCGGCTTCTCATTCAGGAATCCAGTGAGGTAGAAACTGGCGTAGGGCAGCAGCTCGCCGCGTCCCAACCCGATGAACAGCGCGTTGAATTCGCGTTCCGCTGCGGCGGGCTTGGTCACTTTGGCGACGCGGGCCATGGACTGAATAGCCTGTCCAAGATCGGTCTCATCGCCAGTCAGACCGGATACTTGTTCCAGCAGCATCTGATCGGGCGGCGCAGACAGAAGCAGCCCCAGAAAGTTGTAGAAATCCGCGCGCATACGATCCTCTGCCGAGACATTCATCTGTTGCGCTTCACTTGCGGTCATCAGGTTATCCTTCGAATTCAAATTTCATGCGGCGTGGGGCAGGGGTGACCTCAGCCTCCTCAGACAGGTCCGGCGCTATGTCCACCTCGGCCATCAAAACGGGCTCTGATGTCGCGGTTACGGGTGACGCAGGTTCGTCCTGCGGTTCATCCGGTTCAATTGTTTCGTCCGTCTCGCTGTCTTCGGCCTCAGCCGCCAGCGCCTCGACATGTGCAAGCATACCTTTGCCAACCTGATACGCTGTCTGAATGTTTTCGATCACGCAGGCAGCGTCAGTATAATCCTCGCCGTAGTCCACAAGGCCATCGACATTGGCCAATACCGGGTTCAGCCGCCACAGCCGTCGCAAGGCACGACGGCGCAGACGGTCAGGCACCGCCTTGGCCATAAAGCCCGAGACGTCATCACCCGCCTGCAATTCGTCAGGGTCGGGCAGATCAAACTCGGCCAGTATCTCGGCATCGGATTTATCTTCCAGTTCGGCGTGTCGTGCGGCAATGGCCTGTTCTTCAACCGCGATGACCTCGGCCTCGGCTTCCGCCTGTACTGCCGCCCTGCGACGGGACCAGAAATCGCGGGCTTGGGTCACTGCACGATCCTCCGCGGGGCGCGGTACACGTCTGACTCTTGCCGTATGCGTGCGTCGCCCTTGCCGTCTTCGACCAAATCGATACGCTTTTTGTCCCGACGGCGTTTCACAAAGACTTCGTCGTTATGATGTTCCAGAGCGAAGTCGCGCACCCAGGCGATCAACCCATCGGTCATCGGAATTTTCTCAACGATCTCTTCACCGGTATCGGCATAGTCCTGACCTTCGAAGGGTGACGCCGTTACCAGCACTGCATCCATCGGCCTTTCGCCATCCAGCGCATCACGGAGAACAAGGTAGATCGACGGCTGTCCGTCCGACAGGTTTACCATGTAGGCTTCGGTTTCATCAGCCCAAAGCGTCAGGGGCAGGGTCGCTGCGTGGTACTCAATGGCCTCGCCTTCACGCCGCATTTCGTGCCAGTCCGCAGGTCCGGCACCGGGCAACACGGCAATGGCGCGCCAATTCCATTTCGCCCAGCGGGTTACACCAGGTGTTTTGCGCACGACGACGCCGATCGGCATTTCAATCTGGCTTGCGGCCTTGGCCACTGGCTCCTCCCCGGAAGGCTCTCCCGTGCCTTCCCATAGGTCCACTATGGTACACAAAGCGCTCAGGTGCCAAGCCCGCGTCGTACGACCTTAGTCGTAATGGCCGGTAGCAAAATAGTGATCCCCGCAAACGCACGCCTTTGTTTATTGTAAAGAAAGGGGTTTCCGTGGCCAAATGGCCCGCTGTCCCAAAGGGTTTACATTCCAGCAATGGGGATACAGCCTGCGATGCGAAGAGGTGGAGAAGTATCCGGGGGAGGATCATGGGCACCAAACTACTTTTATGCGACTGCGCCGGGTCTCAACCTCTGAATTCCGACAAGATCGGTTCGGCCTGCGAGATGGAATGTTCCAAGGTTTTCACAGCGCTTTGCACGCGAGAGTTGGAAGCGGCGGCCGCGGAGATACAACAGGGGGACACCATCATTGCCTGCGGACAAGAGCAGGAAGTATTTCAGGCCCTGGCCGAAGAACTGAATGTGGACGCCCCGGGCTTTGTTGATCTTCGTGACAGGGCCGGGTGGTCTGATGAGGGCGCGGATGCGGCCCCCAAGATGGCCGCTCTGGCCGCCGAAGCCTTGTTGCCGCAGCCGGTAACGCCCAGCGTAGACGTCTATAGCGAAGGCACATGCCTGATCATCGGTCCCGGCGACGTTGCATTTGCACTTGCTGAAAAACTGGCCGTCACACTGGCGGTTACGGTACTGGTCACGGATGAGGCTGAGCCTATGTCGCGCGCGCTCGACGTCGTGCGCGGTCGCATCAAATCGCTGAACGGTGCATTGGGTGGGTTTACCCTGCAGCTTGACGCGTTTCAGCAGCTTGAGCCCGGCGGTCGCGGAGCTTTTGCCTGGACTGAGGTCCGAGACAGGGCGCAGTCGGCTTGTGACATCGTTCTGGACCTGACCGGCGACACACCCTTGGTTCAGGCTCCGGCCAAGCGCGAAGGCTATCTGCGGGCTGATCCCAAAGATCCATTGTCCGTCGAACGGCTGGCCTTTGAGGCGGCCCAATTGGTCGGCACCTTCGAAAAGCCACTTTATGTGCGGATGGAAGAAACGCTGTGTGCCCATTCTCGGGCCGAACAGGTTGCTTGCACGAACTGTCTGGATATCTGCCCGACAGGGGCGATCACACCCGCGGGTGAGCATGTGGAAATCGACCCTATGATCTGCGCCGGGTGCGGAGAATGCGCGGCAGTTTGCCCCTCAACAGCAATAACCTACGAAGATCCGCCGGTTTCGGCGTTGCTATCGCGGATGCACATCCTGGCGCGCACCTATCGCCGTGCTGGTGGAGCCGCGCCACGCTTGCTGGTGCATAATGCCCACGGGGCCGAGATGATCCGACTGGCCGCCCGTTTTGGACGTGGTTTGCCTGCCGATGTGATCCCACTGGAGCTAAGTGTGATTTCAGGATTTGGCCATGCCGAGATGCTGGCTGCTTTGGCGCATGGTTTCGCGCGGTTGGACGTCTTGCTATCCCCAACGACCGAGCGCGATGCGTTGGACCGTGAACTGGCCTTGGCGCAGGCAATAGCGGGGGCGAATGCCCTGGGGTTGTTGGATGAGGCCGACCCGGATGCGCTGTCTGATGTCCTTTATGCCCAAGATGTCCCTCAGCCATTGGCCGACCCGGTGCTGCCATTGGGCAACCGCCGCCAGATCGCCCGTTTGGCTGCGCAGGCGCTGAACCCTAATGCCGAAGAGCCGCTGCCCTTGCCGGAAAACGCGCCCTATGGGGCGATCGCTGTCAACACGGATGCCTGTACCTTGTGCCTCAGCTGTGTGTCGCTGTGCCCGTCGGGTGCTTTGATCGATAACCCGGACAAGCCGCAATTGAACTTCCAGCAGGATGCTTGTCTGCAATGCGGGTTGTGCAAAGGCATCTGCCCGGAGGATGCGATTGCTCTTGTCCCGCAGCTTGACCTGAGCGATGCAGCCCTGTCTCAGCAGGTGTTGAATGAAGAGGAGCCGTTCGCTTGTGTAGAATGCGGGGCACTGTTTGGAGTTAAGTCCACCGTGGAACGGATCATGGAAAAGCTTGCGGGTACACATCCGATGTTTGCCTCCTCAGACAAGGCGCGGATGATCCAGATGTGTGACAATTGCCGCGTAAACGCACAGTTCCAGCAAGAGGACAACCCGTTCCAGTCTAACCCGAAGCCTCGTGTCGTTACGACCGAGGATTATTTCTCAAAACGAAAGGATCACTGAAGCTGTAAGGGCGCACCCAAGTCCGCTGCAGTTATGACCGAGACAAAGGCAAGGATGGCTTCCAGGTCATCCAGCGTCATCTCGACGGGATAGATGGGCGATGGACGCTGTGGATCAAACGGAGGTGTCAGCCCGTCGATTTGTGTGAACGAGGGGTGCGGGTTGAGGGCGAAGAACGCCTCGAACCGTTCTGACCAGTCCGGCATGGCGCGCAGCACCGCGAAAGAGGGGGTCGAACCCAGACCATTCATCCGGTTCTTGGGCCCGATCACATGGCACCGGCCGCAATGGGTCATCGACAATTCCTCGCCGCGCAGCGTATCGCCGTCGATCACTGTTTCGGTTTTCACGGCCGCGATATCGAAGCTGGCCGAGAAAGGCGGGCCTTGCTCTGGCGCATAGCTTTCTACCGTCCGTTTTCCGATATCGGACAGCAGCCAGTCGCGGAATCGCTCATGTTTGGCGTCCTCTTCGATCCGAAGGTGATAGATCACACCGTCGCGCGCGAACACAGGATCACCCGGAGGGGCGGTTTCCAGCACCAAAACGCCGGCATCATCTGCAATAACCCGGATCCCGGTCTTGAGAGAAAAGCGAGGAAGGATATGTTGCAGCAGACCAGAGCTAGCAACCTCGTCCGGCGCGGCAAGACCAATCGCCTCTTGCGACCAAGAGGGGGTGGCAGAGAGCGTCAGGCTCAGGCACAAGAGGACAAAGCGCATGCCACAGCCTAACGGCACGGCACCAAATGCGTCAAATGAACTGAATGAGACGGAGACACGTGCAATGAACGGCAACCACAGCTTGTCGATACGCAGAGCCCTGACCACCGGGTTCCAAAAGGAGAATGACGCATGAGTGTTCGTGACGCAGTTCTTGCAAACCTGAGAAAGATCACCGACCCCGTCTCTGGGCAGGACATCGTCAGCGCTGGAGTTGTTCGCGCGCTGAACGTCGAAGGGGACACTGTGCGCTTTGTGCTGGAGATCGACCCCAAGCAGGCCGAGCAGATGGAACCCGTCCGTGCCGCAGCCGAACAGGCCGCAAAGTTGGTCGACGGTGTTTCCACGGTCTCGGCCATGCTGACCGCACATTCCGAAAAGGCACCGCCAGATCTGAAGCCGAAACCGAAACCCTCGCAGACTGGTCCGCAAGCCGTGCCGGGTGTGGACAGAATTATCGCTGTGGCTTCGGGGAAGGGCGGCGTTGGCAAGTCCACGGTTTCTGCCAACCTGGCTTGTGCCTTGGCGGCCGAAGGGCGACGCGTGGGGCTGTTGGACGCAGATGTCTATGGACCGTCGCAACCGCGGATGCTGGGTGTTTCGGGCCGTCCGGCCAGTCCTGACGGCAAAACGATCCTGCCATTGCGCAACCACGGCGTCACCATGATGTCGATGGGTCTGATGACCAATGAAGGTCAGGCCGTAGTCTGGCGTGGCCCGATGCTGATGGGCGCGCTGCAACAGATGATGGGTCAGGTGCAATGGGGGGCGCTGGATGTTCTAATCGTCGACCTGCCGCCCGGCACAGGTGACGTGCAGCTGACGCTTAGCCAGAAGTTCAACGTGGACGGCGCCATTGTTGTCTCGACTCCTCAGGACGTGGCTCTGATCGATGCCCGCAAGGGGATCGACATGTTCAACCAGCTCAAGACGCCCATCCTTGGGATGATTGAGAATATGTCGACGCATATCTGCTCGAACTGCGGGCATGAAGAACACTTGTTCGGCCATGGCGGCGTAAAGTCCGAGGCCGAGGCGCTGGGCGTTCCTTTGCTGGGTGAAATCCCGCTGCATCTGGATATCCGGGTTGCCGCTGATGGCGGTGCACCGATCGTGGTCAGCAAGCCCGACAGTCCGCAAGCCGAAGCGTTTCGCCAAATTGCGCGCGGCATGATTGCCAAGGGCAACGCATGAACGAGCCGGTCTTTCCCCCTTTGCTGACGGGCCACCCGGTGCAGGGTGGGGAAGACCCGTTCGAGCGGGCGCAGGCCATGGCCGCGCTGGGCTGTGATGGCGGTACCGTGGTTTATAACATTCAGGCCGATCGTCTGCGTGTGGCCATCGTTTTTGCCCCCGAGGTTGTCCTGCGCGATGCGATGGCAATGGTGCCGCTTTGCGCTGTTGGGTTTCAGAACGCGCTGGGCGCGCTGGCCCCGCCTGAGGTCGCGGTCCATCTGGGCTGGGAAGGGTTGATCTGTGTGAATGGGGCCAAATGCGGAATGTTCCGTGTGGCAGCTTCGAATGCAGATCCAGAAGTAGAACCGGATTGGCTGATCGTCGGTTGGGATTTGGCGCTGCTGCAAACAAGTCAGGCTCCGGGCGAAAACCCGGATGTTACCGCCCTTTACGACGAGGGCTGCGCAGATGTCTCGGCAACGCAGCTTGTCGAAAGCTGGTCGCGGCACATGATGACATGGCTGAACCGGTGGCAAGAGGACGGCAACGCGCCTGTGCACGGAGAATGGATAGGCCTGCTGCGCGGAGTGGGAGAGCCCTTCGGTGAAACGGGCGTGTTTCTGGGAACGGATGAACGGTTCGGCATGCTGATCCGGCATGGTTCAGATACGCAGCTTCGCCCGCTGACGGAATTGTTGGAGAACGGATGATGAAACTAGCTCGCGCAATCCATTTTGACGAAAGCGATATGAATGTGTTCCACTCCCCGGCGCGAACCGGGGAATGGTGCATTTCGGGCGGATTTGAGTTCTCAAATTGGGGCGAAGGCGATCTTGAAGGCAAAGCGCGTCAGGCTTTTGCGAATGGCTGGTTGGGTGTGGAAACCTTTGGGCGGGTTACATTCGTCGCGGTCACGCAGGTGGAACAGGCCGAGCTGGATCAGATCGCGCAGAGCCTTGCTGAACACTTTGTGCAGCTTTACGGGGCACCGTCGGTCGAGGCAGCCATGGACGTCGCACTGGCCGAGATCGCCCACATGTCCGAGCTGTGTGATGAGCATAACCCAAACACGCTGCTAACCGTCTCGCGTGAGCTGTCAGATGCGGGAGTGCGTGAAGCTTTCCGCGTGATCACGCCGCAAGAGACACAGTTGGAAGCTCTGGCCGTACATGGGTCGTTGGACGAATAACCGTCAGATCAGATCCGCAAAGCCGCCAAATTGACCGCGCTTAAAGATCAAACCTTTGCCGGTGCGGTACATGACCTTTTGAACCTCACCAACAATGATCAGATGATCCCCCGCATCGTGTTGGGCGTGCACCTGACAATCGAACCGCGCCAGACAACCGGATAATTGCGGTCGGCGCGCCGGGTCGTGGGCCCATTCCGCGTGCGAAAAATCCTTGCCGTCGCGAGCAAAGCGCAAGGCCTGTTCCTGTTGATCCTGTCCCATCACGTGGATCGAATAATGTCGGCTGGTGTTGAAATCGTCGAACCGGTTGGAGTCTTTGGCCAAGCACCACAAAACAAGTGGCGGGTCCAGCGATACCGACGCGAACGAGTTGACCGTAATGGCTCGAGGGCCCTGATCGGTGTTCGTGGTGATCACCGTCACACCGGTTCCGAAACACCCCAACGCTTCGCGATAAGCGGTGCTTTGATCCGGGGTTGGAGTGAATTGTTTTTCCGTCATTGCGCGCTCATCCCGTGGCCGTGCCTCAGGTGCCACGACGCGCGGGGTTTGTCCATGAAAAGCTGCGTCCGGTATGCGTGTTTTCCGAACTAGTTCAGGTCTTCCAACAGACGACCATGTTGGCGCGTTGCCTCAATGACCAGGCCAAAGGTTGTCATGCCGCGCGCCTGAAGCATCGGTAACATTCTGACCAGCGCTTCGGCGGTAGCAACCGCATCACCCAGGGCGGTATGGCGAAGATGTTCGGGGATGGTGATTTCCAACCGTTCACACAGAGCATCCAGTGTGTGTTTGTCACTTGCCCCGAACAGCACGGCAGACAACAGAACGGTATCCAGAATGGGGTGATCCCAATTGACATCCATGCGTTTTGCATGTCGCCGCAAAAAGGCCATGTCGAATGGCGCGTTATGGGCCACGATCACTGCATCGCGGGCAAACTGATGCAGCGCGCGCCCGGCATCGGCGATGCCCGGCGCACCCTGAACCATGCGATCACTGATCTTATGCACCTTGGTCGAGGATGGAGGGATCGGGATGCCAGGATCAACCAGCATGTCCAGCTGCTCTCCGTCCACGATGCGCCCGTTGACAACCCGTACTGCTCCGATCTGAACGATTTCATCCTTGTGGGGCAGCAGTCCGGTGGTTTCGGTATCAAACACGACGAAACACAAATCCTGCAGAGCAAGATTTTCGAAAGCTTCGTCCGTCGAGGTGTTCAGCAAGTCGAAGTCATACACCAAAGGCCGCGCGGCTTCGGGTCCGATGTTCGCGGCACTGTCCTCGAAGATCAGCATGTATCCGGGTGCGCCGCCAAGGGGCTTCATGCGCGCGCGGTAACTCTGCGTACCATCGACGCTGGTTAGCGTGCAGGCGACCTCCAGCCCGGTTTTCACCAGTTTGGCATGAGCCTCCTCCAGCGGATTAGATTGCAGGTATTCAAACAACGAGGCATTCAGCCGGGGATGCGCAACCTGTGCCAGAACCTCGGCCGCCTGACCATCGTACAAAACGATCTTGTGCGTTGGGCTCGCCAACAGCATTGCAACCGGGATTTCGGTCAATAAGGCCGTCAGACGTTGCTTTTCTGCCGCCAGATGTGCCGTCTCTTCGGCCACGGCCTGCGCTACGTCCATGGTTTTACCGGACAATTGGTCGGCCAGTCCGGCCGCGGCAGGTGCCAGATCACCCAGATATCGCGCGGCCTGTGTGTCCAATTCGGTGCTAACTCCGGCATGCGCGCGGGCCCTAAGTTGGGCGGATATCCGTTCGATTGGCTTGGCGACATTGTCGTCGAACAATAACCAAACCGCCGCTGTCAAAGCCAGAAAGCCAAATCCCATCAGGATTTCGGCAAAGATGAAGGAATCAAGTAGATCAGGATTAGCAACGCGCCGATAGCTGATCCACAGTGCCAGCGAGCTGACAGTTAGAGCGCCAAAGGCCAGCAGGCAGAAGAACAGGAAAATGCGCAGACGCAGGCTTAACCGGTTCAACATGTCACACTCCGCAGGTTGCCTCGACGATTGGGTCACTGGCAGTGACGTCGATCCAGTCGGCGTTCACCAGCCGCCCGTCATCCGCGAATTCTGCCCCATCCGCAAGATTGGCGCGGCTGAACTCTTTGCAGTTGACCACGACCGGCAGTTTTGAGACCGGGGCCCAGCGACCAAAGAAATACAGTTCCACCAACCGTTGTTCGGGAACCTGTTCATTTGTGCGAACGGAACCGGCATCAATGGCGGCAAAGCGGTCTACGAAGGGCACAGCATAGGTCCAGGGGCGATAGAAGGCGCGGCTTTCAACCTCTTGAATGACGGTCATACCTTCGGGAAGGGTATCGCGTGTGCGGTCGTACCAGGAATATTCACTGGTAATCGTCATGCCGATCATGCCGAGACCTGCGGCAACGGGCGTCATCCAGCGGGGCAGGCGGCCACCCGTCACTTTGTTCAGAACCATTACGATGCCCGCGAAAGCAAAGCCTGCAAATATTGTGCCGATCAGTTCCAGAAACATGTGACTCTCCGTATGTCTGGCGTAGTCGCCAATAGTTATTGCCGCTTTAGCCCAGCATTCCCTTGCCGTGACCTAATGCCGATTGCATGGTTTTTACCACAACGAACGCATCCCGAAGATGACTTCGCTCAAAATCCGACAGGTCCGAGGGCGGCAGGAAATTGTCCGGCTTTTGATCACCCTTCACAAGCCTGACCTGATGCTCAAGGCGGGTTTCTGCGATCAGATCATACGCATCCAGCAAATCCCGCGCGCCCGAGGGGCTGAGGATGCCGCCAGATGCGGCTGCTTTCAGACGCGCCCGAGTATTGGCTTCGGTCAATTGACCTTGAAGGCTGTAGATTCGCGCAAGATCGACGACGGGGACCACGCCATTGTGTTTGAGATCCAGCGTATTGCGATGTTCACCAGACCGGATGGTCGCAAACCCGCGCAACAGACCCAACGGAGGCGTATGTTTTAGCGAATTTGAGATCATGTGCGCCACAAAGATCGAGTTTGCGTTGGCCGCTGCCAAAGTCTTGGCTTGCAAATCATCAAACAGGTGAAAGGCCCCTCCGATAGGGCGGAGGTCGAACATGACTGAGGCCAGCATCTGCGCCTCGGGGTTCGGTTTGGCGATCCATCCGTTGAAGTAGTCGCGCCAGACGCGCACCGGCTGACACCAGCGTGGATTGGTCGCCATCATGTCGCCCGGGCAATAGAAATAACCGCAGGTGTCCAGGCCATCCGAGACGGATTTGGCAAGCTCGGCGAAGTACTTCATATCGGCATCGGTCACGCTGTCGTCCAGCATCAGACAGTTGTCCTGATCGGATACTCCGGTTTGTTCTTGCCGCCCTTGCGACCCACAGGCCAACCACAGATAGGGAACGGGTGCTGGGCCCAGCTTGTCCTCGGCCAAGGCCAACAACCGGCGGGTTGCCGTGTCTGCAATATCCGTTATCAGCCGCGTCACGATCTCGTGCCGGTTTCCGGCAGCCACCAGTTGCATCAGAAGCTGCGGGATTTCAGCCGTTACCACCGCCATTTGATTCGCCGAGTCCGCTTGAGCGATCCGGCGGACAAGCTCTGCCGAATTCACCGCCTGATAATGGGTTAGGTCCGTTTGCGTTACGATACCGACCAAACGTCCACCTTCGCTGATCGGGATATGACCGATCCCGCGTTCCATCATCACGTGCAGAACGTCCGATCCAATGTCAGATGGCGACAGAGTGATTGGGTTCGCCGTCATGATCGCTGACACCGGTGTGTCTGCAGGCATGCCATTGGCTACGTATTTGCCCGAGATATCGCGCAAGGTGGCGATACCCAGCAGGCTATCCGTTTCGGTGACGCACAAGGAGGAAATGTGCTTGTCACGCATGATCCGGGCGGCTTCCTGAACCGATGTGTCCGGTGGGCAGGTTGCAGGGTTATGCGCCATAAGAACGTCAATCGCGCTGGTGGCCAGGCTTTGCGGGCCGGGCCGGTTCGAACGGGTCCGGTTGAAGAATTTCGAAACGACGTCATGCCCATCGATCAACTCGCGCACCATATCTGGCGGCAGGACCAGCAAAACGGATGGCGTATGCGCGCGCGCCTTGGTCGCGGCTTTCCCGTCTTTCAGTAGCCCACGCTCACCAAACGAATTGTGCAGACCAAGATGAGATACCACGGCGTCATTCTCATCGGTGATTTCAACGTGCCCTTCATAGATCACGAAAACACCGGGCAGGGTGTGCCCAAGTTCGTACACGGGAAAGTCTTCCTCGACCTCCCAAACCTCGATCTGATTGGCGATCTGATCCAGTGTTTCTGCGGGCAAGGCATCATAGGGGTGGACGGATTTCAGGAACCGGGTGATTTCGTCATGAGACAGGGGCATCGTACAGTCCTGTGATTCCGGTTTTGAAAAATCCCGCCCGGTGGAGTGCCGGGCGGGAACAGTCGGTCGAAAGACGCGGCACATGGAAGTTAACCATATGCCGCATCATGCTCACTTGTTCTGAGCCGCGCCAGCGCCACGGGGAATGCGGACGCTTTCGACCAATTCAACGATCTCCGGCGGAGTCTCTTTGGTCATTCCGGCGACGACGTAAGCGACGCCGAAGTTGATCATTGCACCGATGGCGCCGAACGAGGTCGACTTGATCGGACCCAGAAGCGGATCAGCATCAGTGAACGAGTTGGTGCCCGGAATGAACAGCCAGCCCTTGTGCAGGAAGATGTAGACCAGAGTTACGGTCAGACCAGCCAGCATACCTGCGACAGCACCGGTGTTGTTGATACGGGTCGAGAAGATCCCCATCATCAGCGCCGGGAAGATCGAGGCAGCCGCCAGACCAAACGCTAGGGCCACGGTTTGCGCCGCAAAGCCCGGTGGGTTCAGACCCAAATAGGTTGCAACGACGATGGCCACAGCCATTGCGATACGAGCGGCCAGCAGTTCTCCTTTTTCAGAGATTTGCGGGTTGATCGCACCTTTGACAAGGTCGTGGGATACCGCCGACGAGATCGCCAGCAACAGACCCGCAGCGGTCGACAGAGCAGCCGCAAGACCACCGGCAGCGACCAGACCGATCACCCAACCCGGCAGGTTGGCAATCTCGGGGTTGGCCAGAACCAGGATGTCGCGGTTGAACTTGGTCAGCTCGTTTCCAACCCAGCCTTTTTCTTCCGCAAGTGCCTGCATGTCGGCGTTCTTGTCGTTGTAGTACTGGATTTTGCCGTCGCCGTTCTTGTCTTCCCAGTCCAGCAGACCGGTTTTCTGCCACGTCTGCATCCAGTCATAGCGCGGATCATTGTCGATATCTTCGACCGAAACAGCGCCACCTTCGATGCCACCGTTGGGCCACATCATGTCGGTGATGTTCAGACGCGCCATTGCGCCAACCGCTGGGGCGGTGAGGTACAGCAGGGCGATGAAGACCAGCGTCCAGCCAGCGGACCAGCGGGCGTCAGACACTTTCGGCACGGTGAAGAAGCGCATGATCACGTGGGGCAGACCGGCGGTGCCGATCATCAGCGACAGCGTGAACAGAACCATGTTCAGCGTGTTCGAGTGATGAGCTGTGTATTCGTTAAAGCCCAGCTCGGTCACGATCGCGTCAAGCTTGGTCAGCAGAGGCTCACCGCTTGCGGTGTCGCTGAACAGACCCAGCGCCGGAACCGGCGTACCGGTCAGCTGCAGCGAGATGAAGATCGCCGGGATTGTGTAGGCAGTGATCAGTACGCAGTACTGAGCGACCTGAGTGTAGGTCACGCCTTTCATCCCACCGAACACCGCGTAAGCAAACACGACACAGGCGCCGATCAGTAGACCGGAGGTGTTCGATACTTCGAGGAAGCGGCCAAAGGCCACGCCCACACCGGTCATCTGACCAATAACATAAGTCACCGAAGCAACGATCAGACAGATCACGGCAACGATACGTGCGGTCTGGCTGTAGAAACGGTCGCCGATAAACTCCGACACGGTGTATTTGCCAAACTTACGCAGATAGGGTGCAAGTAGCAGTGCCAGCAGCACGTAACCACCGGTCCAACCCATCAGGAAGGTCGAATTGTCATAGCCGGTGAAGGCGATCAGGCCCGCCATCGAGATGAACGAGGCTGCAGACATCCAGTCTGCCGCTGTCGCCATACCGTTGGTGACCGGGTGAATGCCGCGACCGGCGGCGTAGAATTCCGATGTGGAACCCGCGCGGGCCCAAATCGCAATGCCGATGTACAGCGCAAAACTCGCGCCGACAAAGAGCAGGTTAATGGTAAACTGGTCCATTCCGCTTACTCCTCATCCACGCCGTATTCGGCGTCCAGCTTGTTCATGCGCCAGGCGTAGTTGAAGATCAGCACCAAAAAGACCAGGATCGATCCCTGCTGAGCGAACCAAAAGCCCAGATCGGTGCCGCCAACGGCGATGCCAGACAGCAGCGGACGCAGCAGAATGCCGAATCCAAAAGACACCAGCGCCCAGATCACGAGGCTGATGTAGATGAGACGCAGGTTCGCCTGCCAATAGCCCTTGTCGGCCTCGGCAGTCTGCGCGGAGTTTGTTGATTGATCCGCCATTGCGGGTTCCTCCTTCGCTTCTTCCATAGGCGGCCCGTTGTCCTAAACCTCCAATGCGCGGGGCCGCTTTTCGATATGCCGAATGCCTGGGTGGCATCGGGCAAGACTCCTCCGGTCCGCCAAGGCGGGTCCCTTGAAGTTTTCCTTTAGGAATTGGGCCCTTGTTCAGGGCGGGCCGTCTTCCCTTAGTTCATCGCATCGCTGACGATCCTTTCCAGATTGCCTGCGATGTCGTCGATATTGCCCATGGCGTTCAGACCTTCCAGAACACCGTGGTCTTGGTAATAGGTAATCAGCGGCGCGGTTTGCGCATGATAGGCCGCCAGACGTGAAGCGACGGTTTCGGCATTATCATCAGCGCGGCGCTTGAATTCCGTGCTGGCGCATTTGTCGCATTTGCCTTTAACGGCAGGGATCTTGAACGTGTCATGGAACCCTTCGCCACATCCGGCACAGGTGTATCGGCCTGAGATACGGATCACCATTTCGCCATCTTCGACTTCAAGGCTGATGGCGGCGTTGATCTTCTGCCCGGTTTCCGACAGCAAACCGTCCAGCGCCTCGGCCTGAACCGTGGTGCGTGGAAAGCCGTCCAGAATGACCCCCTTGGCGCAATCCGGTTCAGCTAGGCGATCACGAAGGATGGCAATGACGATGTCGTCGCTGACCAGATCACCAGCTTCCATCACCGCCTTTGCGGCTTTGCCAGCATCGGTTTCCGCTGCGACAGCGGCGCGCAGCAGGTCGCCGGTGCTGAGTTGAACCAACCCGAACTTATCCTCGAGCATACGGGCCTGTGTTCCCTTCCCGGCACCCGGAGGGCCGAGAAGGATCAGAACAGCGGGTGTGGTGATCGTGGCAGCGTCCATCACATCCTCACTTGTTCGCACGGTTTTCGATCAGGTCTTCGACCACCGACGGATCAGCCAATGTCGAAGTGTCGCCCAATGCGCCAAAGTCGTTCTCGGCGATCTTGCGCAGGATACGGCGCATGATTTTGCCCGAGCGGGTCTTGGGCAGGCCGGGCGCCCACTGGATTACGTCAGGTGATGCAATCGGGCCGATCTCGGTCCGGACCCATGTGCGCAGCTCTTTCAGTAAATCATCCGACGGCTCACGGTCATTCATCAGAGTGACATAGCAGTAGATGCCTTGCCCTTTGATCTCATGGGGATATCCGACCACGGCGGCCTCGGCCACGGCGGCATGCGCTACAAGCGCGCTTTCAACTTCGGCGGTCCCCATACGGTGGCCCGAGACGTTGATCACATCGTCAACGCGACCGGTGATCCAGTAATCACCATCCTCGTCACGACGGCAGCCGTCACCGGTGAAGTAGTAACCTTTGTAGTCCGAGAAATAGGTCTTCTCGAACCGTTCATGATCACCCCAGACGGTGCGCATTTGGCCGGGCCAGCTGTCCTTGATACACAGAACACCTTCGACGCCGTTGCCGTTGATCTCGATGCCTGATTGCGGGTCCAGAACCACGGGCTGAATGCCAAAGAAAGGCTTCATCGCGGCACCAGGCTTCATCGCGTGTGCACCGGGCAGGGGTGTCATCAGGTGACCGCCGGTCTCGGTCTGCCACCACGTGTCAACGATGGGGCAATTTCCTTTACCGACGACCTCATTGTACCAGTTCCAGGCTTCAGGGTTGATCGGTTCGCCCACGGTGCCCAGTAGTTTGAGGTCGCTCAGATCATGCTTCTCGACCCACTCGTTGCCTTGTCCCATCAACGCGCGGATTGCGGTTGGTGCGGTGTAGAACTGGTTCACCTTGTGCTTGGCGCACACCTCCCAGAAACGGCCTGCGTCGGGGTAGGTTGGAACGCCTTCGAACATCAGTGTAGTTGCGCCGTTGGCCAGCGGGCCGTAGACGATATAGCTGTGGCCTGTGACCCAGCCCACGTCAGCAGTGCACCAATACACATCGCCCTCGTGGTAATCGAAGGTGATCTCATGGGTCAGCGATGCGAAAACCAGATAGCCGCCAGTGGTATGTACCACACCCTTGGGTTGTCCGGTCGAGCCGGAGGTGTAGAGGATGAACAGCGGGTCTTCGGCGCTCATCTCAGCAGGGGCGCAGTAGTCATCGGCCTCAAGCGCCATTTCATTGTAATCATAGTCGCGGCCGTCGATCCATGTGGTCTGACCACCGGTGCGCTTGACCACCAGGCATTTCACTGTGTCTTTGCAATGCAGAAGAGCAGCATCCGCATTGGATTTCAGCGCAGTCTTGCGGCCGCCTCGCGGGGCCTCGTCGGCGGTGATGACAACCTTTGCGTCGCAGCCATTGACGCGCGCCGCCAGAGCGTCTGGTGAGAAACCCGCAAAGACGATCGAATGGATCGCGCCAATACGCGCGCAGGCCAGCATGGCATAGGCGGCCTCGGGGATCATCGGCATATAGATCACGACGCGGTCGCCCTTACGCACGCCCAGCGATTCCAGAATGTTTGCCATCCGGCAGGTCCGGCGGTGCAACTCAGCATAGGTGATGTGCTGCGCTTCGTCTTTTGGATCATCCGGTTCCCAGATGATCGCAGTTTGATCGCCGCGGGTCTTCAGATGGCGGTCCAGGCAGTTGGCCGAAACGTTCAGCGTGCCGTCTGCGTACCAGTTGATTCCGACCGAGCCGAAATCATAGTTTACGTCTTTGACCTGTGTGTAGGGCTTGATCCAGTCGATCCGCTTGCCTTGTTCGTCCCAGAACGCGACGGGATCGTTGATCGAAGCCGCATACATCTCAGTGTATTTTTCAGCGTTAACATGCGTGCGGGCCACGGTTTCGGCGGACGGCGGAAAGGTATTGGCTTCTGCCTGGGCAGCGGTTGTCATTCTGAGGCTCCTCCCTCTGGATCATATTGAATCAGACCGATTTTGCCTGCTGAACTGGCGATGTCGATCTGTTTCCTCCTTATGCGCAATAATACGGAGAGCTGAAAACAAGGAAATAAATTACCGATTTCTCACGATTAGTTTGTAAATTTTTTTTTTGACCTAGAGTGATTTTGTAAAGAAAGAGATCATCATCGGGGAAAGTAGCTTTTTTACATTGCCTTGTCTGTAATGAAAATTTCCATGGAAATAAGCTGCCCGGGTACAACTAAATTGCATCTGTGACTCACCTTTCGGTTGTTAGCGCTCAACGGCGCCATTCCCAGTTGGTCAGGAATGTTGACCAGGGGTTGGCACATTCTGATGTTGGCGCTAGCTTTGACGCCAAGCGCCTCGGTAAGGGGTGCAACAAAGGGAGAAATCAGTATGAAAAAGATCTTGAGCGGCTCTGCTGTGGCCGCCTTGTGTGTTGCGTTCGTGTCCGAGGCAGCCGCAACTGAATGGAATGCTTCGGTCTGGGGCAAACGTCGTGCGTTCACCGAGCATGTTGAGAAACTGTCTGAGTTGGTCAGCGAAAAGACAAACGGCGATTTCACCATCAATGTCAGCTATGGTGGCCTGTCCAAGCCGCGCGAAAATCTGGATGGAATCGAAATTGGTGCGTTTGAGATGGCGCAGTTCTGTGCCGGGTATCATCGCGACAAAAACCGCGCGATCACCGTTCTGGAACTGCCGTTCCTGGGCGTGAACAACCTGGATGAGGAAGTTGCCGTCAGCCATGCGGTTTACGATCACCCTGCCGTCAAAGATGAGATGGCGCAGTGGAACGCGCGTATCATCATGACATCACCGATGCCGCAGTACAATATTGTCGGAACCGGCGACCCGCGTGACGAACTTGCCGAGTTCGAAGGCATGCGTGTCCGCGCCACAGGTGGTCTGGGCAAGGCATTCGAGGCGGTAGGTGGTGTGCCGACTTCGGTTCCTGCAACCGAGGCCTTTAACGCAATGGAGTCCGGTGTCGTTGACACGGTTGCCTTTGCTCAGCACGCGCACCTGTCTTTTGGCACGATCAACGAAGCGGATTGGTGGACGGCCAACCTGAACCCTGGCACTGTGAATTGCCCGGTTGTGGTCAATATCGATTCCTATGAGGCACTGCCAGCTGAGCATCGCGAGGCACTGGACAGTTCGATCGACGAAGCGATTGATCACTATCTGGCCAATTATGGATCGCTGCTGGATCAGTGGGACAGTGTTTTGGACGAAAAGGGCGTCGCAAAGGTACAGATCGATGATGCGGTAATCGCAGAGTTCCGCACCAAAGCTGCCGATCCCATCCGGGCACAGTGGATTGAGGATATGTCCGCTCAGGGTATTCCTGCACAGGATCTGTATGATCTGGTCCAGTCCACGCTGGAACAACAACGCAGCGGTAACTAAGCACATAATCCGGATGCCCATCGGGGCATCCGGACACCAATAAAAATACAGGGGAACACCGCAATGGCAGGACAGGCCACGGTGCTTGAAGACAACAGCCTCCTGAGTTCTTTGGACCGTAAGTTGTTGAGGTTAGAGCGGTTTCTGGCTCTGATCAGCGGCCTTGCCGTGTTCAGTCTTATGGTTCTGGCGGTGGTCTCGGTCAGCGGACGCAATGCGATTAACGCACCTTTGCCGGGATATGTCGACTGGATCGAACAGGCGATGCCGCTGATTGCTTTTCTGGGCATTTCATATGTTCAGCGCGATGGCGGTCATATACGGATGGACATCGTCATCTCACGCCTGCACGGCCGGGCGCTGTGGCTGTTCGAGCTTATTTCGGTTCTTCTGATCCTGGTTCTGATGCTGGCCTTGGTCTGGGGCAGTTGGTCCCATTTTGACCGCTCGTTCGACTTTGGCGCGCCGATGTGGAGCCGGGACAGTTCAATCGACATCGGTATCCCGCTTTGGCCGGCCAAACTGCTGGCACCTGTGGCGTTCTCGGTGCTTTGCCTACGGCTGTTACTTCAGGTTTGGGGATATGGTCGCGCGCTGATCGTAGGGGCCGAAAGCCCCGTAGCCGTTCCACTGATACAGGATGCGGCTGCTCAGGCCGCTGCCGAAGCCGAACAATTCGAAGGGCAGGACTAGCGCATGGAATCGATTGAGATTGGCCTGTGGGTCACGGGTGGCCTGCTGGTTCTGGTTGTGACCGGAATGCGCGTGGCCTTCGCGGCGGCTCTTGCGGGGCTGGTCGGGTTGGTTTGGATTTTCTGGGCCAAGTTTGGATACGATCCTGATCGCTTCGGCAAAGCACTAACCGTCGCGGTCAAGACGGCGGGGCAGGTGCCCCATTCCAAGGTTGCGGCCCATACACTCAGCCTGATCCCCACCTTTATCTTGATCGGTTATCTGGCCTATTACGCAGGGCTGACTCGCGCGTTGTTCGAGGCCGCTAAACGTTGGGTTGCGTGGGTGCCCGGAGGGCTCGCGGTTTCGACTGTGTTCGCTACAGCCGGGTTCGCGGCCGTTTCTGGCGCGTCGGTGGCGACCTCGGCTGTGTTCGCCCGGATCGCTATCCCCGAGATGCTGAAAGTCGGTTACAACAAGCAATTCGCAGCCGGAGTGGTCGCAGCGGGCGGTACACTTGCATCCCTTATCCCGCCATCCGCGATCCTTGTGATCTATGCGATCATCGTGGAACAGGATGTGGGCAAACTGCTGCTTGCCGGGTTTATCCCCGGTGCATTTTCGGCCGTTGTGTACGGTCTGCTTATCGTCGGCATCGCGGTTGTATTCAAAAACGTTGGTCCACCGGTAACAGGTTTCACCTGGAAGCAGCGTTTTGCGTCGCTGCCGGGCGCGTTTCCGATTGTCGCTGTAATCCTGATCATCATTTGCTTTGTCTATAACCCGTTTGGAGAAAAGGCTTGGGGCACTCCAACCGAAGGCGGAGCAATCGGTGCCTTCATCGTCTTCTGTTTTGCCCTTTTCCACGGGATGCGGTGGCCCGAGCTGAAATCGGCGCTGCTGGAAACCGCCAAACTGACGGCCATGATCTTCACGATCATCTGGGGGGTGCTGATCTACGTACGGTTTCTGGGGTTTGCCGATCTTCCGGGCGCGTTTTCGGACTGGATCACTTCGTTGGAAATGTCGCCGATGCTGATCCTGATCTGTATCCTGCTCGCCTATGCGGTCTTGGGCATGTTCATGGATGCTATCGGGATGCTGTTGCTGACATTACCAGTCGTCTATCCGGCGGTCATGGCCCTGAACGGGGGGGAGACAGTCAGTGCCGCCGAGAGCGCTTTTGGCATGTCAGGTCCGATGTGTGCGATCTGGTTTGGTATTCTGGTGGTGAAAATGGCCGAGTTTTGCCTGATCACGCCCCCTATTGGCCTGAATTGTTTCGTGGTTGCAGGGGTGCGCCCGGATCTGAGCGTTCAGGACGTGTTCAAAGGCGTTACGCCGTTCTTCATCGCCGACGGCGTAACGATCGCGCTGCTCGTGGCGTTTCCCGGTATCGTACTCTACCTGCCGTCATTGGCCGGGTAGAAAAAGCCCCCGGTGGTGAACCGGGGGCCAGTCGACGTGAAGTGCGGGTTCTTCAGCTCGCCCGCATCAGCATTCCATACAGATCCCGCGGATCATCCGGATCTGCCAACATGTCCAAAGGTTCAAAGAAATCAGTGCCTTTAATGGCAGACTGGACGTAGCACAAGGCCGAGAAATCCTCGATCGCGAAGCCAACGCTATCAAAAAGAGTGATCTGTCGGTCGTCGCGCCGGCCCTTGGCCTGACCGGTCATGACCTGCCACAATTCGGTCACTGGGTGATCCTCGGCCAAGGCCTGGATCTCGCCCTCGATGCGTGTTTGTTCGGGGTATTCGACAAAGATCTCAGACCGCAGAAGGATGTCTCGGTGCAACTCGGTCTTGCCGGGACAGTCTCCGCCAATGGCGTTGATATGCACGCCCGGTCCAACCATGTTGTCGGTCAGGATCGTGGCATATTTCTTATCCGCTGTGCAGGTGGTGATGATCTGCGCGCCCTCGATGGCGTCCTCGGGTGTTTTGCAAAGCACGACCGTCAGACCGGAATTCTTGAGGTTTGACGCGCATTTTTCGGTGGCCGCATGATCGGTATCGTAAAGGCGCACAGTGTCGATCCCGCACATGGCCTTGAACGCCAGGCATTGGAACTCGGACTGAGCGCCATTCCCAATCATCGCCATAACACGCGATGACTTGGGTGCCAGATAACTGCCGACAAGGGCCGAGGTTGCCGCCGTGCGGAGGGCGGTTAGCATCGTCATCTCGGTCAAAAGCGTAGGGTAGCCGGTATAGACGTCGGCCAGAAGGCCAAAGGCTGTCACGGTCTGCAGGCCCTCGGACGTGTTCTTGGGGTGTCCGTTGACGTATTTAAACCCGTAGGCCTCACCATCCGAGGTCGGCATCAGTTCGATTACGCCATGGGGAGAATGCGCCGGAATGCGAGGGGTCTTGTCAAAGCTCTCCCATCGTTTGAAGTCGGATTCGATCTGGGCGGCGATCTGGGTGATCATCCGTTCGACACCGATGTGGTGCACCAGCCGCATCATATTGTCGACGGAAACGAAGGGCACAAGCGCCTTGTCAGAAGGTTGGGTCATCAGAAACTCCGGGTCGGGCGGTCGAAGATTCGGCGGCCCAACAGGGACGCGGCCAAATCGACCATCAGTTTTGCGGTTCGTCCACGTTCATCCAGGAACGGGTTCAGTTCCACCAGATCCAGCGAGCAGACTAGGCCGCTTTCGTGCAGCAGTTCCATCGCCAGATGGGCTTCGCGTTCGGTCGCGCCGCCGGGAACAGTGGTGCCAACGGCAGGCGCAATTGAAGGGTCCAGAAAGTCGACGTCCAGCGAGACGTGCAGGATACCGTTTGCTGCGCGTACTCGGTCGAGGAACGCGATCAAAGGTGCCTTGATGCCGTGCTCATCAATGCTGCGCATGTCTGCCAGCATGGCCTGATCCTGTTCCAATCGTGCACGTTCAGCGGGGTCCACGGAACGCAGACCAATCATCCCTACTTGATCCGTTGGAATCGGCGCAGCCAGCGGAGGAAAGGCGTCAAACCCGGGTTGCCCGGTGAAATAGGCAACCGGTGTGCCGTGCAGGTTGCCGCTGCCGGTGCTGTCAGGTGTATGAAAGTCACTATGGGCGTCAAGCCAAAGCACAAATAATGGTCGCCCGATCCCGTCGGCATGTGCTGCCATCCCGGCAACTGTGCCCATGGACAAAGCGTGATCGCCGCCCATAAAAATCGGCAGTCCGTTCGGCGCGGTTTCCTGTGCGGCGCGGCTCAGGGCGCTGGTCCAGCCGATGCACTCGGGCAGCGCCACAAGGTGTGGATGTTCCGGTACATCTGACGGATCGGCGCTGACATTGCCGATATCCGACACTTGGTGCCCGAGGTCAGTCAGAGCTTGTTCCAGACCGGCCACCCGGTAGGCGTCCGGGCCCATGCGGCACCCCTGACGACGCTTACCTGCGTCCATTGGTGCGCCAACCAATATTACATTTTGCGTATCCATATGACTATCTAGACCCTCGTGATGGCTTGCGAAAAGACGGCAAAATGTTCAAAATGGCATTCGGATAAACGAAATGAGAAGCAGTCATGGACGATTTGGATAGCAGGTTGCTCAGCGCCTTGCACCGGGATGCAAGGGCGTCCCTGTCCGAGCTCGCCGAAACGCTGGGTGTGACGCGCACTACGGTTCGCAGCCGCCTGCAGCGCCTCAAACAATCCGGAGAGATTGTTGGGTTTACGGTACTCACCCGTCAGGACGTGGCGCAAAGCCCGGTGCGCGGCTTGATGATGCTGGAAATCGAAGGCCGCGGGACCGAGCGCACGATGGCCCGAATTGCCGCCATGCGCCAGGTGCGTGCCGTTCACTCCACAAACGGCAGCTGGGATCTGATCGCCGAAATCTGGACCGAAACACTGGCCGAGCTGGACGAGGTGCTGTTCCAGATTCGCCGTATGGAGGGGATCACTAAGTCCGAGACCAACCTGCTGCTGTCCACCCGCAAAGGTCGGTTGTGACCCCCGTAGTGCTTTGAGCCTGAACGAAAATGTGCAAAAGTCGGCTTGCGCGTTTCGATCGTGCAGAGTGTGATCGAGCCTGAGAGCAGGGACAAAGCATGGCAACTCATGAAAATGTCGAAGAACTCTGGGCTGTACGCCTGGCCGAACGGGTTTCGGGGTTTCTTGAAAAGCCCCTTGTCCGGATCGCGATACCGATTTTGGTCACGCTTATTGCCCTGACCGTCCTGCACGAGCTGTCTTCGCACGTCAAATGGGCTGATGTAAAAACCGACGTCGCGAATACATCGTGGGAACTGATGTTTTTCGCCCTGTGCTGGACGGCTGTCAGCTTTTTATCTCTCTCACTTTACGATGTGTTTGCCGTGCAAAGTGTGGCAGATGGCGAGGTCCCTTTGCCTGTCGCAGGCATGGCTGGGGCCTGTGGCTACGCCGTGTCCAATTGCCTTGGGTTTTCCTACATCACTGGCACGGCGATCCGGTATCGGATCTATGCGTCTCTGGGTCTTGATCTGGGTCGGGTTGCGGGAGTGATTGCTACATCGTGGATCGCATTTTGGTCAGGTTTCATTCTGCTACTGGGCGGGTTGCTGACCTTTCACCCAGACGGGGTGTCCAAGGTTCTGCCCATAAGTGACACGGTCGAAACCGTGATAGGGCTGTGCCTGCTTGTTGGTTTTGCAGCCTTGTTCATTTGGCTCTCCAAGGGCGGACGCAGGCTGGCCACCGGCGGTTTGGGCTTCAATTTGCCGGGCGGCAAGTTGCCGGGATTGCTGACGCTGGCGGCTGTGGGCGACCTGTTTGGGGCGTCAATGACACTGTACGTGTTGATGCCGGATGACCTGGGGGTCGGGTTTCCGTTCTTCTTCACAATCTACATTGGCGCTATTGCAGTCGGAATCCTCAGCCACGCTCCGGGCGGAATTGGCGCGTTTGAGGCAACTTTAATCGCCGGGCTAGGGGCCTCGGGTCGGTCTGACGTGATCGCGGCCCTGTTGCTTTACCGGTTGGTCTATACCTTCCTGCCGTTCGCCATTGCGACGCTGTCCATCGCGGTGGCTTCAGCCCTGACGCACCGACATCACATCAGCGGAGCCGCCACGTGGGTTTACCGCGTGATCCGTCCGATTGTGCCGATGGTCGCGGCCGGTGTCGCAGCTGTGGCGGGTGTCATTCTGCTGGTGTCCGGGGCGTTGCCTGCAGGCAGCGAGAACCTTAGCGCATTGCGGGACTTTCTGCCTTTGTCCTTCGTTGAAGCTTCGCATCTTGCCGGAAGCGCTGTCGGAGTTCTACTGATCCTTGTTTCACGCGGCCTGTTCCGCAAGCTGTACCGCGCATGGATAGTGGCCATGCTGCTGATGGTTGCCGGGTTCGTCGCATCGCTGACCAAGGGTCTCGATACGCACGAAGCGATCAGCATGTTGGGCACAATCGCCTTGCTGGCTACGTTTCGCGGGGCGTTTTACCGCGTCAGCGGGGCATCGATATTCCGCCTGAACATCCCGTGGCTGGTCAGCGTGGTCGCCTTGCTTTTGGTCGTCTTTTGGGTCGGGCTGTTTTCCTATTCGCATGTCGAATATCAGAACGCTTTGTGGTGGGAGTTCGCGTGGAACGGTGACGCCTCACGCTTTTTGCGATCCAGTCTTGTGGTGGCGGTTATTCTTGGCGTGGTGGCCGTGAATTCTTTGTTCGGGCGCGAGGTTCCGGAACCGGTCCGGACGGAGATCCCCGAGGTTGTTGAGCGCCTGGTCATGGAAAGCGAAGACACCGAGTCGCAGATTTCACTGACCGGCGACAAGCAATTCCTGATTTCACCGGACGATGACGCATTTCTGGCCTATGCCGACACAGGCAATGCACTGATCACCAAGGGGGAGCCGGTTGGGGATGAAACCGCCGGAAAGCAACTGATCTGGCAATTGCGCGAAATGGCGGACCGTGAGGGCAAGTTGTGCGCTTTCTACAGCGTATCAACTAAGTACCTGCCGACGTTTCTGGATCTGGGCCTGTCTATTCTGAAGATCGGAGAGGTCGCGCGCGTGCCGTTGAAAGATTTCTCGCTGGACGGTAAATCTCGCAAGCGGTTCCGTCAGGCCAAGAACCGGGCCGAACGCGAAGGGTATGTATTCGAGATCATACCGAAGGACAAAGTGGGTCCTTTGTTGCCCGAATTGCGCAAGATTTCAGACGATTGGCTGGAGCATAAGGCGGGCGAAGAGAAGGGGTTCGCCTTGGGCGGGTTTGACGATGAATACCTGTCCTATTTCGATTTCGCGGTGCTGAAGAAGGCAGATACGGGAAAGATCGTCGCCTTCGCCAACCTCTTCCAAGGCGGGAACAAGTCCGAATTGTCGTTGGACCTGATGCGGTATGAGCCGGACGGGTCGAACTTTATCATGGATGCCTTGTTTGCCGAGATGATGACCTGGGGGGCAGAGCAGGGGTTCCATTGGTTCTCGCTGGGGGCGGCACCGTTTTCGGGAATCGAGAACCGGCAACTGGCGTCTTTCTGGAACCGCGTCGGAGGGTTCGTATATGAGCACGGCGAGCAGTTCTATCACTTCGAAGGGCTGCGATCCTTCAAGCAGAAGTTCGATCCGGAATGGAGCCCGAATTACCTCGCCAGCCCCGGTGGTCTGGCAGCACCACGTATTCTGTACGAGGTGAACATCCTGATTTCAGGCGGTTTGCGCGGGCTGACGAAGTAACACTCAGTTCAGACTGGCGCGGGTTGGGGTTTTCTCCAGAAGATCGCCCCAATCCGTGCGATATGCCATTTCGGCCAGAACGGTTTCTGGTAGGAATTCCTGGTTCTGCCGGATCTGCCAACCGCCACCCAATCCCTTGTAAACCGCAACCAGATTGCTGGAAACCTGCTGGCGGGCCTGAATCAAATTAGCCTGAGACCGCAGCAGGGCTGTTTGGGTGTTCAGGATACGCGAATAGCTGGCAATTCCGTCCCGGTACTGATCGATGGCGATATCAGCTGCTTTGCGCGACGCCGCGACGCTTTTTTCATAGAAGCCAACTTGCTTGCGAGATTGGGCATAGGCCACCATGGCGCTTTCAACCTCGGAATAGGCGGTCAGGACGGTGTTCTGGTAATTGGCGATCAACGCCTGATAGGCCGCATCCTGCGCGCGGACGTTGTTTTTGATCCGGCCATAGTTCAGCACGTTCCAGACCACGCCAGCATTCGCGAGCCCGGTGTTGCTGCCTGCTGAAAACAAATCCTGCCCGCCCGAGGCCTGCAGACCAATTGCACCCGACAGGATGAATTGCGGATAAAGGTCGGCCAAAGCGATCCCGACCTGCGCCGATTGCGTGGCGGCGGCCAGTTCGGCTGCGCGAACGTCCGGACGGCGACGCAGAAGCTCGGCGGGAACGCCAACGGACACATTTGTACGCGCAGAGGGGATCCGCCCGGAATTGCCTAGTAGGCTGGTCATGCGGGAAGGGGTGGTTCCCAGCAGCACGGCTAAAGCATTCTTGGCCTGTTGAAAATCACTTTCAATCTCTGGGACCAAGGCCTTGGTATTGTTCAGCAGGGCTGTGGATTCCTGCACGTCCAGCTCGGTTGTCACGCCATTGTCAAACCGCAATTGGGTCAGATCTGCGGATTCCTGTTGCAACTGGATGTTGTCGCGCGCCACTGCCAGCGACTCCTGCAAGGCACGAATGTTGACATAAAGCGCTGCGACATCGCCGGTCAGGGTGACAAGTGCGTCATCATAATTGGCCACTTGCAGCGCAAGATTGGATCGCGCGGCCTGAACGCCACGACGTTGCTGGCCCCACACGTCCAGTTCCCATTGGGCATCAAACCCGACTTGCGAGGTTGAAAACTCGGTGTCCAACGGAATGATCCGGCGGATATCGGAAATCGGTCCGAGGTTGTCGCTGACCTGACGGCGTTCGATGGATGCGCCGATGGCCTGTGATTGCGGATACAGCTCGCCAAACGCAATGCCCAACTGCGCGCGTGCCTGCAGAACGCGCGCACCGGCAACCTGCAGATCAAGGTTCTGTGCATAGGCCTCGGCGATCAGTTTATTGAGGGTGGGGTCATTGAAGGTCTGCCACCATTTCACCACCGGAGCGCTGCGCGAGGTCAGACCGCTTTGACCAGTGCTTGGGCTATTGACCTCGATCCATTGCTTCACGACCGGAGAGCTTGGGCGCACGAAATCCGGGCCAACTGGTGCGCAGCCGACCAGCAGCGCGGCGCATAGGGCCGTGCCCATCAGTCGGCGGTATAATCTGGCCCGGGTCATCATATGCGTCCTTAGATATCCAGTGGTCGAATGAAGTTGGCGAAGGAATAGAGACGAATGTTGATCCGCCGCAGGAACTCAAAGCTTTTGCCCTGACCGGTATAAATCGCCACGGCCGCGTGACCACCGG
Source organism: Ruegeria sp. AU67 (assembly GCF_900312795.1). Taxonomy (NCBI): domain Bacteria; kingdom Pseudomonadati; phylum Pseudomonadota; class Alphaproteobacteria; order Rhodobacterales; family Roseobacteraceae; genus Ruegeria; species Ruegeria sp. AU67. The sequence goes on from NZ_OMPH01000020.1 coordinate 276,523, forward strand.
CAGGGAAGGTGTGCCCATCCGGGATATCGACCGAGATTTGCACGGCAATGCGTCCGGGGAGTTTTGGCAGCTCAAACCCGGGCAGGCGGCCAGACGGCAAGTACTGACCTTGTCGGGTTGCCCACCAGATTGCCTCGACCTTGCCGGTCAGGATTTCACCAGGATACAGATCAAGAGCAACTTCAACGGGTTGGCCAACCTCGACAAATTTCAGGTTCTGCTGTCGGTAGGTCGCAAGAATATAAGGGTTATCTTTGGTGACAAAACTGGCAATGGCGCCCAGACGGATATCGCCGACGACCAGACCGGGACGCGCCTGTTGGGACACGATCATGCCGTCTTCGGGGGCGTAGATCGTTGTGTTGTCCAGAAAATACTGGGCCTTGTCTAATTGCGCCTGTGCCTGAAGGATGCCGGTGTTCACGCCGTCAATCTGAGAATCCAGCGCAAGCTGAGCTTTTTCCAGATTTGCCGTGGCCTCTTTGACCTGAGCCTGATCCTCAGTCACCTGTTCGTTCCAGCGATCTAGCTCGTCCTGCCGCGCACCACCTGCGGGTACGAGGTTTTCGTATCGGGCTTGCTGCGTCTGTGCGTAGGCAAGTTGAGCGTTGGCGCGCTCAATGGCTTCCCCTGCGGCAATGACGTCCTGTTCAAGGATCTTGGCGTTCTGCTCGGCCGCGACCAGTTGCGCTGTGGCTTCCTCAACCTCAAGCGCGAACACAGTGTCGTCGAACCGATACAGGGGATCGCCCTTTGTGACTTCGGTATTTGGCTCGACCAGTACCTCAGTCAATATCGTCGGTTCGGTCAGCCGTGGGACGATCTGGATGGTTGAGCGGACCACGTGGCTGTCGATAGAGAACGGCTGAAAGAACCGAAGGGCGACAAGAAAGATCAACAGCAGGTGCGCACCGACCCAGAAGGATACGATGCCCCACATGATGTTGAACTTCAGCCACTGGAACTTGAAGAAGATAAGCCAGACGAAAATGATGTAGAACAGCGTAATGCCGAGGGCGACAAACATATTTTGTAGTTTCCTTTGGCCTTAGCTTTTTTTCGTCTCTTCGGGGTCTAACGGGTCGCGGTATTCTTCCGTCAACTCACCGCCCAAACGCTTGATTTCTTTGCGAACCGCCTCACGCTCATCATCGGGCATACGGCGGATATCGACCACCGTTCCATCGTGGAACGCCCAGATGAAAGCATGAACCCAGGGAACGATGGCGAGAAATCCCATCCACCCCATGATCTTTATCGCCTCGGCATGAGGGTGATTGCGTTTAATTGCGATGCGGCCGGGCAGTCCCATCACGAATAGGAATAGTGCCATGACGGCGGCCAGCAGCAAGATCAACGCAACAAATGTCAGGTAGTCATAGTAGCCAAGCGGCTGCCCAAGTAACCCCATCTTCGTGCCTCCGTTCGGGAAGGTTTTCCCATCCTCAATTGTTGGAGCCCAGTTCGTCAATCACTTTGTAGCTGGTTGGCGGGTCGGCGCAAATACCAGGACCACATTCAAGCAGTGTCGAACCGGCATTCAGAACCGCCAGACCGAACATGACGAAAAAGGCCGTTTTAACCAGTGTGCTTCCGCCGAACCGCGGCTGATCCGAAGTGTCGTCAGCGTATTGACGATCAAACAGCAGCATAACCGCTGTGCCCAGCAGGATCAGAAAAAAACAAATGGCCGCCCACGTGTAATAGTGCAGCCCCAACACGGGCGAGCCGTAATGACCCGTGCCGGGAACGATATGCAGAAGGATCTGGCGCACCGATACGCTGCCGCCATAAAGCGCTGCGATTAACATCAACGCATAGTGCTGCGGCCGCGCGCCGTATAGCAGGTTCAACCCCAGCCCGACGCCCACGGCGACAAAGCCAACGCGCTGCAGCAGGCAAAGCGGGCAGGGCAGTTCGTATAGCGTCAGTTGGTAAACAAAGGCCAAAAGCAGCACTAGACTGACGGCCAGCATGCCTATGGCGTTAAGGGTTCGGGACAGTTCTGGTGTCATCATCGCCCCCTACAACTGGATTGTCAGTTGGCTGGTGGCGTGGAATTTCAGCCAGTACACACTCAACGCCAGCGTGAAGAAAAACAGCGCATTGGCTGCCGTTGTTTGTCGAAAATAATTCAGCCCCATGGTGGCTGTAAGTAACGCAAATAAAAGCGCTATCATGGCCCGGTTCTCCCCTTCCGTGCAACGAACGCAATGTGGCGATACTGTCAGGCGCAGGGAGGTCTGGCAAGAAGACTCTTGCCAAGTTCACCTTTTAGGAGAACTACTTAGGGGGCTATTGGCACACGCGCAGATCGGTCTTCCACGCCTGACACCTCTTGCTTAGGCGGTCCGTCAGAGGCCGGTCGGTGTAGAACGTGTCGATCTCAGCCAATGAGGTGATACGCGCGGGGGCTGCACGCTGAAACTTTGAATGATCGGCAACAAGAAAGGTGCGCCGTGTCTGGGCCAGGATCGTCTGGCTGACCTGGACCTCTTGAAAGTCGAAATCCAGTAGGTCGCCATCTTCATCAAGTGCTGAGCAGCCGATGACCGCATAGTCGAACTTGAAGTGCCGGATGGTCGCGACTGTCAGATTACCCACCAAACCGCCATCCGATCTGCGCAGGACACCACCCGCGACGACGATTTCGCAATCGGTGTTCTCGGCCAGAATATTGGCGACATTCATGTTGTTGGTGACGACCATCAGGTTCTTGTGGTTCACCAATTGGCGCGCAACCGCCTCGGTCGAAGTGCCGATGTTCATGAAAACCGACGCGCCGTCCGGGATGTCTCGGGCGCAGGCCGAGGCAATACGCGCTTTGGCCTCATCGTTCAGGGCGCGGCGATCCTCATAGCCAATATTGGAAACGCCCGAGCGAATGACGGCCCCGCCATGAACCCGGTCCAGTTTCCCCAGATCCGCCAGCTCAGACAGATCGCGGCGAATGGTCTGAACCGTGACCCCGAACTGAGCGGCCAAGTCATCCACCATCACACGGCCATCCTGTCTGGCGATGTTCAGGATGTCTGACTGGCGAAAGGAAAGGGACATGGTCGGCTCCGAAACGGTGTGGGTTCGTTTTTGTTCTAATTTCGGAGGGTTTCCAAGAGATCTGTTTGGCCACACTTTTGAAACACTTCGATTTGTGGTGATAAAACGAAAAAAAACGAAAGTAAACATTGACGAAACGCGCGTTCATCGGGTTAATGAGCCCGGTTTTTCCAACAAAGAGAATCATCCGGACATGGAACGGCACACGGACAAGGTCACGGACCTTTTCATCATTGGTGGTGGGATTAACGGGTGCGGAATAGCGCGCGATGCGGCCGGGCGCGGATTGTCCGTGACATTGGCCGAGATGAACGATCTTGCTTCGGCGACGTCATCGGCCTCGACCAAGCTGTTTCATGGCGGCTTGCGGTATCTGGAGTATTTCGAATTCCGTCTGGTGCGCGAGGCGTTGATCGAGCGTGAAACACTACTGCGGGCGATGCCGCATATCAGCTGGCCGATGCGGTTTGTATTGCCGTATCACAAGGATATGCGGTTCGATTCTGAAACGCCGACCTCGCGACTTCTCAGCACCGTAATGCCTTGGATGAAGGGACGGCGCCCGGCGTGGCTGATCCGTCTGGGCCTGTTTATGTATGACCATCTGGGGGGGCGCAAAATCCTGCCGGGGACAAGCTCACTGGATTTGCAAAGCGCGCCGGAAGGCGGGCCGTTGCAGAACAAGTTTCACACGGCCTACGAGTATTCCGATTGCTGGATCGAGGATTCACGGCTGGTGGTGCTGAATGCCCGCGATGCTGAGGCACGTGGGGCGAATATTCTGGTACGGACCGAAGTTCTGGCGGCCAAACGTGTCGATGATCTGTGGGAGATCACCATCCGTGATAAGCAGAGCGGCGAAACGCGGGTGGTGCATGCCAAAATGCTGATCAACGCGGGTGGCCCCTGGGTTGGGGACATCATCCAGACCAAGATCCACATCAACTCTCGCGAAGGTGTGCGGCTGGTGCGCGGCAGCCATATCGTGACGCCAAAGCTCTATGATCACGACAAGTGCTATTTCTTCCAAGGTGAAGACGGGCGCATCATTTTCGCCATTCCGTATGAGCGCGATTTTACGCTGATCGGCACAACGGACCAGGATCACCCAGACCCGGCAGAGCCCCCGATCTGTACGGAGACCGAGCAGGACTATCTGTGCGCATTTGCATCGAAGTATTTCCAGAAACCGGTTACGCGCGATGACATCGTGTGGACTTATTCTGGTGTGCGTCCGTTGTATGACGACGGGGCCAGCAGCGCCACTGCGGCGACGCGGGATTACACCCTGAAAGTTGACGCGCAGGGTGGGGCGCCTGTTCTGAATGTCTTTGGTGGCAAGATCACCACCTATCGACGCCTCGCCGAGAGTGCGATGGACAAAGTGTCCGAGCATTTCCCTGATCTTCCCGGCCCCTGGACTGCAGGCATTTCGCTTCCGGGCGGCGATTTTCCAGTTGGTGGCGTACCGGATTTGGTCGAGGCAATGTTGGCCGACTACCCGTTTCTGGACCGTGTCTGGGCGCAACGTCTGGTTCGCGCCTATGGCACTGAGGCCAAGACAATTTTGGGCGACGCCAAGTCCATATCAGATCTGGGCGAGGACTTCGGCGCAACGCTTACCGCGCGGGAACTGGCGTGGCTGGTGGATAAGGAATATGCGCGCACGGCCGAAGATGTTGTCTGGCGCAGAAACAAGATGGGTCTGCGGTTAAGTGCCGAGCAGATCGCTGATATTCAAGGCTGGATGGATCGCAAAACCGAACCCGTCGCAGTGAACGCCTGACCAAAAAAGTAAAAAGCCCCGCCAGTTTGGCGGGGCTGTTGTTTTGGATCACGCGGCCTCTTCTGATGGGCCCGGATCGTCTTTGGTTCCCTTGATCCATTCCCGCATCCCCTGCAGCAGGGCGTAAAGGACCGGTACTAGGATCACGCCGACCAGAGTAGCTGCCAGCATCCCGCCGAACACGGCGACACCGATGGCCTTCTGACTGGCGGCACCCGCGCCGCTGGCCGCCAGAAGCGGCACAACTCCCAGCAGGAAGGACAGGGCCGTCATCATCACTGCGCGGAAACGCTGAAAGGCAGCCTCGGCTGCGGCGTCTTTGACCGACAACCCCTTGGCGCGTTGTTCCATCGCGAATTCAACGATCAGAATACCGTTCTTCGAGGCCAACCCCACAAGCATGATCATCCCGATCTGCGTATAGAGGTTGATGTCGCTGCCCACGATAGCCACGGCCGCCACCGCCCCGAACAAGGCGACGATCACCGATAGCAGGATCGACACTGGCAAGGTCCAACTCTCGTATTGCCCTACAAGGAAGAGGTATCCGAACAGGATCGCCAGACCGAGGATGATCACTACCAGACCACCGGTCGCCAATTGTTGCTGCGCGGTCCCGGTCCATTCAAAGGCATAGCCCGGGGGCAGGGCGGTCGTGGATTCCTCGGTCATGACATTGATCGCGTCACCAGTGGATAACCCAGGCGCCGGAACCGCCGTTACGGTCGCCGAACGGAACAGGTTGTGACGTTTCAGCAGGACCGGACCCAGTACGTTTTCGACATCAATGAGCGTACCCAGAGGCACCATCTCCCCCTTTGTCGAGCGCACATACAGGTTTGAGATATCGTCGACATTATCGCGATAAGAACCGTCGGCCTGGATCATCACGCGATACACGCGCCCGAACAAGTTGAAGTCGTTTACATAGTAGGACCCCAACTGCGCCTGCATCGTCTGGAATACCTCAGCCACCGAGACTTGCAGCGTCTTGGCCTTTTCTCGATCCAGATCCACAAACAACTGAGGAACGTTGGCCCGGAATGTGGTGTAGGCCTGACCGATTTCTGGTCGTTGGTTGGCCGAATAGACGAATGAACCAACTGCGGACGCAAGATCCTGAGGCGTGCCGCCTCCGGTCTGCTGCACCTCCATCTCCACACCTGCCGAGTTGCCCAGACCCTGAATGGGGGGGGGGTTGAACGCGATTATCGATGCGGCAGTTTCACCATAGGCAATCGCCAGAACTTTCTGCAGGATTGCATCAGCGCTCAGGTCATCCTCTTTCCGTTCATCCCAGTTGTCGAGGTTCACAAAGATCGCGGCACCGTTTGTTGTCGTACCGTTCAGGATCGAGAACCCGTTGATCAGAACTGTGCTGGCGACGCCGGGGATCTGTTGGATCTGTGTGTCGACACGTGCAGTAACCGTTTCGGTCCGTTCCAACGTTGCGGCGTCTGGCAGTTGCACATCCACGAACAGATATCCGTTGTCTTCCAGCGGAAGGAAACCACTCGAAGTGTTGGACATGATCGTACCTGTGCCCATGGCCAGCGCTACGATGATGCCCAGACCGATGATCGGCAGGATCAGCAATTTGCGTACGATGGCGACATAACCACTGCGAACGCTACCGATGAAGTTTTCGAACACCGCCAACAACCCTTTTGGCGGGCCGGACCGTGCTTGCAACACCAGACCGCACAACGCAGGAGACAGTGTCAACGCGTTGATTGACGAGATCACCACAGCGGTCGAGATTGTCACAGCGAACTGCGAATAAAGCCGTCCCGAGATGCCGGGCATAAAAGTGACTGGTACGAACACCGCCAACAGAACCAACGTGGTTGCAATCACCGGACCGGTGATCTGCCCCATGGCCTTGCGCGTTGCCTCTGCCGGTGGAAGGCCTTCGTCGGCGATGATCCGTTCGACGTTTTCGACCACAACGATCGCGTCATCCACAACGATCCCGATGGCCAGCACCAGCGCGAACAAAGAGATCGTGTTCAGCGACATACCGAAAAGCAGCAAGAACGCGAATGTCCCGATCAACGACACGGGGATCGCAACCGCCGGAATGATCGTCGCGCGCCAGCTTCCGAGGAAGACAAACACCACCGAGATCACAAGGATGAAGGTCAGGATCAGGGTCGAGACCACGTCATTCAGCGACTGTTTGACAAAGTCAGTGGTGTTGAAAGGTACGGCGTATTCCACATCCGTCGGGAAGGTTCGGGACAACCGCTCAAGCTCGGCCTCGACACGGTCCGACACGGCCAGCGCATTCGCGCCAGGGGCCTGATAAATGCCGATTACCGTGGCCGGGACACTGTCGAAATAGCCCGAAGCCGCATAATATTCTGCACCCAGCTCGACCCGCGCGATGTCCTTGACCCGTACGATTGAACCGGCATCCCCGGTTCGGATGACAATGTCGCCGAACTCTGCGGCCGAGGTCAGGCGGCCCTTGGTTTTGATCGTGTATTGAAAGGTCTGCCCTTCCGGGACCGGAGGAGCGCCGATGGAACCGGCCGAAACTTCGACGTTTTGTTCCTGAATTGCATTGATCACGTCACCGGGTGTGATGGACAAAGCAGCCATCTGATCCGGGTCCATCCAGATCCGCATGGCGTATTCCAGATTGGTCAGAACGTCTGCTTTACCCACACCCTGAACACGCGCCAGCGCGTCTTTCAGGTTGATCGAAGCATAGTTGGACAGAAAGACACTGTCATACGTCTCATTCGGCGAGGTCAGCGTCACCAGCAACAGCATGTTGGTGGATGCTTTTTGAGTGACCACACCAGATGAGGTCACTTCGGCAGGCAGGGACGACATGGCCTGAGCAACGCGGTTCTGCACGTTGACTGAGGCGATGTCCGGGTCGGTGCCCACTTCGAATGTGACGTTGAGCGAATAGGATCCATTATCTGCCGAGGTCGACGTCATGTAGATCATGTCGTCCACACCGTTGACCTGCGCCTCGATCGGTGCGGCGACGGTGTTTTCCACGGTTTCGGCGTTGGCGCCGGTATAGGTGGTCGTCACGCTGACCACCGGTGGCGTAATGTCCGGGAACTGAGCGACCGGCAGAACCAAATAGCCGATGCCGCCCATGATCGTTAGGACAAGCGAAATAACTAGGGCCAGCTTGGGCCGGCTAATGAACAGGGCTGAGAACATCCGTTATTCTCCCGGCTGTTCAGAGGCGACGACGGCATCCACCGCAACGCCCGGGCGAACCCGCTGCAGGCCCTCAACGATCACGCTTTCACCTTCGCGCAGACCGTCCGTCACAATAATCGCTGTCCCAACCACGTCGCCGGTTGTGATGTAGCGCTGTTCGACCATCTGCTTGTCATTCACCACCAGCACGAACTCACCGCGCTGATCGCGCTGCAATGCGGCCTGAGGGACCAGCACCTGAAGGGTCGGTTCCAATGCTTCGATTTGAACGCTCAGGAATTGGCCGTCGATGATATACCGATCGGTGTTAGGGAACTCAGCGCGGACGGTGATCGCACCTGTCAGAGGGTCGATGCGGTTGTCCACAAAAACAATCTCACCTGTTTCGTCGAGCTTGGTTCCGTTGGGCAGGGTCAGGTGTACATTCGGGCTTTTGTTGCTTTCAGCAAGTGAAGCTGCGCTCTCTCCAACCTGTTCGAGGACCGAGGTAAATTGTTTTTCGTTTAAAGAGAAATTTACATAAATCGGAGCTTCGCTTACCAGGTTGACGAGCGGAGGATTTGTCGGCCCTACAACGTCGCCTACGCTGGTTTCCACACGTCCAATCCGCCCGTCAAACGGCGCGTGGATCTCGGTGTAACTCAGGTCCAACTCGGCTTGTTGGATGGCAGCGTGGGCGGCCTTGACCTCGGCCTCGGCGACCAGTTCATTGGCGCGGGCGATGTCACGCTCGGACTCCGGGGTGGCATCGCGTTTGTACAGCTCTTCCTTTCGGGCCAGATCGACCTTGGCAAGCTCCAGATTAGCCTCCGCCCGGTCCAGATCGGCTTTCCGGGCCTCCAGGGTCGCCTCATAAAGATCGGGTTCGATGGTGAACAACAGGTCGTCTTTTTTGATAAGCGCACCGTCTTCCACATCCTGAGTTTCAAGAAAGCCGTTCACGCGGGCAACAACATCCACCTTGTTAATGGCCTCGGCGCGCCCGATGAACACGGCCTCATCGGTAATTTCTTCGGTATAGGCCGCTGCAATAGACACTTTCGGCGGCGGCGCGTCGCTTTGATCCTGGGCCAGCGCCGTGAACGAGACGCCCAAACTAGTCAGGGCCGCGATGGCCAAGACCGGACCTCTGTGTCGGAAGAAAGAATTCTTTAATGCAAGGGACATGGCGGGCGCCTCATTAGACCTAAGGATATTGCGCCGGGGCGGCTCTGTTGCCTCGACGAGTCGTGCTGATTTCTTGGCAGGATGGCCGTTTTGGAACTTTATCTCAAGCTTCTTGAATGCGTCAGCCGGGTGGTGCGCCCGGAAATTATTCCGGTTTCAAGCGGACTTACGCCAAGATCCTATGGAGTTTTGGCGCCCAAACCCGGTTTTTGCCCCATTTTAAATGAAAACGGAGGCCAAATGGCCTCCGTAACTAGGTGTCGTGATCCAAAATATCAGTCGCGCTGTCCAGCGAACCTGGATTGCCAGTCTTCGCGCTGTTCGTCCGTGATCTTGGCGAACAGAACGTCCGGCACCGTGAACGTGTGACCGGAGGGCAGGGCGTCCAGCGCGGCAGCAACATCGTCAGGCCAGCTGGTGTCCAAAGTGTTCATTGCGCTCAGCATCTTGGCTGAGGCTTCTGGGATGAACGGTGCGCTGAGTACGGCGTAGAGGCGGATCAGATTCAGGCCCAGACGCACCTGAGCGGCGGCCTGTTCAGGGTCTTCCTTGAAGGTCGACCACGGGGCGGCAGCCTGCAGGTATTCGTTGCCCGCAACCCAGATCGCTCGCAGTTCCTGCGCGGATTTGCGAACCTCCATCGCCTCCATATGCGCTTCATAGGCGCGGACTCGTTTGGACAGCTCATCAATCAGCGCTTGCTCGCGGTCGCCATAAGCGCCACCTTCAGGAACTGCCTCACCAAACTTAGAGCGGCAAAACTTTGTAATGCGGCTGACAAAGTTACCCAGAACATCCGCGAGGTCCTTGTTCACCGACTGCTGGAAGTTCTCCCACGTGAATTCGCTGTCGCTGCTTTCGGGCGCATGGCTCAAAAGCCACCAACGCCAGTAGTCGGCCGGCAGGATTTCCAACGCCTGATCCATGAACACACCACGGCCCTGGCTGGTCGAGAATTGACCACCATCGTAGTTCAGGTAGTTGAACGACTTAATGTAGTCGACAAGCTTCCAACGTTCGGATGACCCAGATTCTTCGTTGTACGTATTGGTGCCCAAAATCGTTGCTGGGAAGGAAAGGGTGTGGAAGGGCACATTGTCCTTGCCCATGAACTGGACATAACGGACATCATCCGCTCCTTTGTCGGTGCGCCACCAGCGCTCCCAGTCGGCCTCGGTCCTGCCGTTGGCATTCGCCCATTCCTTGGCGCAAGCGATGTATTCGATCGGCGCGTCGAACCAGACGTAGAAGACCTTGCCTTCCATGCCGGGCCAGTCCTGATCTCCCTTCTTGACCGGTACACCCCAATCCAGATCGCGGGTGATGCCGCGGTCTTGCAGGCCGTCACCGTCATGCAGCCACTTCTTGGCAATCGAGGTGGTGAGGATCGGCCAATCTTTCTTGCTGTCGATCCACGCGTCCAGCTGATCTTTCATCGCAGATTGACGCAGGTAAAGGTGCTTGGTCTCGCGCACCTCCAGATCGGTCGATCCGGATATGGCCGAGCGCGGTTCGATCAAATCGGTCGGGTCCAGCTGTTTGGTGCAGTTTTCACACTGGTCGCCCCGCGCACGTTCATAACCGCAGTTGGGGCAGGTACCTTCAATGTAGCGGTCAGGAAGAAAGCGGCCATCGGCGTTGGAATAGACCTGTTTTTCGCTGACTTCGCGGATCAGCCCTGCATCGTCCAGCTTTCCGGCAAAATGCTGGGTCAGCGTCTTGTTCTGCTCACTGGAAGAACGGCCAAAATGATCAAAGCTCATACCAAAACGCTTGGCGATGTCTGCCTGAACCTCATACATATCTGCGCAGTATTCTGCCACTGGCTTGCCCGCTTTCGCTGCGGCCAGCTCGGCAGGTGTGCCGTGTTCGTCCGTGGCGCAAAGGAACATGACCTCGTTCCCCCGGCCACGCAGGTAGCGCGCGTACAGATCAGCCGGCAATTGCGAGCCGATCAGGTTACCGAGGTGCTTGATCCCGTTGATGTAAGGGATCGCTGAGGTGATGAGAATCCGAGCCATGTTCCGTTTCCGCGTAACTGTCTGCGCGCCCGTCTACATTATGTAACCGGCCAGCAAAACCCCGGCTTTGGTTCGGACGTCATTTTAGGCACGGGTCGCCGGGAAAATCGGCCTGAGTTGCAGCCTTGGATTGCATCGTATTCTCCGCATGCAATACCTCAGAGTTGTAAATTGGAATCGCAAACTCTTGAATTTCCGCAATGACTTCCCATCTATCATGTATACCACAGTATACAATAACGAGGGCAAACAACTGATGTTCGACTTTCTGCTTGAGGGTGCATTTGTGCCCTTCACTTTGGCGCTTGCGCTTCTGTTCGGCCTGCTTGTGCTGGAACTGATCGCATTGGTCCTGGGTGGAAGCCTTATGGCGGGCGAGGGCGATGTCGATCTGGATGTTGTGGATGCCCCCGATCTGGATGTCGGTGATTTCGGTCTGGATATTGATGCCGACATGGATCTGGGCGATTTCGAATTGGCCGAGATCGAGGCAGACGCGCCAGGCGCGGTCTCTGCGGGACCTTTAGCGTGGCTGGGGATCGGCAAAGTACCGTTCATGATCTGGCTGGTGGTTCTGCTGGCAGGCTTCGGTTTGTCCGGTATGGGCCTGCAACTGACGCTGCGCGACCTGTTAGGCTTTGACCTTCCGCCTTGGATGGCCGCGATTCCCGCCGGTGCCTTTGGCCTGTGGTTTGCACGTGGCTTTGGCGGCATCTTTGCTCGTCTGCTGCCCAAGACCGAGACCGAGGCGATGTCGGAGCGCCTGCTTGCCCGTCGCCGTGGCGTGATCACCCAAGGTACCGCTTCGCGCGGACGCCCCGCCGAGGTGCGCGTCATGGATCGATTTGGCAATACCCACTACCTGCGCGCCGAGCCGTTGCAGGACAAGGACACGCTTGAGCAGGGCACCGATGTGCTTGTGCTGCGCGACCGACGGCGCGACCGGTTCGTTCTGGTCGGCATGTCTGAATAACCAAAATTTCTAACCCCATCACGGAGGATTTTGCATGGAACTCACATTCCTAGCCGTCACAGTTGTGACCATTCTGGCAGTAGTTTTGTTTATCGGCCTTGTGCTTGGCCGTCTTTACCGCCGCGCGACCCGAGAGATCAGCCTGGTGAAAACCGGTGCTGGCGGTAAGAAAGTCATCATGGATGGTGGCGTCATCGTCGTGCCGTTGCTGCACGAAGTCAGCCCCGTCAACATGAAAACCCTGCGCCTTGAGGTTCAGCGCAGCGGTGAGGCCGCCCTGATCACCAAGGACCGGATGCGCGTGGACGTGGGCGTCGAGTTCTACGTTTCTGTCATGGCGACAGAAGAGGGCATCGCACGTGCTGCGCAAACCCTTGGCGACCGTACATTCGACGTCGAACAGCTACGGGAAATGATCGAAGGCAAATTGATCGACGGTCTGCGCGCTGTTGCGGCCCAGATGACGATGGACGGTCTGCACGAAAACCGCGCTGACTTTGTGCAAGAGGTGCAGAATGCGGTGTCCGAAGACCTTCTAAAGAACGGTCTGTCCCTGGAATCTGTTTCGCTGACTGCATTGGACCAGACGCCGTTTGAGGCGCTGGACGAGAACAACGCCTTTAACGCTGTGGGTATGCGCAAATTGGCCGAGGTGATTGCGACCTCAAAGAAAGAGCGTGCGCAGATTGATGCCGATGCCGAAGTCGAAGTGCGCCGTGCAGCGATGGAAGCTCAGCGTCAGAAGCTGTTGATCGAAAAGGACGAAGAGCAGGCGCGCATCGAGCAGACGCAGCAGATCGAAACGCTGCGCGTGGCGCAAGAGGCCGAGGTTGCAGCCCGGACCGAAGACTCGGTACGCGAAACGGAACGCGCACGGATCGGACGTGAAGAAGCCATTCGCGCCGCAGACATCGAGCGTGAGCGTAAAATCCGCGAGGCCGAAATCTCGAAAGAGCGTGAACTGGAAGTCGCCGAGCAAGAGCGCCAGATCATCATCGCGCAGAAATCCGAAGAGGAAAGCCGCGCCCGTGCATCTGCCGATCTTGCCCGTGCCGAGGCAACCAAAGCGACCGAAGCCGTGGCGACCGCGCAGAAGGTGGCCGAGGCCGAGCGTATCAAGCAGATCGCACTGATCGAAGCCACACGTGAGGCCGAGCGTCAGGCAACCGCGATCCGACTGGCTGCGCAAGCTGACAAAGAGGCCGCTGCTGACCGCGCCGAAGCCCGCCGTGAAGAGGCGCAGGCCGAAGCGGACGCTCTGAACATCCGCGCCGAGGCCAAGAAGAACGACATGCTGGCCGAAGCTGAAGGTAAGCGTGCGATCGTCGAAGCAGATAACGTACTGTCAGTTGATCAGATCCGCATGAAGGTTGATTTGGCGCGGATCGAAACCATGCCGTCGATCATCGCGGAGATGGTTAAACCAGCTGAGAAGATCGACTCGATCAAGATCCATCAGGTTGGCGGTATCGGTGGCACCAATGGCGGCGGCGCATCGAACGGTGACAAGCCGGTCGTCAATCAGGCTCTGGACTCGATTATGGGTATGGCCGTGCAGATGCCGGCGCTCAAGAAGCTGGGTGAAGAACTGGGCTTGTCGATGGAAAACGGTGTCGGGGGTGTCGTCAACGGTGCGCTTGAATCGACGGTTGAACCTGCCGAAGAAGGCGGCGTGATCGAAAAAGGATCGCGGACAGAACACTAATCGAAAGGGGCCGGGGTTTTCCCGGCCCTTTTTTATTGCTTTTCACGCGACCGTTTCAGCAGACGACCGATGGTGAACGACGTGCGTGGTGCGTAGACATAGTTGGTCCGCTCTTCGGGCGTCGGGCGTGAGCGCATTCGGGCCAGGCCAAAGATGATCAGGAAAACATGGCCGACCGCCACAAATGCAAACAGGGCTCCGGGTCCGAACTGCTGTATCAATGTCGATGAGATATAGGGTGAGGCTATCGCACCCAAAGCGAACCAGAACATCAGTGCCGCGGATAGCTCTACCCGTTCTTCTGCCGTTGCAAAATCGTTTGCATGAGCGGAAGAGACCGAGAAGATCGGGAAGGTTGTCAGGCCAAAGAAAACAGCGGCCAGCATGACGCCTACCGTTCCTGTTCCGCTGGCCGCCATTGTGACACCGCTGCTGACGACCGCAGCAACGGATAGCCAGATCAGCACCCAGCGCCTGTCATATTTGTCGGCCAGCCAGCCAACCGGGTACTGCGCCAGTGCGCCACCCAATACGAATGACGCCAGGAAGAATGCGATCTGGTCCACGTCCAGCCCAACTTCCTGACCGTAGACCGGACCAACCATCCGAAACGACGCAGAGCTGAGCGCCGCAACGATCACCCCTGCAACAGCCAGAGGCGAGCTGCGCCAGGCCAGTTTGGGCTTTAGCCGAGGGGCGTCGGGTGTTTTCGGCTGGCTGGCCCGTGTCAACGTCAGCGGCAACAGGGATGCACAACACAGAATCGCCAGCAAGTTGTAGGACACGTATGAAGCAGGCGGCAGAACCGCGATGATCAACTGCGCGCACAAAGACGCGCCCATATCCGCGATGCGATAAGTCCCCATGGCGCGGCCGCGCGTTTCGTTTGTGACTTTCGCGTTCAGCCATGCCTCGATCACCGTATAGGCCCCGGCGACACAGGTTCCGGATGCGACCCGAAGGGCTGCCCAGATGTACGGGTTTTCGGTCAACGTATGCCCAATAAGACCCATTGCACCCAAGGCCGTGCAGACCGCAAAAGCGCGCGAATGTCCGACACTGCCCATCAGGCGGGGGGACCACCAGCAGCCAATGAAGAAGCCAACAAAATGGGCCGAACCCAACATACCGATTTGTCCGGTCGTGAACCCAAGCGTGATGCCGGATATCGCATCCAATGGACCAACGCCGCCCGTCGAGAGCTGCAGAAGAATGACAGAAAGAAACAGGGCGGCAAAAGAAATGATCGTGCGCATAGTGCGCCCAGCATTACCCCATCAGCGAGCGTTGCGCGTGATAATTCGACCTCTGCGCGTCGTTTTTTGTCCTTTGGGTGTCAGGCCTTGCGGGTCAACTCGGCCCGGATGTTCAAAGACACGGTATCGGCGACCAGATCGGGATAACCAGAGGCGCCGAATTCGTGGCGGTTCAACGCGCCCGACAGTCGAATTGACAATGCGTTCAGATTATCAGCCTCGCTTCCGGGTTCGCGGTACAAATTGGCTTGCAGGGTCACCGGGCGTGTGACCCCGCGCACAGTCAGGTCTCCGGTGATGGTTGCGCCTTCGGAAATGCGGCCTGTAGGGCCAAGCTGTATTCGGGTGGATTTGAACGTAATGCTCGGAAATTCCTGCGCGTTTAACACGCTTTTGCTTAGCATCGGGCCGCGGGCAAAGGGCAAGCGGGTGCGCGCCGCGGCTACATTCAGCACGACGGTGACACGGCTGTTTTGCAACTGATCCGTGTCGACTCGAATATCTGCTGATTGGATCGGCATCGTGCCTGACTGCGCAACCCCCGAGAGCATGAAGGAAAATCCGACGGACGTCCCGGCTCGAGACAATTCATATTGGACCAACGCAGCATGAGTTGGCCGTGCCAACGGAAGGCTCGCCAGACCCGCAACCAGAAAGCGCCGCGTCAATGATCTCATGCCAAAACCTCTTGTCTGTGGGCGCGCGAGCGGCTGAGCAGAAACAGCAGAATTCCGATGTTCAGGCCGTTCCATAGAATGCCGTTTACGAAAGCCAGTTGGTAATTGCCGGTCACGTCGTAAATCCAGCCGGACATCCATCCCCCCAGCGCCATGCCCATGATCGTCATCATCATGACAAACCCCACGCGCGCGCCGGCCTCTCGCGGGGGCATATATTCGCGCACAATAAGGGCATAGCCGGGAACGATGCCGCCTTGTGATAGGCCAAAAAGCAGGCTGATCAGGTAGAGTGAGGCCATCCCGTCATAAGGCAGGAACAGAAACAGCGCGAGGCATTGCAGGACCGAGCCGATCAGAACCGTCAGAACGCCGCCCAGTTGATCGGCGACCATGCCTGATATTACTCGGCTGATCACACCTCCGAACAGCATCAGGGACAACATCTCGGCGCCGACTGTGGGTCCGTAACCCAGCCCGACGCAATAGGACACGATATGCACCTGAGGCATCGACATCGCGACACAGCACGAAATACCGGCCAGACCGAGGATGTATTGAAGTGCCCGGGGGGAAATGCCAACGCTGCGCGCCTTGATTTGTGCGGCGGACGCGGCGGTACTGTGCGCCTCGGCCGGGACCTGTCGACGCAACAGTAGGGACAGGGGGATCACGACCAGCAGAGTTATGACGGCCAGCGTCAGGTAGACCTGCTGCCAACCGTCGTGTGCGAGTATGCCGGACAGCAATGTCGGCCAGATAGCCCCAGACAGGTAGTTTCCGCTTGCCACCAGACCCACAGCGATCCCGCGCCGTTTCATGAACCAGTGCGAGATGTCGGCGATCAATGGTCCAAAGCCGATGGATGCCCCGAGGCCCAACAGAAGATGTGCGACCGACAACATCACAATATTGGGCGCCAGTGTCGCCAGCAGATAGCTGGTCGCGCTGAGGATTGCGGCCTCGATCAGGGCTTTGGTCACGCCCAGCCGATCCACCAACTGCCCCATCCAAAAATTGCCAAGGGCGAACCCGATCATGGCCAATGTGTAAGGCATCGCGGCCTCGGCCCGTCCGGCGTCGAATTGGGTTTCGATGGCGGGCATCACCACGATGACAGCCCACATTCCCACATTTGCCACGGTTGCGATGATCAAAGTGATCGCAAGTCGCAGCCAGGAGTATCGGCTATCGTGGATCGCGTGGCTCATCCCGAAACGCTAGGGCTCGGCCCTTGCTTTGGCCAGTCACAAACCCCGTGAGGGGCGCGTGATCACACGGGTGTGTCTTCTGTGGCGATCTGTTGCAGGTGCAGACCGGCGCGCGGTTTGGTCTGCGTGGCATGCCAACTGACCGGGGGCAGGGCGCGGGCGCGGCGGCGGGTCAGGGTCCAGCGTCGGGCCTCTGCCTGATGGTTTGCGGCCATGTGCCAGCGCGTCTCTACCCCCTGTGCACCACCGTCACCAGGGGTCAGCAGCACCCCAAGCGGAGCACGCCCCATCGCACCACCCTGTTCCGCAGCCAGATGCATGCGCCGCACTGGCGTCAGCCCTGGCGCGCCCGGCAGATCACCGACAACCAGAGGCATGGCCGCGCTGCGCAGCGCCTCTTCTACGCACCACAGCAGGTCTTCGGACCGGGTCGGGCGCACAAAGATGAACCGGGCGGGATCGGCAAAGGCCATCATGCCATCGGGGTTAAGCTGGCCGGGCTCCCATGCGGGCGCGATCCACAGCACCGGCCCCTGCATCTGCCCCGCCAGCCACATGGCAAAGCTGCGCCGGGCGGGGCCGCAGGCCTCGTGTACGCGGGCCAGTTGCAGTCTGATCTGCGGATGAAGATCTATCCCCGGCACCTCACGTGCGGGTTTGCGGCCAAGAAGATGTGTAGACATGCTGTCAGGCTAGCATGTTCTCACTTTGTTCTCAATTGTGGAATTGCGGCAACGGATGCCTTAACGCGACAAAAGCAGGCGGCCATTGGCGAACTGGATATTCGAGAACCGATGCAGGTAATCCATACCCAACAAGGATTTGTCCAATTCCCCTTCATTCACCCAGGCCGAGATATTCTGGTCCGTGATTGGCCCCAATGCCAGCGTGTCCAGGCGCACGGGCGCGGTCCGCACAACTCCATTGGCCGTGTTTGCCCGGCCGAAATAATTCAACTGATCGGGATCAATGCCAACACGTTCGGCATCCCGCGAGCTTAAAACAATCTGGCTTGCGCCGGTGTCCACCAGAAAGGTGATCGGTTCTCCGTTCACATCAATGGGCAGATAATAGTGCCCGTCGGAGGCGCGCGGAACCTCTATGGTCTGGCCGGTGACAGTCATTTGCGGGGCAGGGCCAACAGTGGTGCGGATGTCTTCCCACAGGCCGACAACGGCAATGACACCGATAAAGATAAAGACCCACGCCAAAGCCTGCTGCAGCGTTTTGTTCAGAGACTGGCGGTTTTGTGCGACAAACCACGCCACAACGGCCGTACCAAGCACGGCTAGATATACCAAACGTCCAATGTTGTCGCCGTCCATAGCGCTCCTCACCATATTCTCCGAAAGATATATGGGGTTTTACGACGCAAAACCAAAGGCCTTGAGGCCGTCCAGGATGAATTGAACCGACAACGCCGCCAGCAGCATCCCCAACAGCCGCGTCAATACATTCAGGCCGGTTTTGCCCAGCAAACGCGCGATCAGGCCGCCGGACAGGAAGAAGGTCAAAACCACGGCCATGACGGCCAGCATGACGATACAGGCCTCGACAATGCCAAGAATGCCCGGGTGCTGTCCGGCCAGCAGGATAATCGTCGCAATTGATCCGGGACCGGCGACCAGTGGAATGGCCAGCGGGAACACGGACGGGTCGTGGTGTTCCTCTTCTTCCTCGACCCGGTCTTCACGGCGTTTGGTGCGTCGTTCGAACAGCATGTCCAATGCAGTAAGAAACAACAACGCGCCCCCGGCGACCTTGAATGCCTCCATCGAGATACCGACAAAGCCCAGCACCGCTTCGCCAAAGGCGGCAAAGGCAATGAGTATGCCAGAGGCCACGGCACAGGTGCGATAGGCCGTCCGGCGACGGGCGCGGGCGTCCATGTCCTGAGTTAAAGCCACAAAAATCGGCGCGGTGCCAAAGGGGTCAATCACCACGAACAGGGTGGTGAAGGCAGTGATGAAAAAGGCGAGGTCGATCATTTGCCGGCACCTGGTTGGAGGTCTAACAGAACGGCCACAGCTTTTTCCGCCAGATTGCTTGGAACATAGACGTGGTCGTGGTGATACCCCGCGACCATGTTTGCCGGAATGTCACTTTGGGCAAGTGCATCGGACACAGCGGCAGTCAAGCCAACGCCTTCTAGTGAGGAATGAACCCGCAGGGTGATGCACTTCATATTGATGGCGCCAGCGGGTGCAGCGTCGATTGGCACGATAAGGGACAGTCCTTCGGCCTCCGTGCAACTGGCCCGCGTCCCTTCGGGCCAGGCTTTGTCATGCGGCCAAACGACAAAGGCAAATTCCCCGTCCTGAAGTTCAGGGCGCATGCCTGCGATCATGGCAGTCGTTTCGATTACGGGTTTCGTCATGTCGCTTCGGCCTTTTCCAGGCGTTCGGCCGCGACGACCCAAAGCGCCTCGGCTTTTTGCATGGCTTCGACCACTTCGGCAAATTTCCGGTTCCACGTTGCAAGATCGTTTTTCCTGTCGTCCTCGTAAAGCGCAGGATCTGCCAGCTTGGCCGACAATTTATCATGCATATCCGTTAGCTTCTCGATCCGGTCCTCGCATTTGCGAAGGTCCGCCCGCAGGTTCAGCACTGCCTCGCGCGAGGGGCGCTTGGGCTTGATCACTTGCGGTTTCTCTTTGGCCGGTTTGTCGCGTCCCAGCAGCATGGTGCGATAGGTCTCGAGATCTCCCTCGAAGGGTTTGACCGTTCCGTCCGAGACCAGCCACAGATGGTCCGCGACCAGCGACAATAGGTGCATATCGTGGCTGACCAGAACCACCGCACCGGAATAGGCGGTCAACGCTTCGACCAGCGCCTCGCGGCTTTCGATATCCAGGTGGTTGGTCGGCTCGTCCAGGATCAACATATGCGGCGCGTCGATGGTGGCGATCAGCAGAGACAGGCGTGCCTTTTGGCCGCCCGATAGACGACCAACTTTAGTTTCAGCCTGATCCGCGTTCAGCCCGAACCCCGCCAGACGCGACCGCCACTTGCCCGGCGCCTCGTTCGGGCGCAGGCGTCGCAGATGGTCCAGCGGCGTTTCGTCCACATAAAGCTCATCCACCTGATGCTGCGCAAAATAACCAATACGCAGCTTGTTGCTGCGGGTCATCTTGCCCGCCATCAGGGGCAGGCGGTCGGACAGCAGCTTGGACAGGGTCGACTTGCCCTGACCGTTCTTGCCCAGCAGCGCGATCCGGTCATCCTGGTCAATACGCAGGTTCAAGCGGCGCAGCACCTCGGTTTCACCATAGCCCGTCACGCCGCCTTCAATCTGAATGATCGGCGGGGACAGCTCTTCCGGCTCGGGGAAGGAGAACGCGCGCAGAGCGGCCTCTTGAGGGGTTGAAACCAGTTGAATGCGCTCGATCATTTTCAAGCGTGACTGGGCCTGAACCGCCTTGGATGCCTTGTAGCGGAAGCGATCCACGAAACTCTGCAGATGGGCGATCCGGGCCTTGGCTTTCACGTTCTCGGATTCCGCCTGTGCCAGTCGTTCAGCACGGCGTTCTGCGAATTTGTCATAAGGAACCGCGTAATAGGTCAGTTTGCGGTCTTCCAAATGCAGGATCGACCCTACCGCGCGGTTTAGCAACCCGCGGTCGTGACTGATGATGATGACGGTGTGCGGATATTTGGCCAAATAGCTCTCCAGCCACAGCGCACCTTCGAGGTCCAGATAGTTCGTCGGTTCGTCCAGCAACAGCAGATCGGGCTGAGAAAACAGCACCGCCGCCAATGCCACGCGCATCCGCCAGCCGCCCGAGAAATCGGAGCAGGGCCGCAACTGGTCGTCATCATCAAACCCAAGACCTTTGAGGATCGAGGCGGCGCGCGCTTCGGCGGACCAGGCGTCGATATCTACCAGGCGGGTCTGAATTTCGGCGATGCGTGTGGGATCGGTCGCGGTGTCGGCCTCGTCCATCAGCGCGCTGCGCTCGGTATCGGCGGCCAGAACCGTGTTGATCAGCGACACATCCGAGGAGGGCACCTCTTGCGCCACTCCGCCAATTCGGGCACGCTTTGGGACATTGATATTGCCTGACTCCAGCGCCAATTCGCCTCGGATCAGTCGGAACAGGGTTGTCTTCCCCGTGCCGTTCCGTCCCACAAGGCCTACCTTGTGGCCGTCGGGAATAGTCGCACTGGCCCCATCGAACAGGGGGCGGCCTTCAACCGCGTAGGTTATGTCTTGAATCCGTAGCATGACGCGCTCTTAGCAGAGCCTTGGTGCCGCCGCCAGCAGCTTGATATGTTCAATATCCAGGCAATGTGTTAGCGCTGATCCGGTTGGCATTACTCGACGGTTTTCATCATGCGCGCGGCTCAGACGCCTCCTTCTTTGGTCACTTTGATCTTCGCCACGGCGTTGTCGGTTTTGTCGTTGAACATGTTCCTGCCGTCGCTTGCGCGAATGGCCGAGGGGTTTCAGGTCGACTACGGTCTGATTAACCTGTCAGTCGCCGGGTATTTGGCGGTATCCGCCGTGTTGCAATTGATCATGGGGCCGTTGTCCGACCGATATGGTCGCAGACCGATCCTGTTGATTTGCATGGCAGTTTTCACAGTGGCATCGGTTGGCTGCGTATTGGCCGAGTCGATCTGGATATTCCTCGGTTTCCGTCTACTTCAAGCAGCGGTGGTGGCCGGACCCGTGCTGTCCAGCGCCTCAATCCGGGATCTCTATGCCCCGAACGAGGCCGCCAGCAAACTGGGCTATGTTGCGATGGCAATGGCTTTGGCACCGATGCTTGGCCCGATGCTGGGCGGTGCATTGGATATGCTGTTCGGTTGGCGAGCCGGGTTCATTTTGTACTCGGTCCTTGGGGCGGGGATGCTGGTGCTCTTGTGGGCGGATATGGGTGAGACGAATACGAACCGATCCGCAACATTCTCAGCTCAGTTAAAGGAATACCCACACCTGTTTCGCGCGCGTCGGTTCTGGGGTTACGCGCTGTGCGCGGCATTCTCGATCGGCGGGTTCTTCAGCTTTATCACCGGTGCGCCACTGGTCGCCGCGGTCTGGTTCGACCTGAGCCCTGCCATGCTGGGTCTGGGGATCGGAATTATTACCGGCGGCTTCATGGTGGGCAATTTCATCACCGGGCGTATCGCAGCACACACGAAGCTGACGACGATGATCCTGATCGGTCGGGTCGTTGCCTCTATTGGGCCTTTCTGCGGGTTGCTGTTGTTCACAGCAGGTCTGGGTTCAGTCTGGGTATTCTTCGGCTCGGCCATTTGCGTGGGGTTTGGTAACGGGCTGACGAATGCCAACGCCTCGGCCGGGGTAATGTCCGTGAGACCCAATCTGGCAGGCAGCGCCGCGGGGCTTTCCGGGGCACTAATCGTGGCGTTGGGCGCAGTTCTGACCTTGATGACCGGCGCGTTTGTTAGCCCTGAAAATGGGCCCTTTCTGGTGTTGGGCATGATGTTCGCCAGCAGCTTTGTCGGATTGCTTGCGGTGCTTTACGTTCGCCGGATCGACGCGTCAGAGCCCTTGCCGGACACAATCTGATCGCCAAGACCCACTGGCGCAATCATTCCACTTTTCATGAGGCACATACCGTGTTAGGCGGCGCGCGATGGATTTCGGCGCGTACCTCGCGCCATATAGTAAGGAGAGGCCGATATGGCACTGGAACGCACATTCTCGATCATCAAACCTGATGCAACCCGTCGCAACCTGACTGGCAAGATCAACGCCAAGTTCGAAGACGCTGGCCTGCGCATCGTTGCGCAAAAGCGCATTCACATGACCAAAGCTCAGGCTGGCAAGTTCTACGACGTACACGCCGAGCGTCCGTTCTATGACGAACTGTGCGAATTCATGTCCTCCGAGCCGGTTATCGTTCAGGTTCTGGAAGGCGAAGGCGCCATTGCCAAGAACCGCGAAGTCATGGGCGCAACCAACCCCGCAGACGCAGCACCTGGCACCATCCGCGCGGAGTTCGCTGAATCGGTTGGCGAAAACTCGGTCCACGGTTCGGACGCGCCTGAAACTGCTGCGGTTGAAATCGCATACTTCTTCTCGGGCATCGAACTGGTCGGCTAATCCGCCGTCAGACGAAGTTCAGGGCCGTATCCCATTGGGGGTGCGGCCTTTTTCGTTTCAGACCTGTTTAAGATCTTTCGGTGCAACGCGTATGCCAATTGCATCCAGATCAGAAATCATCTGGGTTTCCGGGGCGGTACTAACGCTGGATTTTATTACGTCGAACTTTACGCGTAGCGCCTTCTTTTCCTCACCCTTGCAGTCGTTCCAGGGGCGCCCCTGCAATCCCATCACCAGCACGTAGTATCCGATGAAATGCGGTCGGGTGCCCGCCTGCAATAGCCGCGCATAGGCTTCATCCGCTCCCAAATCGCGCAATTCCTGCGCAGAATGAATGCCTGCGCGTGCGCAGGATTGTTCAAATGCCGGGCCGAGATTGCGGATCGATGAAACAGGATCAGACATACCCCCGTCTTAGCCAAATGCCCGGACAGAGTCATTCGGTTGTTCGAGCAAAATCAGATGTTTTGGTCATTGCTGTTGATCAACGGAGTTAGTCGTTGATCGGATCGCAGGAATATGAATTCATGATCACGTACTGGATCCTCGGTGAAAGGGACGCTCTTAATGGCTCGGGTCAAAAACTGTTTTGTTATCCCGGGCACATTCGATGAGGCGGGTTTTACTAAATCTTTGAAAGAATTGGCATTGCGGTTCGAGGCCGCTGAACCTGCTGGAAATTTTGATATTCTGGATTGTCATGACCAATCCCTCAGGGCATCTAGCAAGGTATTGATCCAAACCGATGGGTCATTGTTTTTGTTGCGCGGCGGAACAGCCAAAACCCAGCAGTGCAAGGGTAAGGGCAAGTTCGTGCAGGATTTGCCTGACGGATCCGTCAAAGCGGGTCTAGCGGGCTTTACCAAGTTGCGCGCGTTGATGAGCGTCGGGGCGGGCAGGGCCAAGCACCGATCGTTTGCCATTCTGGGTGACCTGCAAAAGACACAAGTGCGTGGCACGATGATGTTGATGTCCTCGGATCAGGGGCAGGTAACAGTTGTAACCGTTCAACACATGCGCGGATATGACCGAGCGTATAAGACTGTTTGTGAAAAGCTGACGAAATTGGAGGGTGGCAAAAGCAAGGCTAAGCCATTGTTCGACTGGTTGTTTCCCGACGCGACCATATACAAGGCCAAGCCCGAAATCCGCGTTAGTAAACAAGAGCCATCAATCGAGGTCGCCACCGACATCATTCGCACCTATCTGGCGGTCGCGCGCCAGAATGAGGCGGGCGTGATCGATGATATCGATACTGAATTTCTGCATGACTACCGCGTTTCCCTGCGCCGCGTGCGATCTGTGATCAGCCTGTTCAAGGGGGTGCTCTCGCCTGAACAAACCGCTGCATTAAAGCGCGAGTTTTCCGGTCTGATGGAACCCACTGGCCGAGCGCGGGATTTGGACGTCTATCTGTTGGAAAAAGACAGTTACTTCAATCTGATACCGCCGAACCTTCATGAAGGTGCCGTGGCCATGTTTGCGCAATTCGAAAAGGAACGCAGCCAGGCACTTGAACGTCTGTCTCGGCGCTTTCGGACGCAGAGTTATGACAATCAGATGAAAAAGTTGACCGAGCTTTTCGCTGATCCGACAAACCTGCAGCCTGGCCCAAATGCAGATCGGCCTGCCTATGAATACGCGCGCGCCCTGATCTGGAAGCGATATCGCAAAACCTGCAAACTGGCGCGCGGCATTACGCCAAACACGCCTGACGAAGCTGTGCATAATCTGCGGATCGACTGCAAAAAACTGCGTTATCTTATGGAGTTCTTTGCGCCTTTGTTCGACGCAAAGGCATTTAAAACGATCATCAAGCCATTGAAAAAGCTGCAGGATAATCTAGGCCTGTTCAATGATTTCTCAGTCCAACAAGAGGCGCTTCTGAATTTTGTGAAACAGCACACCAATAAGCAAGGTCGCGCTGATGCGCAGTTGGCCTTGTCCGTGGGCGGGGTGATATCTGTTCTGGATCAGCGCCAAATGGCGGAACGTGACCGTGTCATCGCAAGTTTCAAGCATTTCGACAGCCCGGACATCCGGCACCTGTTCCGCAGTTTGTTTCATCAAAAGGAGGGCTGAGGAGTGAAGATCATTGCCTGTTACAGCAACAAGGGCGGTGTGGGTAAAACCGCGACCTCGGTCAATCTGGCCCGTGCCTACGCAGCAGCGGGGCACAAAGTTCTGCTGTGCGATCTGGACCCGCAAGGGGCATCCGGGTTCTATCTGCGCGTCAAACCATCCAAAAAGCTGACAGATGCAAGGTTCTTTGAGGATGTCGCGCGGTTTACCAAGTCCATTCGCGCCAGTGACTTCGAGGGGCTGGACGTGCTGCCAGCAAACATGACCTTTCGGGATTTTGACGTCTTCCTGTCACGGATGCGGAACACGAGGTCGCGGCTGAAAAAAGCGCTGATCTCTGCGGGCAGCGATTATGAGGTGATCATTCTGGATTGCCCGCCCAACTTTTCGACCCTGTCGGAAAACATCTTCAAAGCGGCCGATCAGATTGTGGTTCCGGTCATCCCGACGACCCTGTCTGAACGGTCTTTCGATCAGTTGGTCGGGTTTTTTGATGCCAACAAGTTGTCGAAGAAAAAGCTGACGGCATTCTTCTCTATGGTGCAACAGCGCAAGACCCTGCACCTTGAGACTATGGATGCGATGCGAAAGCTCTATCGCAAGCGGTTCCTGCGCAGCTCAATCCCGTTTGCGGCGGATATCGAACGGATGGGGCAGAACCGTGCGCCGGTCAGTGAATTCGCCCCGCGCAGCGCCGCCAGTTTGGCATATCAAAAGCTGTATGATGAGATGGAAAACGGAGTGGTTTCAAAGCGATGAGCACCGAAATTGAACGCAAGTTTCTGGTGGCGGAACTGCCCGATCTGAGCGGCGCGGATAGGGCCGTCGTACGTCAAGGCTATCTGACTGCACCAAGCGATTCCACGGAACTGCGTCTGCGGCAGAAGAATGACGGGTACTTTTTAACGCTCAAAGGGGCGGGCTCCTTGGTGCGGGTGGAACGCGAGGCCGAGATCACGGCCGAGCAATTCGAAACCTTCTGGCCGGAAACCGAAGGACGTCGGGTTGAGAAAGAACGCTATACCGGAAAAATGCCAGACGGTCGGGTGTTTGAGCTGGACATCTTTCTGGGAAACCTCGCGCCGCTGCGGCTGGTCGAGGTGGAGTTCGACACAGAGGCCGAGGCGCAGGCATACACGCCTCCCGACTGGTTCGGAACAGATGTGACGGCAGATAAACGTTATAAAAACAAAATGATGGCGATCAAGGGTGTGCCAATCTAGGGCATACGCGCCAGTTTGATTGTTGCCTCAAGACCCGGGTCGCAATTGCGCGCCTCGAATGCGCCCTGATGCATGTGTGAAATCGCTGCCACCAGCGCCAGGCCCAGGCCTGAGTTGCGCTCGGTCCTTGCGGGATCGAGCGTCACAAAGGGCACCTGCAGGCGTGGCAAATCCTCTTCAGGGACACCCGGACCCCGATCACGCACGCTCAGGCAGGTGTAGGGACCGCTTTCTGACAGGGTGATCGTGATCGCCGTCTTTTCCGGGGCATAACGCATGGCATTTTCCAGAAGATTCGACAGCGCTTGAGATAGAAGCGGGCGGTGTCCCTGAACAGTGTTGGCGGTG
The DNA here is from genome assembly GCF_900312795.1 of Ruegeria sp. AU67. Classification (NCBI taxonomy): domain Bacteria; kingdom Pseudomonadati; phylum Pseudomonadota; class Alphaproteobacteria; order Rhodobacterales; family Roseobacteraceae; genus Ruegeria; species Ruegeria sp. AU67. Next base: position 303,290 of record NZ_OMPH01000020.1, read on the forward strand.
CCGACGACCTCCAGCGAGATGCCCTGATCGGCGGCAACTGGTTCGTACAGCTCGACGACGTCACCAATCAGTTGCTGCAGATTCACGGGTTCGAATTGTTCCCGCCCGACGCCAGCCTCGGCGCGTGAGATTTCAGTCAATTGCCCTAGAACACGCAGCACGTGGTCGATCTCGGCCGCAGCGCGGGCCACGTCGACCTCGCGGTCCAGATCACTTTTGGACGGGTCAGACAGCGACTCGACCCTTTGCCGCAGACGGGACAGGGGGGATCGCAAGTCATGCGCGATTGAATTTGAGGTTGTGCGCAGATTGCTGATCAGTTCCTCAATCCGATCCAACATGCTGTTCAAGGTTCCGGCCACTTGATCCAGCTCATCCCCGGTTCCGCGCAAGGGCATGCGGCGGGACAGATCACCTGACACGATGTTTTCCGCCGTTCCCGCAAATTCGGACAGGCGCGTGAACACCAGCCGGGTGAAAAGCCAGCCGGTTAGAAGGCTCAGCGCCAACGCTATCGCAAGCGCCAAGCCAACCGCGCGCAACAGCGCCCTGTCGAATTGTTGCCGCGCAAGGGCATCGCGCCCAACCAGCAGGCGTTCGCCGCCGGGCAAGCGCACCGAGGCGGCCGAGATCGGCACCAATTGGTCGTTATCGGCGCGTCGAAGATCCAGATCGACCCAACCGCTGCCTGCTGTAACATCCGCAGGCCAGTGCTTGAGGTTTCCGGCCAGCTTTACACCGAACCGGTCAGTCAAAAGATACAAAGCATCCCGTTCGGACGCGGTTGGAATCCTGCGTTCAATGGCCTGCAACAGCCCAAACAGGCCGCGCCGTTCATATTCATCAGCCAGACCGGTTAATTCGGCGGATACCACTGAACGGGTCTCGCCCTCGATACTGCGATTGGCGGTGAAGTATACAAGCCCCAGCACGATTGCGGTCAGCAATGTGCTGAGGACCATGCTGGCAAGGACGAGGCGGGTACGGGAATTATTGAACGAAAGTCGCAAGTTATCCATCGGATATCATGTAACCCGCACCTCGAACCGTTTCAATCAATGGCGGCCTGTCGCCTTCATCCAGCTGGCGGCGCAGCTTTGATATATGGACGTCGACCACATTGGTATTCGGGTCGAAATGATAATCCCAGACACCTTCCAGCAGCATTGTGCGCGATACAACGCGGTTCTTGCGGCGCAGAAAGAACTCAAGGATCTGGAACTCACGCGGGGTCAGGGAAATCTCTTGTCCGTCGCGAGTGACTTTACGAGTCAGCAAGTCCATCTCAAGATCGCGGCAGGTCAGCGTCGCGGTCTCCTCAGATTCCTGCGGGCGTCGCAACAGGGCTTCGATCCGCGCATGCAGTTCTTGGAACGAAAACGGTTTGACCAGATAGTCATCCGCACCCGAACGTAAGCCCTTGACCCGTTCGTCAACCGCACTCATCGCGGTCAGCATCAGGGTAGGGGTCTTGACCCCGGCCGCCCGCAAAGATCGGATTAGCGAAAGGCCATCAAGACCTGGAAGCATCCGGTCCAGCACAATGGCGTCAAACCCACCATCCGTGGCGTGGTACAAACCCTCGCGCCCGTCTGCGGCCTGCTCGACCACATAACCTTCCTCGCCAAAGCCCTTGGCGATGAACTCACGAGTGTCCTCGTCATCTTCGACGATCAGCAGGCGACGGCTCATATTTTGCGTTCCTTTCTAGCGGGATTTAAACACAAAAATCCGGCAAAGCACATGATTTGCTTAAATTACGTGCCGGGTGCGTTGCAGCGCACCCGGCAGTCTCAGCGGAATGCGGACAATTCAATCCGCCGAGGAGGCGTACGCCAGAAATCCCCATCAAATGGCGCACGCGGACTTCGGATCAGGCGATTTCTACCGCCACGAAGATTTGGTTTCCGCCACGGTTGATCAGCACCAGCGCAGGATCAGTCTTTTCGCTGTCCAGCGCGGCCTTCAGCGCGTCGGGTGAGGCGGTTTCCTGACCCCCCAGCTTTACGATCACGTCGCCGCGTAGCAGGCCGGCCTTGGCAGCAGGGCTGTCTGGCTTCAGATCAGTGACGACCACGCCGTCGACATTCTCAGCAACGCCCATCTGAGCACGGTTGCTGTCGGTCAGCGGTGCGACGGTCACGCCCAATGCAGTGCCCGAGATACCTTCGTCCACGGATTTGTCGATCTCAGCCGAGGCGCTTTGATGCTGACCGATTGTCAGTTCAATCTGCTGTTCCTTGCCATCGCGCAGAACGGTCATGACACTGTCGGTACCGACTTTGGTTGTGCCCACAAGGATCGGCAATTCACTGCTGGAGTCGACGGATTCGTCGTTGAAGGTCAGGATGACATCACCTTGCTCAAGCACGCCCTCGGCCGGGCTGCCTGCGACGACATCCGACACCAGCGCGCCGGTTGAGGCGTCGATACCCATCGCTGCTGCGATCTCGGGGCTGACATTCTGGATCGAAACACCCAGCCAGCCGCGGCTGACCTGGCCGTCATCGCGCAGATCGGCCGCGATATGTTCAACGATGTTCGAGGTCACGGCAAAGCCAAGACCAACCGAACCGCCGGTAGGAGAGTAAATGGCCGAGTTAACGCCAATCACTTCGCCTTCCATGTTGAACAGCGGACCGCCCGAATTGCCTTTGTTGATGGCTGCATCGGTTTGAATGAATTCAGCGTAAGGTCCGGCCGAGATGTTGCGGCCCTTGGCCGAAACGATGCCCGTGGTCACGGTCGAATGCAGGCCAAACGGATTGCCGATCGCCACGACATCTTCACCCACGCGGATAACGTCGCTGTCACCGATCTCGACGGCCTGCAACGCTTCGCCAGCGTCGATCTTCAGAACGGCGATATCGGTCAGCGGGTCGGTGCCCACAATCTCGGCCTCGAAACTACGATCGTCGCTCAGACGGACGGTCACGGTCGATGCATTGTCGACAACATGGTGGTTGGTGATGATGTACCCGGCTTCGTCCAATACAAAACCCGACCCCAGACCTTGGGATGGTCCGCGCTGCGGTGCCTGAAAGCCCTCAGGCGCGCCGAAGCGCTTGAAGAACTCACCAAAGGGGTGGTCTTCCAAATCAAAATTCTGTCCTTGTCCCGGCGCTTGTACGGGTACGATGTCCTGTTCCGCGATGATGGTCACCACCGACGGCGACACGCCTTCGACCAGATCGGCCAGGGCTTCGTCGGCCAGCGAGGGCAGGGCAGTCGTGGCCAGCAGCGCTGCACCAAGGGCGGATGCGCCAACCAAGCCAGTGGCGCGTGGCAAAAGCAGTGAGGATTTACGGATGCTCATTTTAGTCTCCTGTTTATATCGCGCGATAGCAGGCGCGCGTTAACCGAGGAGATGAGGCATCAGTCTGTGAGTTTCCTGTGCTCAGGATTAAGACATCTTAATTTAGCCACAAACAGGGTGTTTTATATCGACGGTCCGAAGAGAAGCCCAGCGAATCGCTAGTCGCGAATCATCCATTGTCGCCAATTTTAGAGTCAAATCCTGAATCATCCTGAATTGATTCAGTTTTGGTAACAAAGGATCACTGGAAGTCTTTGGCGGAAAAACGCTCGTCTCTTGGTTGTGGTGCGTTTCTACAACCTGAACAAAACAAGTGCATCTTTTGTGCAAAGGTTTAAATATGCTTAATAAAGAGTATACATAATGTCCGATGTGACCTAGGGCGTATAGCTTATTGATCGTCTATAGGTTGATTTCGCCTCGGCGAGATGTTGCGCAAAAGCCAATCCGAGACGCCAAAAATTAACCGTTCCTTCCAGTTTTACATTGTTTGGACGCACCGTTTGGGTGACGATGATCTTGCCCATACGAAGGGGGAGCCGACGGCACTAGGGGGTGCCAACGGCTTGTCACAGTCACTGGAAACGTTGAGCGGCATGTTAACGAGGGGGTCTTGTTTAGGTTCAGCGGCGGAATAGCCAGGGTGCCATAGGCATTTTTGGCAGCGTTTTCAGGATTGGTGAAAAGTGGTAGTCCTGTGTTGGGCAAGCGGCCTGGTCGGTATCGACCGGGCCGTTTCTATTTTGGCAGGCCGGTTATGTGGCCTTCCCGGCCCGCCAGCGTGCCCAATCTTCGGGAGTGTCCAAATCCAACAGGGCCTTTTGACCGGGTAGTGGTTGAAGATGCACTGCATTCTTATGCGCCTGCACAACGGACTGAGCGCCCTCATCGCCTGTAAGTTGCCTTAGCTCTCTGAACAGCGGACGGGCAAACACAACCGGATGGCCGGGCATTCCTTTGGCTGTCGCCCCACGCCAGATCAAGCAATTTGGATATTCTTGGACAGACCCTGCGACCTGTTTCAGGTCACTAACTGTGATTTCCGGCAAATCTGCCAGTAAAACCATGACAGCCCCGGCATCGGCGGGCACATGCGCAAGAGCACCGCGCAAACTGGCGTTCATGCCCTCATCAGCGTCGGGTATTTCAACTGCAACAACATCCATACCTTTCAAGGCGTCCTGGCGAGGATGCGGAGTAGGCGGAAGCGCAACGATCACCGGGCCTACCTGCAACGCTGTGTGTGCGGATCGCCGTAGCAGGGGCATGCCATCGACGCTTTGCATCAGCTTGTCCGTGCCAGCCATGCGGCGGGATTGTCCGGCGGCCAGAAGGATAATGGGAATGTCTGTCATACCTTCACATAGCCGCCATAGCCGTCTTTTGTCATCCCCGCATACGTTCACCGTCCGCATCGAACAGTGGGGTTGAGATCACGCGCGCCTTGCGCATCTGGCCCAGAATCTCAATCTCGACCTCCAAACCCTCACATATGCGATCCGAGGGCAGGAAACCTATTGCGATGGATTTGTCGGCATAGTGGGAATACCCGCCCGAGGTGCAGAACCCGACGACGACGCCATCCAGCCAGACCGGTTCATAGGCATTTAGGTCGGCGTCGTCAGCATCCACTTCGAATGAGACCAGCTTACGCGCGGTCCCCTCGGACCGTTCCAGTTCGGCCGCAGCTCGACCGATAAAGTCCGTGTTCTTCGTGAATGCGATAAAGCGATCCAGCCCGGTTTCCGCGGCAGAGTAGTCGGGTGAGAACTCGCGCATCCACGAGCCAAAGAACTTGTCCAACCGCAGGCTCATCATCGCGCGCATGCCAAAGGGCACCATACCGTGGGGCTTACCGGCCTGCCAAAGGGTCCACCACAATTGCCGTTGGGCCATCGGATCACAGTAGATTTCGTACCCCAGATCGCCCGTGTAGCTGACCCTTTGAACGGTGCAGTCGGTCATACCGATGGTCATGCGGCGAACATCAAGGAACCTGAGGTCCGAGATGTCCGTACGGGTACAGGCGGCCAGAACCTCAGTCGCCTTGGGACCTGCGATCTGAAAACCGTTCAGACGATCGCTATTGTTATCAATTGTAACGCCGTCATCCTGATGCTGCAGGAACCACCGCATATGGAAGGCCTGGCTGCCATATGACGCCGTTAGTTGGAATTCGGTTTCGGCCAGACAGGAAACGGTGAAATCCCCGATCAACTTGCCTTTGGGCGACAGCATTGGTGTCAGCGACAGGCGTCCAGGCTTTGGAATGCGGCCAGCCATGATGCGGTCCAGCCAGTCGCGCGCACCCGGGCCGGTGATGCGATACTTGCCGAAATTGTGGACCTCGTTGATGCCGACACCATTGCGCACAGCGCGCACCTCGCGCCCGGTCGCCTCGAACGCATCCGAGCGGCGGAATGAGGGCGTTTCATAGCCCGGCTCATCACCCTGCGCAAAATAGTTCGCAACCTCCAGCCCGTATTGCTGACCCCAAACCGCGCCCAGATCGCTGAAGATATCGTACATCGGGGTGGTCCGGTTCGGACGCGCGGCAGGCAGTTCTTCGTTGGGGTAGGCGACACTAAAGCGTTTCTGATAGTTCTCGATCACCTTCGGGCGCGTATAGCCAGGCCCGATCCAGTCGCCGAAGCGGGCGACATCCATGGCGAACACGTCGCGTTCGGGCTCACCTTCGATCATCCACTGCGCCAGCGTCAGGCCAACCCCGCCGCCCTGACTGAACCCGGCCATCACGCCACAGGCGGACCAGTAGTTGCGCATGCCCGGCACCGGCCCGACCAGCGGGTTGCCATCGGGCGCAAAGGTAAACGGTCCATGGATCACCGATTTGACGCCAGCCTCGGCCAGAACGGGGAAGCGTTTGTAGGCAAATTCGATACTGTCGGTGATCTTGTCGTAATCATCGGGCAGAAGTTCGTGGCCGAATTCCCACGGTGTGCCATCGACAGCCCAGGGTTTGCAGGGCTGTTCATAGAACCCAATACACAGCCCGCGCCCTTCCTGCCGCAGATAGCTCTCTCCGGCGGGATCCATCACATGCGGATGCTCGCCGCCAGCGTCGATGATCGCCTCGATCTGAGGGATCGAGTCTGTCACCAGATACTGGTGTTCCATCGGGTGTATGGGGAAATAGACGCCCGCCATCGCGCCAACCTCGCGCGCCCAAAGGCCACCGGCATTGACGATGTGTTCGGCATGGATCGTACCCTTGTCGGTGACCACATCCCATGTCCCATCGGTGCGTTGGATGGTCTCGCGTACCATGCAGTGCGTTTCGATCGTAGCGCCTCCCATCCGGGCCGCTTTGGCATAGGCATGGGTGGTCCCCGACGGATCCAGATGACCGTCCAGCGGATCATAAAGCGCACCGATGATCCCGTCGGTGTTGGTGATCGGAGCGATCTTTTTGATCTCATCCGGACCAACGATTTCCGTCTCCAACCCCATGAACCGATGCTTGGCGCGTTCCGCCAGCAACATGTCGAACCGATCCTGATCATCTGCCAGCGTCACTCCGCCCACATGATGCAGACCGCAGGACATGCCGGTAATCTCTTCCAGCTCTTGATACAGTCGGATCGTATATCCCTGCAGCGCCGCCATGTTGGTGTCGCCGTTCAGGGTGTGAAACCCACCCGCCGCGTGCCAGGTCGACCCGCTGGTCAGCTCGGACCGTTCCAACAGCATCACGTCCGTCCACCCCAGCTTGGTCAGGTGATAGAGTACGGAACATCCAACGACTCCGCCGCCGATGACTGCAACTTGGGTTGTGAGTTTCATGCACGTCTCCTGATGCCTATGCCGTCAGTCTCAATAGGAAAGCTGCCTTTGCAATAGCTTCAGCGACAGAAAGTGTCGCGGAAGGCGATCCGGGTTCAGCACCTGCTGGCGACGCCAAACAGGAAGGATACGGTGGTTGTCTAAAAGAAAACCGGCGCTCGGATCAGAACGCCGGTGGATTCTTGCAGTTCTTTGGGTTGTCCTCAGAGAGGTCGAACTTTCAGTTCTGTGATCCGGTTGCCTTGACGTTTTGTCACCTCAAAGCGGAAGCCGTGAAAGGAAAAGACCTGACCGACGGTTGGGATCATCTGCGCTTCGTGAATGACCAGACCGGCGATGGTATTTGCCTCAACGTCGGGCAGGGACCAATCCATCGCGCGGTTGGCGTCGCGGATCGTGGTGGCCCCTTCAACCAGAAACTGCCCATCTTCGGTTCGGGTCACGGATACGTCTTCGTCGATGTCGAACTCGTCCGCGATCTCGCCCACGATTTCCTCGAGGATATCCTCAAGCGTGATCAGCCCGCGCAGTGAACCGTATTCATCCACCACCAGCGCAAAGTGGCTGTGCATCCGCAGGAATTCGCGCATCTGATCGTCCAGAGTGGTGGTTTCCGGAACAAAATAGGGGTCGTTCGCGACCTTGAGGATGTCGAATTCTTTCAGTCGGTTATCAGCGTTCTCACTGCCGTCGGCATGGGCGTACATCGCACGGAACAGGTCCTTGGCGTGGACGACACCAACGATGTTTTCCTGTTCGTCGCGAAACACGGGCAGGCGGGTGTGGCTGCTTTTCAGACATTGCTGAAGGATGGCCTCGGGCGAGGCGTCTGCATCGATCATCTCGATATTCGAGCGGTGCAACATGATCTCTTCAACCGTACGATCGCCCAGATCCAGCGCGCCAAGGATACGGTCGCGGTCTTCCTTTTCGACCACGCCTTCGGAATGTCCAAGCTGCAACGCTCCGGCGATTTCCTCGCGCACGGCCAGAATGTTGCTGTCCGGGTCGATCTGGACGCCGAACAGGCGCAGAACACCGCGTACCAGCAGGCGCACGGCTGCAACGATAGGCGAAAAAACCGTCACGACGACGCCGATGATCGGTGCCACGGCTGCGGCCGCCTTTTCCGAATTGGTGATCGCGTAGGTCTTGGGAAGAACCTCGGCAAAGATCAGGACCAGAAGGGTCATCACCAGCGTTGCCAGCGCAACGCCGCTTTCACCGAACAGGCGTGTGAAAAGCGCGGTCGCCAGCGACGCAGCAAGGATGTTGACAAGGTTGTTGCCCAACAGGACCGAGCCGATCAGCCGTTCGTTGTCGTCCGTGATTTCCAGCGCCTTTTGCGCACCGCGTGAACCCTTGTCGGCCTGTACACGCAGTTTTCCGCGCGATGATGCGGTCAATGCCGTTTCAGAACCCGAGAAAAAGCCCGATAGGACAAGCAAAAGAAGAATGGCGCCTGTGGTAAACCAGAATGCGCCGTCGATCAGAGAAGCAGAAGAGGGTTCCATCGGTCCTTGGTTGTTCGTGATACTGCATCCGTTATGGGGGTGCGCATGCTGTGGATCAAGGGGTTAGCCGTCGTCATCGCCGTCTTTAGCCAGCGGGTGATGCTGCAACACAAGCTCTGAAAGGCGTTCGTCCAGGACATGGGTGTAGATTTCCGTGGTCGCCACGTCGGCATGGCCCAGCAGGGTCTGGATCGACCGCAGATCAGCGCCATTGGCAAGAAGATGCGTGGCAAAGGCATGGCGCAGGGTGTGTGGTGTCACTTTTTCCGGGGAAACGCCACCTTCTACGGCCAGTTCCTTGACCAGCAGAAAAAACCTGTGCCGGGTCAGATAGCCGGATTTGCCGCGAGAAGGAAACAGGAACTTGGAACGCTGAGCACCGTCTGCAACCTGCTTGCCCTCGGTCTCGTCCCTGATAAGCAACCACGCCGCCAACGCATCGCGCGCCGGAGGGGACAGTGGCACCATCCGTTCCTTGCCACCTTTGCCCAGCACAAGCAGCATGCGAGGGTCACCTCTGGCCGAGGAGACCGGCAGCGAAACCAATTCAGTTACCCGCATTCCCGTGGCGTACAGAACCTCCATCAGGCAGGTGTTGCGCACCCGTTCTGCATCCTTGCGACCGGTGCGGCGCGCGGCCTCAAGCAAACGATCGACTTCGGCGACATCCAATGTTTTGGGCAGCCGTTTTTGCCGACCGGGGCCTTTGATCTGAATGGCGGGGTTAGCTTCAAGCCAACCTTCTTCAAAGGCGAACCGAAACAGTTGCTTGATCGCCGACAACCGACGTGCGCGCGTGGAACGGGACAGGCCCTGTGCGTCGCAGTCTATCAGGTATTGTTCGATTTGTTCTCTTTGTGTGTCGGGAAAACCCGTCTTTCGACGTTCCAGCCAGGCCGAGAATTCTTTCAGATCGCGGCCATAGGCTAGCAGCGTATTGGTCGCGGCCCCCAATTCGGCGGCCTGAGCTTGCAAAAAGGTGGAAATCCACAAGTCCTGTGTCGCTGGGGCGGCCACAGTCAACCGTCCTGCAGGATCAGCAAGTTCAGCGCGGCGCGGCGGGCGGTGTCCTCAAGACCCACCCGGCGCAGCGTCGCAATGGCTGCTGTCAGATCGACTAAGTTGCCGCGTGCCCCGTGTGCAAACCGCTGCATGGTCTCCAAGATCGCTTCACCCAGCTGATCATTGTTTAGCATCGTTTCGATATTCGACGGGACCGGAGCAGCCCATGCAAACCCTTGCGCAACCGCATCCGCCAGAGGCGAAGGAGAGCGCGCGCGCCCCGGATCGCCTTGCGCTAACGCCGCCAGAAAGTGATTTTCGTCGGATTGACCGGGCACAGAAAGGGCCGCTGTTTCATACAGTTCGGACAACAGCAGGATACGCCAGCGCAGCTGTTCCGCCGACGGATCCGTCAGCTCTATCTGCGACAGGCGTTCTGCGAACAATTCTGCAAAGGGTACCTCTAATCCGATCAGGCGCATTTGCGTCCACACAGTATTTAAAGCTCGGGCGATTTTGTCGGGATTGCGCGAATCCAGTGCAGACTCGAACCGTTGCACGGACGAGACCCTGTCCCAAACTGCGCCGGACGCGGCCGGAGAGCGCTCGGTATACAGACCCAGCAACTGGTTGGGGGTCAGCGCGCCAATGCGGGTCAGCCGCTCAGCCGCTTCGATCTGCGCTTTCCACCCGGCTACGTCCCGCAGGTCGGCATTTGCAAAGGCACGGGGCAGAGGGGCCGATGGCAGGCGTTCCCCGATCGCCTCAAACAGGCGAAAGGTGAGTGGGCTGGGATCATCTGGTTGCGGAAGGTATTCGGCTTCTTCAAGCAACTCGGGGCTGAGAAAGCGATCCAGCACATCCAGCTCATCTGGTGGCAATATCTGCAATGCGTGCGCCGCTTCCAGCGTTAGGGCGGCTGATGGCCAGTCTCCGCGTCGGGCCTTGCAGAAAATCTGTGCGGCGTAGTCCTGCGACAGGTGTGGCTTCGCGATCAGCGACGTACAGCTGCGATCCTCGTCCCCGGTGAGCAGGGTGGCGTCAAACCAGCGCTGGAACCTTTCGCGTGTGTCGGTCGGACCGGCCAATTGGACCAGCGATTGCGCCGGGTCGGCTGCACCAAGTTGCATCAACCGGTCGATGCGGGCGAGCAGCAGGGTTTCTTCAGCACCCGAACCAGCTGGTGCGCGAGCCTCTGACAGGATCAGAGTAAACAGTAATCGCTGCATCGCGGGGTTATAGCGAACCGGCACGTCGGTGATCAGCTCGGCCAGCCGGTCGGCATCACTATTCTGCCAAAGATGCACCGGCAGGCCAGTAACAGACGACGACACAAGCCCCAACGGCTGTGACAGCGCCTCAAGCGGAGAGACTTGGATATCCGGCTGAATGCCCGTCTCTGTGACTGGTGGTTCCAACAGGACAGTCCCCGGCAGGTTTTTCGGAGGGTCCGTCAGCCAATCGATGACAGAAAGAGGAGCCTGTTGCGCCTGCGCTGAACCAGCCAGCAATAGTCCAGCCAGTGCGGCTTTATTCAACATTCAGGATTACCGGCTCTCGTATCTCGTCCTGTGGGGCCGAGAAATCCACCCCGAATATCGGACCCAGATAGGCATATCCCACCAGCCCGACAAAACACAGGCAAACAATATATATCAGGAACTTGATCAGACGGCCCATTGCTCAACGCTGCCCCAATTTTGTCTTTTGCCATAGTTATAGCTGGCATTTTTCGTAAGATCACGTCATTCACGTTGAAATGAGCGAAATTAAGCATAACGCCCACACAGAAGGTACTGATGCGGTCTTTGAACTGCACAAAACCGTCGTTCTTGTTGGCATGATGGGGGCCGGAAAGACGGCTGTGGGCCGTGCTTTGGCCGCAAGGCTGGGTGTTCCCTTCCTCGACAGCGACGCCGAGATCGAATCGGCCGCCAATATGACCATCCCCGAGATATTTGAGCGTGATGGTGAACCGTTCTTTCGCGCCAAGGAAAGTCAGGTCATCGGACGTCTGCTGGACGAGGAAAAAGGCATCCTGTCAACTGGCGGCGGCGCTTTTCTTTCCGATCAGAACCGCCAGATGATCACCGAACGCGGGGTCTCGGTCTGGCTGCGGGCTGACTTGAAGGTGTTGTGGAACAGGGTCAAACATAAGGACACACGGCCTTTGCTGCGCACGGCTGACCCATATGCGACCTTGCGCGCCTTGTATGAAGCCCGCGTCCCGGTTTATGCGCAGGCAGGTCTGACAGTTGAGTCCGATGGCGAAACCTCGATTGAAAATATGGTGGACCGGGTGGTGGAGTCGATGTTGACGCGCCCCGACGTATTGGAACGGAAGTAAATGCACCAAACCGTACATGTAGAGCTGGGCGAACGCTCGTATGACGTGGAAATCGGGCCCGACCTGCTGGCACAATCCGGCACGATGATTGCACCCTTGTTGCACCGGCCCAAGGTCGCCGTTCTGACGGATGAGAACGTGGCCGGGTTACATCTGAATGCGTTGCGGGATGGCCTGGCAACAGCTGGAATCGAGATGACCTCGCTGGCCTTGCCCGCAGGAGAATCCACCAAAAGCTGGCCGCATTTCGAGCGCGCGGTTGAATGGCTTTTGTCGGAAAAGGTAGAACGCGGCGATGTGGTGATTGCCTTGGGTGGCGGGGTCATCGGTGATCTTGCGGGATTTGCTGCGGCCGTTTTGCGGCGCGGTGTCCGTTTTGTCCAGATACCGACCTCGTTGCTGGCACAGGTGGACAGTTCTGTTGGCGGAAAAACCGGCATCAACGCTCCACAGGGCAAAAACCTGATTGGGGCATTCCATCAGCCGTCTCTGGTTCTGGCGGACACCTCGGTTCTAGGCACCATGACTCAGCGGGATTTCCTGTCGGGCTATGGCGAGGTGGTCAAGTACGGCCTGCTGGGCGATGCAGAGTTCTTTGAATGGCTCGAAAGAAACGGTCCCGACGTTTCGGGTGGCGATATGGCCGCGCGCGTGCGGGCGGTTACACGCTCGGTTCAGATGAAGGCCGATATCGTAGCCCGCGACGAGACTGAGCAGGGCGACCGTGCGCTGCTGAACCTTGGGCACACTTTCTGTCATGCGCTGGAAGCGGCCACCGGGTATTCTGATCGCCTGTTGCACGGCGAGGGTGTCGCTATCGGTTGTGCACTGGCGTTTGAGCTGTCCTCTCGTCTTGGGCTGTGCTCACAGGAGGAACCGAGCCGTGTTCGGGCACACTTGCGCGCGATGGGAATGAAAACCGATCTGGCGGACATTCCCGGAGATCTGCCGGATGCCGAAGCGCTGGTTGACCTGATGGCGCAGGATAAAAAGGTCATCGACGGGCAGTTGCGGTTTATTCTTGCCCGCGGGATCGGCCAGGCTTTTGTCACTTCGGATGTCCCACGCGACGCTGTGCTGACAGTGCTGGAAGACGCCTTGGCAACGGCCTGATCAGCGTCCGCGGATCACCATCAATTCACCGATGTTTTCGCGGTTGATGTAGCCAACCATTGTCCCGGCCTGCGTGCAAACTGCGACGGCGGGAGCACCCTTGTGTAGTTTCCCCAGCACGGTTTCCAGGCCGGTGGTCAATTCAACGCGCGGGATCTCGGTTTCCATGATCGAAGTTGCCAGATCCGACCGAGGTGCCTCTTGCGCCATGGCAGTGAACAGCGTGCCGCGTGCTATAAAGCCCAGCAGGTCTCCATTCGGACCCAACACGGGGAATTCGTGTTGCGTGGTGTGAATGACGGCCTGTGCGGCAGTTGCAAGCGTGTCGTTGGGCGATAGGGCGTGAAACTCGGTAATCATCGCGTCGCGGGCCAGCACCCGCCGCGCGACCGAGCGCATGGCCACATCGTGGCTTTCCGCATTGGCCGCGACGAACACAAAGACGGCGATCAAAACCAGCAGAGGGTTACCTGTGCTCAGACCGAGAAAACCAAACGCCACCGCCACGACCTGACCCGCCAGAGCGGCGATACGTGTGGCTTTTACCCGGTCCATCTTCAGACATAAAAGCGCGCGGAATACCCGACCGCCGTCCATAGGGAAGGCCGGGATCATGTTGAATACGGCCAGCAACAAATTCACATAGGCAAGCCGGTTCAACAGTCCGGCACTGGTCGAATCGATCCGGGCTAGGGAGTCCAGCGTCATTCCTGCCCCCATGGCCATCAAAACGATCCAGATCACAATATTTACCGCCGGCCCGGCCAGAGCGACCCAGACTTCTTCCATGGGCTTCTCGGGCATCCTTTCGAGCCGGGCAAGCCCGCCGATAGGCAGCAAGGTGATGTCAGGGGTTTTGATGCCGTAACGCCGCGCCATCAGCGCGTGGCCGAACTCATGCGCGACAACGCAGGCAAACAGGGCCAGAACAAAGATCAGGTTGTCGATCGCGGCGGGCACCCCGCCTTTGGAATAAGCCGCAAAGGCGACCCAGCCCAGTAGTAGGAAAAAGGTGACATGGACCCTCAGTTCCGACCCCAGTACCCGGCCGAGAGTGAAGGACCATGTCATGTTTCGTCTCCGTTTGCCTTAGAACGGAATCTCGTCGTCGTCGATTCCGCCGGATGCAGGTGCAGGGGCAGGGGCGCTGGACTGTCCGCCATACGGATCGCCATAGCCGCCGCCCGCCTGACCACCGCCATAGCTGCCTGACTGTCCGCCGCCATAACCGCCTCCGCCGCTGCCTTCGCCGCGTGCATCAAGCATCACAAGGGTCGAGCCGAATCCCTGAAGAACAACCTCAGTCGAATAACGGTCTTGCCCAGATTGGTCCTGCCATTTGCGGGTCTGCAATTGCCCTTCGAGATAGACCTTCGAGCCTTTGCGCAGATATTGCTCCGCCACGCGGACTAGCCCTTCATTGAAGATCGCGACCGAGTGCCACTCGGTGCGCTCACGACGCTCGCCAGTATTGCGGTCCTTCCAGTTTTCGGATGTGGCGATGCGCAGGTTGCATACTTTGCCCCCGTTTTGGAAATTCCTAACTTCAGGATCCCGGCCAAGATTTCCGACCAGAATGACCTTGTTGACTGAACCTGCCATATATTTCCCCGTTCTTGTCTGTGTCGAGCGCGCCCGAATCTGACGCGAAGTTTCTACGCGACCCTATACGGCCTGCGTCATGGTTAAAACACAGTTGATGTGTGCAACGGTTGGCAAGAAACTACGCAGGTTCTGTTTACCAAGCTTTTATTCTTGCCTGAAATACCTATAGTCATTCGGGTTCGAGAGCGAGCGGGATTGGCATAAATGCGTTTTCAAGTTGGTTGTTTTTCTGTTCTGTGCCTTGCGCTGGTTTCGGGTCCAGTTGCAGCTGACACCCTGTCTACCAAAAGCCGTAAGGATATTTTCCTCAAACAATCCAAGATTCTGGACTCGCGCGCAGCCACCCAATACCGCGATTCTGAACGGCTGAAGCCGAAGACCGCGCAGCCAACTCAGGTCATCAAACGGTATAATGGTAAATATCGCGGTCAATACCTGGCGCTGGCGCGGCAAGCAGCCCGGAAACACAGTGTCCCGGAAGAACTATTCCTGCGACTGGTTCAACAGGAAAGCGGATGGAACCCGCACGCGGTTTCCCACAAAGGGGCACTTGGTCTGGCACAGCTGATGCCTGGCACCGCGCGCCTTTTGGGTGTGAACCCGCATGATCCGAAACAAAATTTGGAAGGCGGGGCCCGTTATTTGTCGTGGCAGTACCGCAAGTTCAAATCCTGGCGTCTGGCGCTGGCGGCTTATAACGCCGGCCCGAAAGCCGTGGAAAAGCACGGCGGCGTTCCGCCCTACAAAGAAACCCAGAACTATGTGAAAGTGATCTGGGGCGGCTGATAAACAACCAACCCAAGTCAGAAAAGAACCGGCACTGTGGCCGGTTCTTTGCGTTTGGGCTGTTACTCGGCCGCGATTTTGATGACCGGCTCCATGCGGGCCAGAACGTCTTCGGACAGATGGCATTTAACCTGATGTCCGTCAGCCAGGGTTTTCACCGGCGGCACATCTTTCTCGCACAGCCCGCCCGGCACTTCGGATTTCCATCGACAGCGCGTCTGGAAAGGGCACCCCGGGGGTGGGTTCATGGCCGAGGGGATATCACCATCAAGAACGATATGCGCTTTTTCAACCGACGTATCCGCGATGGGAACAGCACTCAGCAGGGCCTCGGTATAGGGGTGATAGGGCGGCGAGAACACTTGATCGGTGGTTCCCAGCTCGACCACATGGCCCAGATACATCACCATCACCCGGTCGCTGAGATAGCGCACAATCGACAGGTCGTGACTGATGAACAGCAAGGTCGTCTTGTGTTCGCGCTGTATCTCCATCAACAGGTCGGTCACCGCCGCCTGAACGGACACATCCAAAGCCGACACAGGCTCGTCCGCAACAACGATCCGCGCATCGCCGGCAAAGGCGCGCGCGATACCGACGCGCTGTTTCTGTCCACCGGACAACTGACGCGGCATCCGATCGGCAAAGGCGCGCGGTAGCTTCACCAGATCTAACAATTCCAGCATGCGTTGTTTTCGTTCAGCCTCGGAATTGCCGATGCCAAAAATTTCCAACGCGCGGATGATCTGCCGCCCAACGGTCATCGAGGGGTTCAGAGTGTCAAACGGGTTCTGGAATACCATTTGAACTTCGCCCACGGTTTTGGCATCCCGCTCTTCGATCGGCACATCTTCGATGTTGCGGTTGTCCAGTAGGATTTGCCCATCTGTGGCCGTTTCAAGCCCCATCAAAACCTTGGCAAACGTGGATTTACCGCACCCGGATTCGCCTACAATCGCCAGCGTCTCAGACTCATGTGCCTCAAAGCTCAGTGTTTCGTTGGCTTTGACTACCTTCTTCTCACCGCCCCCGAACAACGCATTGGCGGCTACCTCATAGTATTTCTTGAGGTTGTCCATTTTCAGGACAACGCGACCGATTTCACCTTTTTCTTTCTTGTCGGCCAAAGTGATCGGGGCGTTCCAGTCAATCTCCTTGAACTTCAAACAGCGTGTGTGGTGGCGGTCATTGCCGGGCACAGGCTCCATCAGAATGTTTTGCGCGTCGCAGCGGCCTTCCTCGAAATAGTCGCAGCGCGGGCCAAAGTTACAGCCTGACGGGCGTTCGTGGGGCAGGGGAAAGTTCCCGGGAATGGCCACCAGTGGGCGGGCGTTCTTGTCTGCCCCCGGCAACGGGATCGAGCGGAACAGCGCCTGCGTATAGGGGTGCTGCATCTCGTCGAAAACATCGTGGATCGAGCCGCGCTCGACTGCCTCACCCGAATACATCACACAAAGCCGGTCACAAGTTTCCAGAACCAGACCAAGGTTGTGGGAAATGAACAGCATCGAGGTGCCGTATTTCTTACCCAAATCCCTGACCAGCTCGACTACGGCGGCCTCAACCGTCACATCCAGTGCGGTTGTCGGTTCATCCAGAATCAACAGCGCCGGCTTCGACATCAGCGCCATCGCGATCACGATACGCTGCTGCTGCCCCCCTGACAGTTGATGGGGGAACGAATTCAGCATCCGCTCGGGGTCGGGCAGGCGTACGTCCGTTACCACTTCCAATGCGCGTGCATAGGCCTCTTCCTTGCCGACTCCCTCGTGGATCATCGGCACTTCCATCAATTGCTTGCCGATCTTCATCGCCGGGTTCAGCGAGGCCATCGGCTCCTGATAGATCATCGCGATCTCATTGCCGCGGATGTCGCGCAATTCATCCGCGCTCATCTCTGCCAGATCGCGCCCTTTGAACTTGATCGAACCGCCGACAACCCGCCCGTTCTTGCCGAGGTCCTGCATGACCCCAAGTGCCACAGTGGACTTTCCGCAACCGGATTCTCCGACCAGTCCAACAGCCTCGCCGGGCTGTACGCTGACCGAAAAATCCATCACGGCGGGAATTTCCCGAAGGCGGGTGAAGAAAGAAATCGAAAGTTTGTCGATCTCAAGAATTGGGCCGTCATATTCCGCCAATTTGTTCATCTTGTATCTCCTCGCGAGAGTCCGGGGATCCCCTTCATCTGGCTAAAAATATCCTTGGGGGGTCCGGGGGCAAAGCCCCCGGTCGCTCTCACGTCAGTCCTTCAGGCTTTCTTCGCGCAGGCCATCTGCCAGCAGGTTCAGACCAAGAACCAGCGACAGCAAGGCAAAGGCAGGCGGAAGGGCAGGGTGCAGATAGATAGAAAGTAGCTTGCGCCCTTCATTGATCGTAGAGCCCCAATCCGGGCTTTCCGGCGGCAGCCCCAATCCGAAGAAACCCAAGGTCCCCAACAGGATTGTGGTATAGCCGATGCGCAGACAGAAATCGACGATCAGCGGACCACGTGCATTGGGCAGGATTTCCCACAGCATGATGTACCACGGGCCTTCGCCACGGGTCTGTGCCGCAGCCACGTAATCCCGTGTTTTGATGTCCAGCGCGAGACCGCGCACGATGCGGAACACGGTGGGTGAGTTCACGAAGACAACCGAAACAAACACCACGAGGATACCGCCAGGGATATCGAACAGGTCCAGATAGGTCGGCAAGCCCCAAATGCCGTAATCATCGGTGTTGATGATGTAGCCATCGGTCGAAATCAGCGACAGATACAGCCACAGCGCGATACCCAGAACCCCGATCAACAGCGGAGTGCGGAAATTCGGGCGGGTGTAATACCGCGAGTTCAGCAGAACGCCGATGAACAAGATCGGGAATATGAACAAAACGGCTGCCATATAGTTAGGCACGCCTGTCGCCACGATTTCGGGTGTTACCAGCAGGTAGAACAACAGGATTACCGGGAAAGCCAGGATCAGGTTGGCAAGGAAGGACAGGAACGTGTCCAGACGTCCTCCGTAGTACCCTGCTGGAAGACCCAGAGTGATCCCGACCATAAATGCGAACATGGTCGCAAGCGGTGCGATCTGCACCACGATCCATGCGCCTTTGACCATGCGACTAAAGACGTCGCGGGCAAGGTTGTCGCCGCCCAGAAGGTACCAGGCATACTCGCCGTCTTCAGGGTTTTGCAGGGGCGTTCCAGGCACTTTGTTCTTCATGCCAGAGACCTGACTCAGCGGGTCATGTGTGATGATCAGATCCAGCGCACCGAAGATACCGGTGAAGACCCAAAACATCACAAGGCCGAAGCCGATCATGCCGATGGGGCTGTCGAACAGTTTGCCGTACAGCCCGAGGCGTCGTTTGAAGGCGATCGACATTGCAAATAGGATGATCAGAGACAACCACACAGGCAGAAATTGCTGTGAGATCGCGCCGACGATCCCGGCACTGGTACCCATGACGATGCCAAGAACGATATACGCCAGCGCAAGGACGACACAGGCGAAAAAGCTGTATCTCAAGGCTGATTGGGTCAATCCCCGCAATCCTGTGCCTGAGCTGAGCGTGCCGTCCGCATTCAAGCTCAACGGGGCTTCGGGTAGGACGATGCTGCCGATGATCCAGACGACGATAGATACGACCAACGCAGCCAGCGCGATCATCAGGATAGGGTTTAGAATGGCGATAGAGCCGGTCCAGCTAAGAGGTTCCATGATCTATCTCCCTTACGAAATACGGATGCGCGGGTTGAGGTAGACATAGCCGATATCGGATATCAGCTGCGTCACCAGCACCACAAAGACCGACACGACCGAAATCGCCAGCAAGAGCTGAATGTCGTTGTTGCCCGCCGCCTGTACCAGTGCCCAGCCGAAACCCTTGTAGTTGAATAGGGTTTCAACAATTACCACGCCATTCAGCAGCCATGGGAACTGCAGCATGATGACAGTAAAGGGGGCGATCAGAGCGTTGCGCAGCGCGTGCTTCATAACGATGTTGCCAAAGGAAACACCCTTGAGACGCGCGGTACGGATGTATTGTGCGGTCATCACCTCGGTCATCGAAGCGCGGGTCATCCGGGCGATATAGCCCATCCCGTAAAGCGCAATGGTCAGAACCGGCAGAAAGAAGTTCTCAAAGGTCGGATTGTCCATCGCTTGCGTTGCAGTGCCCTTGAACCATTTCAGGCCCACGGTGGACGAGGTGAAGATCGCGATGAAGATCACGCCTGATACGTATTCCGGCGTCGCCGTCGTGATGATCGAGAAGGTGGAGAGGGACCGGTCAAGCGCTGATCCTTCGCGCATCCCGGCCAATACTCCGACCAGTAGCGCGGATGGCACCATCAGGACCAAAACCCAAAACATCAGATAGCCGGTGTTGCCCAGGCGTTTGCCAACAATGGTGCCGACCTCGTCTTTGAACACGCTGGAATAGCCCCAGTCGCCTTGCAAAACACCGCAATATCTGGAGGTCGTTTCCTCGGTCGACCCCGGTCTGGTACACGTTCCAAGGAACGTGCCGTCATCAAGTGTCTTGGTATAGCCTGGCAAAACCCCCAGCCATTGACCGTATTTGACCAGCGTTGGTTGCAGATAACCGCGATTGTCCAACCAGGTCTCAACCTGTTCGTCGGACATCCGCTGGTTGCCCTGCGTTTTCGCAAGCTTTTCCAGGTTCGGGTAGAGGTTGGTAAGAAAGAAGACCACGAAAGTCAGGCACAATGCAGTAAGAAGCATGACGCCGAACCGTCGGAGGATGAATAGTCCCATGATGGCCCCTGTTGTTCGGGTGTTCCGCAGATCATTGGACCATTGTCTGGCCTCGGACATCCGACCCCGTGTCGGCCTGTCTGCGGCTGGAAAGGGGCGCCCTGTTCAGGCGCCCCCATTAACGTCTGGCAGGTTTTAGGCCGCCCAGCCCCACTTATAGTGGTGATGCTCGAAGGAGACATGCATGTCGGTGCCGACAAGCCCGTCCTTCATGTGGCGATACAGCGAACGCCAGTATGGCTGAATGGTCACGCCTTCTTCCTGGATCATCGTCTCGCCCTTGGCGACCACTTCGCGGCGCTTGTCGGCATCCGCGATGGCCAGCGCTTCGGTCAGAAGCGCGTCAAACTCGGCATTTGCCCAGCCGAATTCGTTCCAGGCTTCACCGGTACGATAGGCCAGAGCCCAGATTTGCACGCCCAGTGGGCGGTGGTTCCAGTTGGTCGAGCTGTAGGGGTATTTCGCCCAGTCGTTCCAGAACGTGTTGCCCGGCAGAACGGTCCGCTTGACCTTGATACCCGCGTCACGCAGCTGCGCTGCAACCGCGTCGGTGGTGTTCCGGCGCCAGTCATCGTCGATCGAGATCAGCTCGTGCTCGAAATCGATCATTCCGGCTTCTTCCATCAGCGCGCGCGCGCCTTCTGGGTCGACCTTCTGCGGCGGCAGTTCGTAATAGTCCGGGTGGATTGGACCAACATGGTGGTTTTCCGCAGGCGAACCGCGACCGCCGTAACCCAATTCCAGACAGATCGAGTTATCAACCGCCATTTGCAGAGCCTGACGCACACGCTTGTCTTCGTAAGGCTTCTTGCCGTCGATCTCGGCCAGCTGGTTCGGGCGGATTACGATGGTGTTCATAGTCACAACTTCGGATTTGATGTACCCGAGGCTGTCCATCACGTCGATGAATTCACCAACCGATTCATACAACATGTCGACTTCATCGGATTCCAGCGCGGCCAGCCATGCGGACGGGTCGGTGCCGTAGTCAATGTAGACGATGCTATCCAGCGCCGGGCGACCAAAGATCTCTTCGCCCCACCAGGTGTGGTTCTCGTTGCGAACGAGGGTGGCTTTCACGCCGACTTCCAATTCCTGCACCAGATATGCGCCGGTGCCCACATTGTTAAGCAGATCGGTTTCACTGAACGAGCTGTGTACGATAGCTGCCGGATAGTCCGCCATGCCTGCGATCAGCGAGATATCAGAGGCCGGCAGGTTCAGTTTGACGGTGTTGGCATCGACAACTTCGATTGCGCCGTCAATGGCCTGACCAGATTCAGGATCGATCAGTGTCGCAAAGCGACCTGCCATCGAGTTGGTTTCCGAGCTTTTGTCACACCAGCGCCCGATGTTGCGGGCCACATCTTCCGCGGTGAAGTCGTCACCGTTGTTCCATTTGACGCCCGGACGGACTTTCAGAGTGTAAACGGTTGCGTCGTCGTTGACTTCCCAGCCCTCCAGCAACATGCCGCGGAACGTACCGTCCGAGTTGTACTCGACCAGATACTCGAGCGTGCCGCGGGTGACGTTCGCGATCTGCGACCAGTCATAGGTGCGTGGGTCCTTCAGGGCGCGCACTTCCTGCTGAACGCGAAGGGTGCCGCCTTCTTTCTTTGCATCTTCTCCGGCCGCACGCGCTGGGGCGGCCAGTCCGATCATGCCATAGGCTGCGGCGGCGGTGACCCCAAGACCCGTGGTGCGGGTCAAAAACTCGCGTCGGTTCAGTTTGCCGTCCCGATATTCCTGTGCGTGCATTTCTGCCGCCCAGTGCATCGGTGCTCCGGTCATCGTTTGATTATTCATTAACGTTACTCCCTGTGAGACAGTATTTTTTTGGATGAAGTGGCGAACCGCTCAGGCCGGAATGCTCCGGCCGGCAGGTTCATTAGTCTTCTGATCTCGGATTTCGGACATCCCCATGACCGACATTCGGCACCAGAATTTTGGTGAGGTCAATGTTCGAAATCGTCATTCGAGGTACAAAAACGACATTGACGGGCGGTGTTTACCGCTATCAGCTTTTTTTGCCCCAGGGGAATCCCTTGGCAGGTTCAGTTTCGCGGCAGTGGATTCGCCGCGAATTCTCTGCATGTGTGTTCGCGATCAGTGCGACTTCAACCGCATCAGGTATCACTTTGATAAGTCGATCCGATTCCAACTTTTCATGCGGGCGCGAAACCAGGTGCGCTGTCGTTTGGCGAATTGGCGGGTCGAGATCGTGGCCCGTTCGCGGGCTTCATCCAACGTCATGGTGCCGTCGATATAGGCCATCAACTCGGGTACTCCGATGGCCTTGAATGCCGGAAGCGACGGATCATAGCGGTCCCGCATCCTTTCAACCTCGGTCAATGCACCGGTGTCCAACATCAGGTCAAAGCGGCGCGTGATGCGGTCCAAAAGCCATTGTTTATCCACGTCGAAAACGATGGGCACTGTGTTCTTCACGTCCAAAACCGGGGGTGGTGTGGCGTCTTGCCAGTCACTGAGGTTTCGACCGGTGGCATTGTACACTTCCCATGCCCGCTGAACACGGGCGCGGTTTTGTGTGTCGATCCGGGCCAGTGTCTGCGCATCCACACCCGCGATCAGAGTCTGCAAGGTTAGGCTGTCTGCCTCGGCCCGGATTTCGGACGGTGTAGGTGGAATATCGGCCATACCTTCGGTCAGCGCAGAAAAATATAGGCCGGTGCCCCCTACAATAATGGGGCGTGCGTCGCCGGTCAGCAGTGGTTTCACCTCGCGCAGCCAATGGCCGGTGGAGTAGTCCTGATTATATGAGATATGTCCGTACAGAAGATGCGGCGCACGGGCTTCTTCTTCAGCAGACGGGCGGGCGGAAAGCACGCGCCAGCAATCGTAGACCTGGCTGGCATCGGCATTCACGATGTCGCCGCCGAACTGTTCGGCGATCAACAGGGCAAGGGCGGACTTTCCGGACGCGGTTGGACCGGCAATCAGAACAGGTTTCCCATCAGGAATGGGGGGCAGGCGGTCCAATATCTGCGATCTCGCGGGTTCGGTCATCTCGGACTGCCTTATTCCTTACCAATCGCATTGAACCTGCGGCGGTTTTGCTTCATTTTGCGCCTGAAAATAAACCCGTGCCAGCCCGGAGCGCAACATGACCATTTCCCCAACCACCGACACCGCCGAAATCACAAAGGCAAGGTATGATCGCGTAATGCTGAAAATCTCGGGCGAGGCGCTTATGGGCGATCAGGGGTTCGGCCTGCATCCGCCCACAGTTCAGCGCATCGCGCAAGAGATCAAATCGGTGCACGATTTGGGTGTCGAGATCTGCATGGTTATTGGCGGCGGCAATATCTTCCGCGGTCTCAGCGGATCGGCACAGGGGATGGAACGGACTACGGCTGATTACATGGGCATGCTGGCAACGGTCATGAACGCGCTGGGGATGCAGTCCGCGTTGGAAGAAATCGGCGTTTTCACCCGGGTAATCTCAGCCATCCGCATGGACGAGGTGTGCGAGCCCTACATTCGCCGCCGTGCCGTGCGCCACCTTGAGAAAAAGCGGGTCTGCATCTTTGCCGCCGGAACCGGAAACCCGTATTTTACCACCGACACTGCCGCGACCCTGCGCGCCAATGAAATGGCATGTCAGGCGATCTTCATGGGTAAGAACGGCGTCGATGGTGTTTATGATAAGGACCCCAAGGAACACGCGGATGCCGTGCGGTACGACACCGTCAGCTATGATGATGTTCTGGCCAAACGCCTGCGGGTCATGGACGCGTCGGCCATTGCACTGGCGCGCGACAACAATCTGCCGTTGATTGTCTTCGGGCTGGACGAACCGGGCGGGTTCCGGGGCATTTTGGCCGGTGAGGGGACCTACACCAAAGTTCAGGGCTAAACCGCTTTACAGTTTGCTTAAAAGCCGGGTTTGGATGCCCGGCTTTTTTGTGCGCGTTTAGCAAACCTGAACGCTTGACGAACCATCTCAGTCCTTGCAATTTGACCGCGTTCCTGCGCCGGACGGTAGCGGGGGCTGTCTGCGCCTATCGCGCGGACTGGGCTGGAAGACCTGCCATGATTTCTGAGGGTTTCGAAATCATGCTCGGACACCTCTTGAATGAACGCGCATGATCAAGGAGAGACGTGCGATGAGCACTCTGGATATCAATTTTGTCCGGTCACAGTTTCCGGCCTTTTCCGAGCCCAGCCTGCAAGGGCAGGCATTCTTCGAAAACGCTGGTGGGTCATACACTTGCAAGCCGGTTCTCGACCGCCTGACGCGGTATTATACCCAGCGCAAAGTGCAACCCTATGCACCCTATGAGGCCAGCCGTCTTGCCGGCGAGGAAATGGACGAAGCCCGGGCACGCATGGCAGCAATATTGGGCGTCGAGACGGATGAGTTGAGCTTTGGCCCTTCGACCACGCAGAATACCTATGTCCTGGCGCAAGCATTCCGACAATGGATGCAACCGGGTGAGGCCATCATTGTCACCAATCAGGATCATGAGGCGAATTCAGGTCCGTGGCGGCGGCTAGCGGACGAGGGAATCGAAATCCGTGAATGGCAGATTGATCCCGAAACCGGGTCGTTGAATCCGATGGATCTGGAGAACCTGCTGGACGAAAACGTGCGTCTGGTGTGTTTTCCCCATTGCTCGAACGTGATCGGAGAGATCAACCCGGTTACCGAGATTACCGCGATTGCCCATGCGGCGGGGGCATTTGTATGCGTTGACGGCGTATCCTACGCACCACACGGGTTTCCGAATGTGGGTGATCTGGGGCCGGATATCTATCTGTTTTCGGCCTACAAAACATATGGGCCGCATCAGGGTTGTATGGTCATCCGGCGTACGCTGGGCGAGATGCTGCCGAACCAGGGGCACTATTTCAACGGCGACGTGCTGTACCAACGGTTTACTCCCGCGGGACCGGACCATGCCCAGATTGCGGCCAGCGCGGGCATGGCGGATTACATTGATCTGCTGTGCGACCATCATAGCGGGCCAACCGGCGAAGCGGCCGAGCGTGGTTCATTCGCCCATGATCTGATGCGCTCGCAAGAGGTCGCATTGCTGCAACCGGTTCTGGATGCGGTCAAAGACCGCAACGCCGTTCGCCTGATCGGAACATCCGATGCCAGCCGCCGCGCGCCGACTGTGGCCCTGGCGTTGAACCGCAATGCCGAAGCGGTTGCCGCCGATCTAACTGGATATGGAATCATGGCCGGCGGAGGTGATTTCTATGCCGTGCGCCCGTTGACCGCGATGGGGGTTGATCCGGATCAGGGCGTGCTGCGGGTCAGTTTCACGCACTATACGTCTCAACAGGAAATTGATCAGCTTTTGAATGCACTAGACGACATTTTGTGATCCAATTCCCCTGCTGCTTCGTAACCGAAGAAAGAAGAAAAGAGCAGGGCGGACATGGAACAGCAGCGGTCACCGATCATAATGTGGTTCCGACGGGATTTGCGCCTGTCGGATCACCCTGCACTGAGCGCCGCGCTTGAGAGCGGGCGACCGATCATACCAGTTTTCATTCTGGACCACACGGTCCAGGCTTTGGGCGCAGCGCCGAAATGGCGTCTTGGATTGGGCCTAAAGGCTTTTGCCCAGGCGCTAGAACAGGCTGGCAGCCACCTGATCCTGCGGCATGGGGATGCGCTGACCGTTCTGCGGCAGCTTGTCGTCGAAACCGGCGCAAGCGATGTGTTTTGGACCCGCGCATATGACCCGGACGCCATTGCCAGAGATACGAAGATCAAGACGGCTCTGACCGATCAAAGTGTCACGGTTAAATCCTTCGCCGGCCATCTTTTGTTCGAACCTTGGACAGTGGCGACAAAAACAGGGCAGCCGTTCCGTGTGTTCACTCCAATGTGGCGTTCAGTGCGCAGCCGGGATGTTCCGGCCCCAAACAACGCTGTGTCTCATCTAAAACCGCCCGCGATGTGGCCCGTTTCTGAAAACCTTGAGGATTGGCATCTGGGCGCGCAGATGCGCCGCGGAGCATCCGTGGTCACACCCCATGTCCGACCGGGCGAAACCGCAGCTTTTGAGGCGTTGCATCAATTTCTGGACCGCATCGCCGACTATTCAGATCGCCGGGATCGTATGGACTTGGACGGAACATCTAACCTGTCCGAGTATCTGTCTTTAGGTGAAATAGGTCCGCGCAGTGTCTGGCACGCAGTTCAGCGGGCCGGGATGACGGGAGTTCAGGGGGGCGAACCCTATTTGCGCCAATTGGTCTGGCGCGAGTTCGCTTATCATCTGATGTATCACACTCCATCCTTGCTCAGCGGTAATTGGAAGCCGGAGTGGGATAGGTTTCCCTGGAACACTGATCCGGACCAGCCTGAAGTGGTCGCTTGGAAGCAGGCGAAAACCGGCGTCCCGGCAGTCGATGCCGGGTTACGGCAGATGTATGTGACCGGGCGAATGCACAATCGGGCCCGGATGATCGTGGCGAGTTACCTGACCAAGCATCTGATGACCCATTGGAGAATTGGCATGGATTGGTTCGCGGATTGTCTGGTCGACTGGGACCCGGCGGCAAACGCGATGGGCTGGCAATGGGTTGCAGGGTCGGGGCCGGATGCGTCGCCATTCTTTCGCATCTTCAATCCGCAAACCCAGCAGGAAAAATTCGATCCGCAATCGGACTTCGTTCGGCAATGGATTGCTGAGGGGCAGAGCAATCCACCAGCAACAGCACTGGCGTATTTTGATGCGGTTCCGAAGTCATGGAACCTCAGCCCACAGGACCCATACCCGCAACCCGTTGTCACTTTGGCAGCCGGTCGGGCGCGTGCATTGGCGGCCTATGAGGGCCGAAAAAACCAGTAACGAATTGAAAACTTGCCATAAACACAAACTCGGCCTAGCCTGTTTGCGCGGCCGCACAGAGGAGAGCGGATGACTTTGATGACCACCGAGGGGCAGAAAGACCTGCCCAGGTACTTTGCGCAAGTATTCAAAATGGTTAGCCGGATGCAGTCCGGCCGATTGGACATCGGACTGCCGGATGGTCGTGTCTTCCGAACCGAGGGCACCAAACCTGGGCCGGTTGCGCGTGTGGATATCCACAATCCAGACGTTTTCGCCCGCCTGGTCCGTGAAGGTGAACTTGGTTTTTCCGACGCATATCTGGAAGGTGACTGGAGCACGCCGGACCTGCGATCCTTTATGGACCTGGTGCATATGGGTAATGAAACGGTCTACGACGATTTCACCGGAAAAGTCCTTGTGCAGATGTATGAGCGGCTGCGGTTCTGGTTGCACCGCAATAACCGGACACAGGCCAAAAAGAACATCTCGTACCATTATGATCTGGGCAATGATTTCTATGGTTTGTGGCTTGATGACACGATGACCTATTCCAGTGCACTGTTCGAAACAGGGCAGGAAAGTCTGGAAAAGGCGCAAACCGCAAAATACGCCAGCATGGTCGATGAAATGGGTGCAAAACCCGGAGATCACATTCTTGAGATTGGCTGTGGCTGGGGCGGCTTTGCTGAATACGCTGCAAAAGAGCGTGGCCTGCAGGTCACAGGTCTGACGATCAGTCAAGAACAGTTGAAGTTTGCCAGGCAGCGTATTGAAAATGCTGGTCTTTCGAATTTGGTTGAATTCAAATTGCAGGATTACCGGGATGAGCGTGGCCAGTACGACGGAATCGCATCGATCGAGATGTTCGAAGCGGTAGGTCAAAAGTACTGGCCTGTGTATTTCGACACTGTGCGTGAGCGATTAAAGCCCGGGGCGCAAGCGACCTTGCAAATTATCACTGTCGCGGATCATCGATGGGATGTTTATCGTAACGGCATTGATTTCATTCAGAAATATATTTTCCCGGGCGGCATGCTTCCGGCGCCTTCCATTTTGAAGGAACAAGTTGCTCAAGCGGGTTTGAAAGTCGTCAAATCGAAAGAATTCGGTAAAAGCTATGACCTGACCCTGCGCCGCTGGTATGACACGTTCAACGGCAAGTGGGACGAAATCTCGGAAATGGGCTTTGATGAGCGTTTTCGCCGCATGTGGAATTATTATTTGACCGCCTGCGGAGCAGCCTTTGACACCGGTAATTGCGATGTGACACAGATCACTATAGCGAAACCGAGTTAAGGAACGGACTTCAGAAATGCCCACTGCCCCCAAGCTTGTTTCTGGCTTATGCCTCTTGATCGTGGCGTTCTTAGTTTCGAGTATGGTCATTGAAAACGGTGATGAAGGTAAGAACTATGGCATGTTTACCTACGTAAACATGGCTTTGGGCGTGATTTGCGGTTGGTGGATCATGGGCAAGCGTGCTGGCCGGGGCTGGACTGCCGCTATCAACAATGGATTGACCGGAATAGTGGCGCTGGTGTTCTGGGGCCTGTTTGTTCAGGGTGTCAACGAAATGCTCCGTCTGGCAATGCGGCATAGGTACGACGGCCCGTTCGAGGCACTGATAGCTATATTCAAAATCGGTGTTGAATATGGTCAACAACTGGTGGTTCCCGAAATCTTGTGGACTTTGCTCATCGGAGCTCTTGTCACTGGGCTGGCCACTGAGGAAGCAGCCCGCCGGTGGCGGTGAGCTGACAACTTAAAGTACGAAAGAACCCAACAGTGTCAGATCTGTTCTTTTATGGCACGCTGCGGCATTTGCCATTGCTGGAGCTTGTCTTGGGACGTCCAGCGTCCAAACTTGAATTTTCCCAAGCCACTCTGAAGGATCATGCAGTCCATAGCGTGCGGGATCAGGCCTTTCCCATGATTGTTCATGAGGAAGGCAGTCTGGCCAAAGGGTTATTGCTCCGGGGATTGAGTGAGGAAGATCAGAACCGTTTGGTCTTCTACGAGGGTGGTTTTGATTACGACCTGCGGGAGCAGACAGTTGATCTGGCCGACGGGTCGATATCGCAAGCCCTTGTGTTCTACCCTGAGCCGGGGCTTTGGAACCGCGGCGGTCTCTGGTCGCTGCAGGGCTGGTTGGATGTGTGGGGCGCGATGACGATGCTCGCCGCGCAAGAGGTTATGGGTTTTTACGGCAAGGTTGATGCGGAACAAATTGCGCGAAGCTTTCCGTCGATCCGGACGCGAGCATGGGCAAAGCTGGCTGCCCGTCAACGTGCGACAGGTGATGCACGAGACACTGCCAAAGACGTCATCGTGCACGATCGTAAACCGGCCTATGTCAATTATTTCGGGATGGAAGAAGTCGCGTTGCAGCATCGCCAATACGATGGCTCGATGGGCAAAGTGCTGAACCGCAGCAGCCTGATGCAGGGCAGCGCCGTGATCGTCCTGCCATATGATCCCGTGCGCGACACGGTTTTGTTAGTTGAACAATTCAGGGCACCGATCTTTCTGGCTGAAGATCCTGAACCTTGGATGTGGGAGCCGGTCGCCGGGATGATCGACCCAGGCGAAACGCCGGAACAAGCGGCCCTGCGCGAGGCCGAAGAAGAAGCCCAGATTGCGCTGAACCGGCTGGAATATGCAGGCGGCGCGTATTCCTCCAGCGGGTCATCGACTGAATATCTATACCTTTATGTCGGGCTGGCTGATCTGATCAAGACCATCGAAGATGGTGGGTTGGCAACGGAGGGTGAGGATATCCGAACCCAGATTCTGCCTTTCAGTGAATTCATGGACAGGGTCGACAGTCATGGGTTCAAGGATTTGCCGCTTTTGGCGGTGGCCCATTGGCTTGCACGTCACCGTGAGCGCCTGCGCGGATGATTTTCGCCGCTTGTGGTCGTCGCGCACCACAGGTAAATCTGCGTTGATCCGAAATGAAATGAGGGCGCCATGCGCATTGCACGAGACCTTGCCGACGCAGTCGGAAAAACCCCGCTGATCCGCCTGCGTCGCATCAGCGAAGAGACCGGGTGCGAGATTCTCGGCAAGGCCGAATTCATGAACCCCGGCCAGTCGGTCAAGGATCGTGCGGCGCTCTACATCATCCGCGATGCCATTGCGCGTGGTGACCTGAAACCGGGCGGCACCATTGTCGAAGGTACGGCGGGTAACACCGGGATCGGTTTGGCGCTTGTTGGTGCGTCGATGGGGTTCAAGACCGTCATTGTCATCCCGGAAACGCAGTCCGAAGAGAAAAAGGACATGCTGCGACTAGCTGGGGCTCAGCTGGTTCAGGTTCCGGCCGCACCGTATCGCAACCCTAACAATTTCGTACACTATTCCCGTCGTTTGGCCGAAGAACTGGCGCAGACCGAGCCCAATGGCGCGATCTGGGCCAACCAGTTCGACAATGTGGCGAACCGTCAGGCGCATGTGGAAACAACCGGTCCCGAAATCTGGGAACAGACCGATGGCAAAGTTGACGGGTTCGTCTGTGCCGTGGGCTCGGGCGGTACATTGGCGGGCGTAGCGGACGCGTTGCAGCCCAAAGGCGTCAAGATCGGTCTGGTCGATCCGATGGGGGCTGGGCTGTATTCGTATTACACCACCGGCGAAATCGCGATGGAGGGCGGCTCGATCGCCGAAGGCATCGGTCAGGTGCGCATCACCAAGAACCTTGAAGGGTTCAAACCAGATTTCGCTTATCAGATGTCGGATAACGAGGCGCTGCCTTACATCTTTGACCTGCTGCGCGATGAAGGCCTAGTCATGGGCGGTTCAACCGCCATTAACATGGCTGGTGCGGTACGTCTGGCCAAAGATCTGGGTCCGGGCCATACCATCGTGACCATACTGTGTGACTATGGAACTCGCTATCAATCCAAGCTGTTCAACCCGGATTTCCTGCGTGAAAAGGAATTGCCTGTCCCGGACTGGATGACCGAAGCGCCACGTAATATCCCCGGCGTTTTTGAGGACGTGTGATGCTGCGGCGTGTTCGCCTGTTCCTGAACCTTGTTGCGGTATGTTTTGCGATACTTAGCGGCCCCGCTGCCGCGCAGCTAACCGATCGTCAAAGCGAGTATTATCAGGGCTGGGTCAAAACGGCGGACCGCGCGGAGACGGTAATCGAGGACAATCGCGCGTCGAACGCTTCGCTCGAAAACCTGCGCTCAGAGATCAACGGCTATAGAGATGATTTCAATCGGGCCCGCGGTGCAAACACGGAACGCATCCAGACGCTGGAAAATCAGATCAAGGCCCTAGGTGCTGCGCCCGAAGGCGACGCGACTGAACCGGAAGATATTGCCACACTACGAACGCATCTAGACGAGCAGCTGAACAGTTTGCGCGTCCCGCAGATCATCTCACAAGAGGCATTCAGCCGGGCCAATGGTCTGATATCTGAGATAGACAAACTATTGCGAGACCGTCAGGCGAAAGAACTTTTGGAGCGCGGACCGTCGCCCCTGAACCCCACCCACTGGCGGCCGGCCTGGGTTGATGTGAATGAAGCTGCGCAAGCGTTGTTCAACGAAGCGCGGCGGAACCTGAGTACTGACGTAGTACATGAACGTTTGCGTGCACGTGGGCTGGGTATTCTGGCTTTGGTGTTCGTTGCTGGTGTTCTGCTGTTTTACGGCAAGCGCTGGTCGGAAGCTGCTGGTGCGCGTCTGCGAGCCCTAGGGGGGCAGGGAAGTGGCGTATGGACGTTCCTGACCTCGTTGCTGCGTATTATCCTCCCTTGGTTCGGCGTCTGGCTTCTGGTTCAGGCGGTTGTGATGACAGGTGTCCTGGGCCTGCGCGGGACGCTGTTGATGGAAAACGTGCCGTATTGGGCGGCGATCATCCTGTATTATGACTGGATTGGCCGACAGGTTTACGTGCTGCAAGCGGCGCAGGGGTTCAAAAAACTGTCCCGCCAGAAAGTCACTGAGTTACGCGTCTACCTCGATTTTCTTGCCGGGCTCCTGATCCTGCATGAACTGGTGAACTTGTTCGATCAGATCGAAAATATCTCGGATGCGACGCGCGCTGTCGTCGCCTTTCCGGTCATCGTCGCAACAGCTTTGATTCTTCTTCGCGTCCGTCGCGTCCGCAGCGTTGATGTCCCAGTCGATGCTGATGAGCCGTCCGCAACGGCCCGCGCTGCCGGGTTCAGCCAGCTGGTCGAGTTCATTCGACGCGCTTTGTTCTTCCTTGGGATCGCCAGCCCGATTTTAGCGATGCTGGGGTATACGAATGCGGCTGAAGCAATCGTTTTCCCGGCCGTGCGTTCATTGGTTCTTATTGCCGCGCTGGTCATCGTCCAACGCTTCCTGACGTCTGTTTACGGATGGCTCGGCGGGCAGGGCGATAAGGCCAAGGACTCGCTGTTTTCGGTTCTCATCGGCTTTGCAATGGCCATTCTGGCAATGCCGGTCCTCGCGCTTTATTGGGGCGCGCGTGAAACCGACCTGCTAGAAGCCTGGTCGCGCCTGCTGCAGGGGTTCGACATCGGCGGCGTAACCATCTCGCCCAGCAATTTCTTTACCTTCCTAGTCATATTTGCCGTCGGCTATGGCCTGACCCGAATGCTGCAAAGCGGGCTGCGCAATTCGCTACTGCCAAAGACCAGTATTGATCCAGGCGGGCAAAACGCGATTGTTTCGGGCACCGGGTATGTCGGTATTTTCCTGGCCGCGCTGGTTGCGATTACGATTGCCGGGTTCAACCTGTCTTCGCTGGCCATTGTTGCCGGTGCTTTGTCGGTCGGGATCGGCTTTGGTCTGCAGACCATCGTGTCGAACTTTGTTTCGGGCATTATCCTGTTGGTCGAGCGTCCAATCTCGAAAGGGGATTGGATCGACGTGAATGGGATGATGGGCTACGTCCGCGATATCTCGGTTCGCTCTACGCGGATTGAAACGTTCGACCGCACGGATGTAATCGTTCCAAACTCGGACCTGATCAGCGGCGTTGTCACGAACTACACCCGCGGCAATACGATTGGGCGGGTGATTGTTCCGGTCGGGGTCGCCTACGGAACTGATACCCGGTTGGTGGAAAAAATCCTGGGTGAGATTGCGAATGCGCATCCGATGGTTTTGGCCAATCCAGCCCCCAGCGTGGTGTTCCAGGGGTTTGGTGCAGATTCTCTGGACTTTGAAATCCGGGCCATCCTACGCGATGTGAACTGGGTGCTGTCGGTCAAATCGGACATGAACCATGAGATCAACAAACGCTTTGTCGCTGAAGGGATCGAGATCCCGTTTGCACAACGAGACGTCTGGTTGCGTAATCCCGAGACGTTGCAGGGCGGCGCAGCCCAACCCACCAAGGAAACCGACGAAACACCGGCGGTAAAGCCATCCTCAGCGCCTGTCGAGATGACTGAGACTGATTTGGCTGATGGTGACGGGGACGAGATTTAAACGCCTTAGCAAGGCTTTCGATTTCAGGTGAAATTTCACCTCAATGGGGCCTTGCAAATCCCTCGGCGATAGTTCAAATAACGCCGGCACGGAGAGGTGGCCGAGTGGTCGAAGGCGCACGCCTGGAAAGTGTGTAGGCGGGAGACCGTCTCCAGGGTTCGAATCCCTGTCTCTCCGCCACTCATACCTGTCTCAATTCAGTTGTATTTTCTGACCCGGAATTGTTCCGCAATTCCCGCGAGTTGGCGCATGCGCTTTCAATCAGAGACAGAGCGGTTCGTACATTCAGAGGACAATTCAGGCCCCAGTCTCAGTGCCGCATTTTGGCGGGGTCGCTTTGGGCTGGATTTCCCTGATACCCGGCAATTTACAGGGAATTTTCGTGAAACGGGTTCGAATGCAGGCGTTTCACATGTCAGAACTGCATGTTTTACAGAGGTTTATGTTGCAAATTCCCTAAAAAGTGGAACAGGGAATTATCTCGTGGGAACAGGGAATTGTGCCGACGGATCAGGGAGGGCGAACCCTGTATCAGGGACGCAGGATCTGGAGCTATCAAAAGCCGAACTGGCGTTGCTGTTCGGTCCAGTCAAGTGGGTGGGTAACGCTGACCAGACGCTTGAGTGTGAGTTCGGGCGGCTGGGTGCCGTCGAGAATCGCGGCCGGAATCTTCGGTGAGAGAAAGGCGAGCTGAGCACGGGTACGGATGAAGGCGCCAGGGACGCTTTCGCTGCGTGCAATCTCCATCAGTTGAACTCCGGCTTTCAGATCACGGGCCCAGCCATGGGCGCGGATCAGCATTGACCGGAGATGGGGATCGGGTTGGGGTGCCATGTCTCCGGCGATGACCTTGGCCTCGACACCGCGGCGGCGCAGATCGAAGGGTGCGGTGACGTGGGTGAGATCCGAGTGCAGATGGTCTGCAGCAATGCCAAGTGCGCATGTCAGAGTTTTGGGGTTCAATTCGAGGTCGATCTGTCCTCGTGCAATTCTGCCGTTGGCCAGAATATCAGCGCCAACCTGACCGGTTTGGCATTGAAGCCGGGTTACTAAATCCGCAACTGAAGTCTGAACTGCCTCCGCTGACCCGGCCTCCGGCTGCGCCAGTACCTGGTGCGCGGCGGCGGCGTCTTGCAGATGTCTGACGATGACATCCATGACTGCGTTTTCCAGCGCAGGGCCAGGCAGTCGCCAGCCGGAGATATCCTTGCCACCCGAGATCAACCGATTGGAGACGTAATAGCGTAACCGTCGGCCTTTGCGCGTGGTGTGGGTTGGCGTCAAGCGATCACCAGTTTCATCCTGCAGTGAACCCGTGAGCCAGGACCCGGGGTCAGTGGTACGTTGGCGCGTATCGGGTGTAGGGTCTGCACGGGATCGCTGCGACGCTTTGCGCATTTTTTCCTGCACCCTGTCCCAAACGGGCACTGTCAGAAGAAACTTATTGAGGCGGGCATGGCGAGCACTTAGCGTCGCAGGATGACAAGACGCAGCCCTTTTCGCTACTTCAAGACGAGCCCCGAGATCATCCGTCTGGCCGTCATGATGTATGTTCGGTTTCCGCTTTCGCTTCGCAATGTTGAAGATCTTTTGCACGAGCGCGGCATCGAGATCAGCCACGAAACTGTGCGTTATTGATGGAACAGATTTGGCCCGATGTT
>NZ_OMPH01000039.1:0-13365 GCF_900312795.1 Ruegeria sp. AU67
CACGCATTTTCGCGGAATCCCCAGGTTGTACAGGCCGAGAAGTCGGACCGGGGATCCGCTGACATGCCCGTATCCCAGCTTTGAACCACCAGTTGGAACCAGCGACGATTTTCGATGGTCTCATAAATACTGAACCACTCCCAGCGAAGGGGCGATCCGTCTGGTGCAATCGGGTTCTGCTGATACTGGCAATTGAACACGGCTGCGCCCATTTCACGGCGCTTGGTATCCAGCGTTTGCTGATCCAGGCGCGACGGGCAAAGGAGATCACCCGGTTTGCGGTGCATGGCCCTTCCACGCCCAAGAGGCACCGTCTCATATTCTTCGGCGATGGCAGACAGATTCAGGTGCCGATAGGTACCGCGTTCAAGCAGGTAGCCTGGCGGATCCATCTCGTGCAACCGTTGTGCAACCATAACCACACGCCCTTCGGCCGGGTTGTCAAAGCGCGACAGCAAGGTCCCCTCAATGAACTCCTGTGCCTTGACCAGCTCGGCTTCGGAACCCGCATCACCAGCTTTCAGCAGGTCATCGATGATGATGTAATCAGCGCCATGGCCAGTAACAGAACTGCCGATGGAGACAGCCTTGCGACTGCCTCCCTTTGTGGTGCGGATTTCTTCTGAGGAGTTGCCCTTTTGGGCCAAAACCGTTTCAGGGAACATTTCCCGGTACCAGCGCGCGGACATGATCCGACGACAATCTTCAGAATGCTTGCGCGCCAAATCCAGCCCGTAGCTGGCAACAATAATCTTGGCGCTGGGTGAGTGCCCCAGAAGATAAGCGACATATGCAACGGCCACGGTGACCGATTTCAGGCAACGTGGCGGGATGTTGATGATCAGCCGCTTGTTTTCGCCTTGGCGGAGGTGCTGTCAGACTAATTCGAACTAGTCTCAGTTTGCCGCGGAAATCGCGAACTTATCCGGAACAAAGTTGACGCCACTCGCTAAGAGCGGCGGCGCGGGTCAGCTTGAAGGTGTCTCGACTGGCTAGCGATCTTTCCTGGTTGAAGTGGTTGTAAACGGAGGAATGGACGGAGGCGAATTTCTGCAAGCTTCGCATACGCCTGAAACGCAGCATGGCCCGTTCTCTTCGTCGAAACGGCAGGTGCGAGTTCTCGTCGCGGTTGTTGAGCCACCTGCCCGTCCTTTGTTTTTCGGTAGCGCCAAGCTCTCTGAGCGCGGCTCTGTATGAGGCGAAGCGATCCGTGACGACGTTTTCCGCTTTTCCGTGCCGCTTCATCAATTTCCTGAGGAATTTCAGTGCAGCCTGCTTGTTTCGGCGTTTGGTGACAATGGCTTCCAGCACCTCGCCTTCATAATCAACGGCCCGCCAAAGATAATGCCGCTTGCCATTCACCTTCACGAAAACCTCGTCAACGTGCCACTTCGATTTTGAAAAGGCTCGGAGTTGCTGA
Organism: Ruegeria sp. AU67; assembly: GCF_900312795.1. Lineage (NCBI taxonomy): Bacteria > Pseudomonadati > Pseudomonadota > Alphaproteobacteria > Rhodobacterales > Roseobacteraceae > Ruegeria > Ruegeria sp. AU67. Next base: position 1,421 of record NZ_OMPH01000039.1, read on the forward strand.
ACCCGTTTTCTTCGGATCTCTGATGCAAACATCGGGCCAAACCTGTTCCACCAATAACGCACAGTTTCGTGGCTGATCTCGATGCCGCGCTCGTGCAAAAGATCTTCAACATTGCGAAGCGAAAGCGGAAACCGAACAAACATCATGACGGCCAGACGGATGATCTCGGGGCTCGTCTTGAAGTAGCGAAAAGGGCTGCGTTTTGTCATCCTGCGACGCTAAGTGCTCGCCCTGCCCGCCTCAATAAGTTTCTTCTGACGGCGCCCCCTTCTGAGCTAAGCTACTGTTAAAAGTAACAAAAAGATCAGCGACATGTGAGCTTTTGTCATTTGGGCGGCGGCCCGAGGCGAGGATAGGCCGACGCAGCGTTATTGGGTATGTTGCCGCCCAGATAACTTTGGGCAAGCTCCTTCCAAGCCCCGTAATCCGAGGCAAGGTTCACGACCGGCCAATCGCTGCCAAACAAAAGGCGATCACGCGCAAAACTGCCCAAAATATACTGAACATAGGGTTTCAGATCTTCTTCGCCCCAGTTTTCCGCCGCTTCGGTCACTAGCCCCGAAATCTTGCAAAAGACTTGCGGGTAGGTGGCAATCTCGGCCATGTCTGCGGCCCAGCCTTCGATCACCTTGTCGCGGATTTCAGGTTTTGCGCAGTGATCCACCACGACGCACAGGTCGGGGTAGGTCCGCAGGAATTCAAGAAGGTGGCGCAGGTGGCGCGGCATCACCAGCGCATCGAACGTCAGATTATTCCGAACCATCTCTGCAATCGCAGGGGCTAAGGCGGGGCGCAGCATCCAGGCATCGTCCCCGATATCCTGAATCATCGGGCGCAACCCTACCAATTTGGGATGTTGCGCCAACTGGGCAACCGAGGCAGGCGCGCTTTCGGCCTCTAGATCGACCCAGCCAACCACACCGCCAATCCAATCATGACGATCCGCCAGCGACAAAAGGTATTCGGTTTCTGCTTCGGTGTCGGCGGCCTGAACTGCGATGGTGCCCGTGATACCAGCCGCATCCATCAGCGGCTTCAGGTCATCGGGCTGAAAATCGCGGTAAAGCTTGGTCAGCGCGGGTGTCAGCCAGGCATAGTCACCCCGTTCAAGTTTCCAGAAATGCTGATGGGTATCAATTGTCATTGCTCACCCTCCCGATGGCGCGCGCTGATCGCGGGCCGTTTGTAATGTCCCGGTGTTGGCAGGCGCGCCACCATGCAGTCTTGTAAGCTCTTGCGCCAATTGGCCGTGCATTTCGGTCACCTCGTCCAAGGTCGGAACTTTCAGATCATCGACACGTTCCAGATAGGGACAGCTCAGCACGGCGGCCGCCCGTCCGCCCGGATCAAATACCGGAAAGGCGATGTTAGTGACCCCGATGGCTGTGGCCGAGGTCATCTTTTCGTATCCCACAGAGCGAATACGCGCGATGTGGTCAGAGAATTCCTCCCTATCAAAGGGAGGCTCACCCAACGCGGGCCGATGGCGTTCAATCAGGTCTTCCAGTTCGCTTTGTGGTCTGAATGCCGCCAAAACGCGCCCTGATCCAGTGTTCCACAGCCCCACAACCGTGCCAGTCTTTAGCGCCAACCCCCAGTTCCCCGGAGATTCCGCCGAAGCCACAATCACAATGTCCCCATTGCTTTCCATGCCCATATGACACGACTGCCATGATGCGCGCGTGATGGCCCGCATACGCGGTAGCGCGCTTTCGATGACACGCCCGATGGGTGGGTGACGCTGCGAGATCGAGAACATCTTGAGGCTAAGCGAATAGCGGTCCCCGGAAAGCGATCGGATCACATAATCGCGCCGCACCAGTGTCGACAGCATGCGATAAATTTCAGAGGGTGAGCGATCCAGCGCCTTAGCCACTTCGCCCTGCGTCAGACCTTCGCCGTGGTTTGCCAAAAGCTCGATAATGTCCAAGCCTTTTTCCAGCGCAGGCGCGCGGTATTTTTCTGGCGCGTCGTCCATTTTGACCCTCGTTTCATCACTACAACCAGAGTTTCCTTCACTATCAGGGGGCAAGTCAAGGTTGATTTATTAATGAATAAATGATTTATAAGCAAATAGAGAGCCGCATTACTGGCCGTGATCTGGGAGGAAGAAATGAAAAAACGAAATATAATCAAAGGCCTGATGGCTGGGACTGCAATTGTTGCGATGTCCGAGTCGGCAATCGCGTCTGACTGGGGCAGCTTTGATGGCGTCACAGTCGCAGCGAAACTGATCGGCGGCCAACAATATGAAGGGCTTTATGGCCGCATTGCTGACTGGGAGGCAGCAACCGGTGCAAAGGTCGATATCATTTCAAAGAAAAGCCACTTTGAGATCGACAAGGAAATCAAATCCGACATGGCTGCCGGAACCACCGATTGGTGTGTGGGTTCGAACCACTCATCCTTTGCGCCCCAATACGAAGGGCTTTATGTCGACCTGAACGATCTGGTGCCAGAAAGCACCGTAGCAGAGTTCGTGGGCGGCAACATTAGCGCCTCGACCGTGGGCGGCGAGCTGTTGATGCTGCCACGTGCGCAGTTTGACGTTTCGGTTCTGTATTATCTGAAGTCAAACTACGAAGACGCGGACAAGGCCACCGCCTTCAAGTCCGAGTATGGCTATGAGCTGGCCGTTCCCGAAACATGGGAGCAGGTCAAGGATCAGGCTATCTTCTTTGCGGATGCCCCCAATTTCTATGGCACGCAATTTGCCGGCAAGGACGAGGCCATCGTTGGCCGGTTTTATGAGATGGTCGTGGCCGAGGGCGGCAACTATCTTGATGAAACCAACAAGCCGATCTTTAATTCGGATGCGGGTCAGCGCGCGCTTCAGTGGTTTGTCGACCTCTACGAAGCCAAAGCCGTTCCTGCGGGCACTACCAGCTATGTCTGGGATGACCTGGGACAGGGTTTTGCGTCAGGCACGGTCGCGCTCAACCTCGACTGGCCGGGCTGGGCTGGATTTTTTAACGATCCCGAATCCTCTAAGGCGGCAGGCAATGTCGGCGTTGCGATTCAGCCCATGGGTTCGGTCACGCGCACAGGCTGGTCCGGGCATCACGGGTTTTCGGTCACCAATGACTGCGCCGACAAGGATGCGGCTGTATCGCTGGTCATGTTCCTGACAAGCGAAGAAAGCCAGCTGTCGGAATCGTCCGGTGGGTCGCTTCCTACACGTTCGGCCGTCTGGGAAGCCAACGTCGCTGCCGCCAAGGCGGGTGACGACCCCTTCCGCGCAGAAGCGCTTGCTGCTTTTGCCGCGGGTGCGGAATTTGCCTTTGCTGTGCCGCCGATCCCCGAATGGGGTGAAACCACAAACATTGTCTTCCCCGAATTGCAGGCCGCAATCGTGGGCGACAAGACGGTCAAGGAAGCGCTGGACGACGCTGCCGCAGCCGTGGACGAGCTGATGCGCGAATCCGGCTATTACTAAGGTTAAAAGCCTTTCGGGGGCAGACCGCCTGCCCCCGAAATCCGCCCTACCCCAAGCCATCCAATAGGTAGCCCCATGACCCGCCGCCGCTTGCCAGAGTGGTTAGTCCTTCTGTTGCCTGCGATCATTGTGATTGCCGCAGTCGTGCTGATCCCGCTAATCTTTTCGCTCTACTCCAGCTTCACGCCTTACAAGCTGACGCGACCGTCCACTTTATGGAAGTGGGTGGGCACATATAACTACGAAAAAATCCTGTCGGACGCGAAGTTTTGGGCCGCCTTTGGACGGACGGTTCTGTTCCTGACCATTGTGCTGAACGTGGAGCTTTTGCTGGGCCTTGGCATTGCGCTGATGATGAACAAGGTCACATGGGGGCAACGAACCCTGCGCACGATCCTGATGTTTCCGATGATGTTCTCGCCTATTCTGGTGGGATTTCAGTTCAAATTTATCTTTAACGACAATATCGGTCTGGTGAACAACATACTGCAATCCATGGGTTTTAACGGCGCGCTGCCTTGGCTGGTGGACGGCAAGCTGGCGATGTTCTCGATCATCTTTGCCGAAGTGTGGATGAGCACATCGGTCTTTGCCATCCTGATCCTTGCAGGGCTTTTCGCCATGCCACGCGATCCGCTGGAGGCCGCCAAGGTCGATGGCTGCACCCCCTGGCAAACGTTCCGCCATATCACGTTGCCTTTCCTGATGCCTTTTATTTACATCGCCATGACCATTCGCAGCCTAGATGTGGCCCGCGCCTATGACATTGTGCAAATCATGACAGGGGGCGGGCCTGCACGGCGCACTGAACTTCTTTGGACCCTTATGAGCCGCACAGGTTATGTCGACGCCCGCATGGGGCTGGCCAATGCGATGGGATATGTTTCGATCATCCTGTCGATCCTGTTCACCGTCTACTTCTTCCGCAAGCTCAGCGCCGCGCGCGCCGAACTTGGAATGGCGGGGTAAGTGCAATGGATAGCAATCTTTCCCATCGCAATCGCAAACGCGCGCTGAAGGCCCTGCATTTCACCGCGCTGTTCATCACCATGGCGGTTATCTGCATTCCAGGGCTTTGGATTGTCCTGAACTCGTTCCGCCCGACGGTCGAGATCATGGCAAAGCCGCCCGTCTGGAACCCGTCGTTTACGCTGGACCATTACCGCGCGATGTTTGGGGGCGCTGGCGAAGGCGGGGTGCCGGTTTTTTCATATTTCCGTAACTCAATGATAGTTTCGGTCACGTCGACCCTGATTGCGATCCTGATCGGAATGTCGGGCGGCTATGCCTTCGCGCGCTATCGTTTTAAGGGCAAGTCGGGCTATTTCGTCGGGCTGATGCTGTTTCGCGCGGTGCCAGGTGTGGCGCTGTCGCTGCCGCTGTTCATCGTCTTTGCGCGTGTCGGCATCATCGACACGCATTTCGGTCTGATCCTTGCCTATGTCGCAATGAATGTGCCCTTTACAATCTGGTTGACCGACGGCTTTTTCCGCCAGATCCCCAAAGAGCTGCACGAGGCGGCTGAAATGGATGGCTGTACCCGATGGCAGGCCTTCTGGAAGGTCGAATTTCCGGTGGCGCGGTCAGGTGTGGCATCTGCTGCGATCTTTGCCTTTCTGACCTCGTGGAACGAATTTGCGCTGGCGTCACAGCTGACACGTTCGGTCGGGTCAAAAACAATGCCTGTCGGACTTTTGGATTTCACCGCTGAATTCACGATCAACTGGGGCGGCATGTGTGCCTTGGCAGTTCTGATGATCGTTCCCGCGCTGATCCTCACATTTATTGTTCAAAAACATCTGATTGCCGGCCTCACGTTCGGCGGCGTCAAAGGATAGCAAAATGAGCGAAGTTACCCTTTCCAAAGTTGTGAAAAAGTACGGCCAGCTGCAGGCGGTTCACGGGATTGATCTGGATATCCAAGACGGCGAATTCGTGGTGTTGGTCGGCCCGTCAGGTTGCGGGAAATCCACGACCCTGCGGATGATTGCGGGGCTCGAAGACATCTCGGGCGGTGAGGTTTCCATCGGAGGGCGCGTGGTCAATGATCTGCCACCTCGCGAACGCAATATCTCAATGGTATTCCAGAACTATGCGCTTTACCCGCATATGACTGTGCGCGAAAACCTTGGGTTTTCGCTGAAAATCGCCAAGGCCGACATTGCCGAGATCACGAAGGCGGTGGATGCGGCGGCCGAAATTCTGGGTCTGAACGAATTGATGGATCGCAAGCCCGCCGAACTGTCGGGTGGCCAGCGTCAGCGCGTCGCCATGGGCCGCGCGATTGTGCGCCACCCCGATGTGTTCCTGTTTGACGAGCCGCTATCCAACCTTGATGCCAAGCTGCGCACCCAAATGCGGGTTGAAATCAAGCGCCTTCATCAACGCGTCGGCAACACGATTATCTACGTCACCCACGATCAGGTCGAAGCGATGACCCTGGCGGATCGGATTGTTTTGATGCGCGACGGGCATATCGTGCAGGTCGGGACCCCGTTGGAGCTGTTCAACACGCCCATTAACACCTTTGTAGCGACCTTTATCGGATCTCCGCCCATGAACCTGATCGACGGAACGGTGTCGGGCGAAGATGCCATCGAACTTTCCGATGGCATTTCCGTGCCGGTGCCAGCAAATGCGCGTGGCAAGGTGCAGACGGGTCAAAAAGTGAAGTTCGGCTTTCGCGCAGACAACCTTATGCCCCAAAAACACTCCGTGCAGGAGGAAGGCCAGAAAGCCGAATTGGAACTGACCGTGACATTGACCGAACCGCTGGGCACTGAAACTCTGCTGTTCACCGAAGTCGCCGGGACCGAGGTTCAGGCAAAAATGCTGAACCCGCGCCCCGTACATCCGGGCGAAGTGTTGAAATTCGATCTGATGCTGGACAAATGCCATGTCTTTGACGCGACCAGCACAAACGCGGTCAGAGGCTAAGCCATGGCAGTGATAACCCGCATAGAACTGCAGATGATCGACCTGATCCCCAAGGTGAAACGGGTCGATGCCATTCAAACTTTTGTCAGTCAGGAAACGCCTTTCGTGACCGTTTATGATTCTGACGGCGGGGTCGGGACGGGTTACAGCTATACCATCGGGACGGGCGGGCCTTCGGTGATGGCGCTTCTGGAACACACGCTGGCCCCAGCCCTGATCGGCAAGGACCCCGACCGGATCGAAGGCATCTGGCGCGATCTTCTGTTCCTGACCCATGCCACCGCTGTCGGGGCGATCACGTCGCTTGCGCTGGCGGCGATTGATACCGCGCTTTGGGATCTGAAGTGTAAGAATGCGGAGCTGCCATTGTGGAAGGCCGCGGGTGGCGCACGTCCGCGCGTTCCGCTTTACACAACCGAAGGCGGCTGGCTGCACCTTGAAACCAAGGTATTGGTTGATGACGCCGTCGAAATGCAGGCGCGGGGTTTTCGCGGCTCTAAGATCAAGATCGGCTGCGATCACATCAGTCAGGATGCTGCACGGCTTGAGGCGGTACGCGCCGCCGTGGGCGATAGCTACGAGATCATGACCGACGCCAATCAGGGATTTACCCTGTCCGAAGCGATCCGCCGTGCGCGGGTTCTAGAGGATTGCGGCGTCGGCTGGTTCGAAGAACCCCTGCCCGCCGATGACGTGCAGGGGCATGTGGAGCTTTCGCGGCGTACCTCGGTGCCAATTGCCGTGGGCGAAAGCATGTATTCCGCCAGCCAGTTCAAAGATTACCTTCAGTCTGGTGCAGCCTCGATCGTGCAAGTGGATGTGGCGCGTATTGGCGGCATAACCCCTTGGCTGAAGGTGGCCCATATGGCCGAGGCGTTCAACGTCATGGTCTGCCCGCATTTCCTGATGGAGCTTCACCTGTCGCTGGTCTGTGCCGTGCCAAATGCCAAATGGCTGGAATACATCCCGCAACTTGACAGTGTAACCGCCGCGCCGATGCGTATCGAAGACGGTCAGGCCGTGCCTTCGGACGCGCCGGGGCTGGGCATCGAATGGGACGCTGACGCCATTGCCGCCAAATCGGTGTTTTCACAGACAATCACGGGGGGCGCCTGATGCAACGAATGGGAATGGTGATCCGCCTTAGGCCAGAAAAGATCGCAGAATACAAACGCCTTCACGCGGATGTCTGGCCGGATGTTCTGGCCCAGATTAAGGGCAGCAATATTCGCAACTACTCCATTTTCCTGCGCGAACCTGAAAACCTACTTTTTGGCTATTGGGAGTATCACGGCAATGATTTCGAGGCCGACATGGCCAAGATGGCCAAAGACGCACGCACCCGCGAGTGGTGGGCCCTAACGGACCCATGCCAAGCCCCGCTTGAAACCCGCGCCAAGGGCGAACAGTGGGCTATGATGCAAGAAGTCTTTCACACGGATTAAAGAACCATGACACAAAAAACAGGCCGTCTAGCAGGCAAGAAAACACTAATCACCGCAGCAGGCCAAGGCATTGGCCGCGCCACCGCCGAGCTTTGGGCCGCCGAGGGCGCCGAGGTCATTGCATCCGACATCAACGCCGACACTCTGGCGGAACTTGATGCCATCGACTGCGTGACGACGCTTGTGTTGGATGTGACCGACGCCGAGGCCGTCAACAAGGCCATGACAGATATCGGCCCGCTGGACGTGCTGTTCAACTGCGCAGGCTATGTCGCCCACGGTACGATCCTTGAATGTGACGACAAAGATTGGGATTTCAGTTTCGATCTGAACGTCAAAGCCATGTATCGCCTGATCAAACTGGCCCTGCCCGCCATGTTGGAACAGGGCGGTGGTTCGATCATCAACATGTCATCGGTGGCCTCCTCGATCAAAGGCGTGCCCAACCGTTTCGCGTATTGCGCATCCAAGGCTGCCGTAATCGGCATCACGAAATCGGTTGCCGCCGACTATGTGACCCGTGGCATTCGCTGCAACGCGATTTGCCCCGGGACGGTGGACAGCCCATCCATGCACGGACGTCTGTGCGCCACGGGCGACTATGAAAAGGCCCTGTCGGACTTTATCGCGCGTCAGCCCATGGGACGTATCGGCACGACCTATGAAATGGCGGCCCTTGCACTTTATCTGGCAAGCGACGACAGCGCCTTTACAACCGGACAGGCACATAACATCGACGGCGGTTGGACCGCCTAGGACTTGATGAGGAGAGTAACAGGTGAAACTTCTACGCGTTGGCCCTGTGGGGGCAGAAAAACCTGCAATTCTGGATGCGGAAGGCACGATCCGTGATCTTTCGGGCGTGATTGGCGATTTGGCAGGCGACGTCCTTGGGGATGCCGGCCTTGATCACCTGCGCGGCCTTGATCCCGCAACCCTGCCCGTGTTGGACGGGGAAGCACGCATCGGTCCTTGTGTCGGACAGGTCGGCAAGTTCATCTGCATTGGCCTGAACTATGCGGATCACGCCGCGGAATCCGGCATGGCCTTGCCCGAAGAACCGGTAATCTTCTTCAAGGCGACCTCGGCCATCTGTGGCCCCAACGACACTGTCGAAATACCGCGCAATTCGGTCAAATCCGACTGGGAAGTTGAACTGGGCGCGGTGATCGGTAAGCACACCAAATACGTCAGCAAAGAAGACGCGCTGGACCATGTGGCAGGCTATTGCGTGGTCAATGACCTGTCAGAGCGTGACTTTCAGTTGCACCGCTCGGGTCAGTGGGTAAAGGGAAAATCCTGTGACACCTTTGGCCCTATCGGCCCTTGGCTGGTGACCCGTGATGAAGTCGCGGATCCTCAGAATCTGGCGATGTATCTGGAAGTGAACGGCCACCGTTATCAGGATGGGTCGACCAAAACGATGCATTTTGATGTGGCCACAGTGATTTCGCACCTGTCGCAATTCATGTCCCTGCAACCGGGTGATGTGATATCGACCGGGACGCCGCCGGGGGTTGGGATGGGCCAATACCCTGCAACTTATCTTAAGGCGGGCGACAAGATGAAGCTTGGCATTCAAGGACTGGGTGTTCAGGTCCAAGACGTGGTCGCGGGCTGATGACGAAAATCACCAAACTGCGAACTCACGACCTGCGCTTTCCCACCTCCGCGTCACTTGACGGTTCGGATGCGATGAACCCCGACCCCGACTATTCGGCGGCCTATGTAATTCTGGAAACGGACGGCGCTCACGAAGGCCACGGCCTGACTTTTACAATCGGGCGCGGCAATGAAATCTGCATTGCCGCGATCGAGGCATTGGGCCACCTGATGGTCGGGCTAGAACTGGACTGGATACGCGAAGACATGGGCCGTTTCTGGCGGCATGTCACCGGCGACAGTCAATTGCGCTGGATCGGGCCGGACAAAGGTGCGATTCACCTGGGGGCCGGTGCAGTTGTAAACGCAGTTTGGGATTTGTGGGCCAAGGAAGCGGGCAAACCTGTCTGGCTTCTGGTGGCGGAAATGCCGCCCGAAGACATCCTGCGCCTGATCGATTTCCGCTATCTGACCGACGTTCTGACACGAGACGAGGCACTGGGCATCCTGCAGGCTGGCGAAGCTGGCAAAGCCGAACGCATCGCCCGACTGCGCGCCGAAGGCTATCCCTGTTACACGACTTCCGCCGGGTGGCTGGGCTATCCTGATGACAAACTGCGTCGCCTGTGCCGCCAAGCCAAGGACGCAGGCTTTACTCACACCAAATTCAAAGTGGGCCGTAATCTTCAGGATGACATCCGCCGTCTGACCATCGCGCGCGAAGAACTGGGCGATGACATGAACATCATGATCGACGCCAATCAGGTATGGGAGGTCGATCAGGCCATAGACTGGGTCAAGAAACTGGCCTTTGCCCGCCCCTTCTTTATCGAAGAACCCACCAGTCCCGACGACATTCTGGGACATGCAAAAATCCGCCAAGGCGTGGCCCCCGTCAAGGTTGCGACGGGTGAAATGTGCCAGAACCGCATCATGTTCAAACAGTTCATTGCCGCCGGGGCCATCGACATCGTGCAAATCGACAGCTGCCGGATGGGGGGCCTGAACGAGGTGCTTGCCGTAATGCTGATCGCGGCCAAATACGATCTGCCCGTCTGGCCTCACGCGGGCGGGGTGGGTCTGTGTGAATATGTGCAGCACATGTCGATGATCGACTACGTCGCGATTTCACGCGAAAAAGATAGCAAGCGCATCGAATTCGTCGATCACCTGCACGAACATTTCGAAGATCCCTGCATCGTCAAAGACGGCGCCTATCAGGCACCGACCTGCGCAGGATTTTCGATTGAAATGAAACCTGCCTCTATCGCTGAATATACCTTTAACGGGGGCGTTTCGCGCAAAGGGGCGGCATGATGAAACTCAACCAAATCGGCAAGACCGAGGTCAAGGTCACCGACGTATCTTTTGGCTGTGCCAGCATCGGCAACCTTTATCGCGCGGTCAGCGACGACGAGGCCAAAGAGGTGCTGCAAGGCGCTTGGGATGCGGGCATTCGCTATTTCGACACAGCTCCGCGATACGGGCGTGGACTTGCCGAACAGCGGTTGGGTCGGTTCCTGTCGAACAAGGATCGCGATGGGCATGTGATCTCGACCAAGGTGGGGCGTATTCTGTCCCCCGGACAGCCCATGGCAGAGGCCGACGGCTTTGTTGATCCGCTGCCCAACAACGTGCGCCACGACTATTCCGGCGATGGGCTGGAGGCGTCACTAGAACACAGCCTTGACCTGTTGAAGACCACCTATTGCGACATCGTTTTTGTGCACGACATCGGCACCTATACCCACGGGGCCGACAATGCACACCACATGGAAGCGTTTTTGCAATCAGGCTATGAACGCCTTGTTCGACTGAAGGAAAAGGGGCGGATCAGGGCCTTTGGCCTTGGCGTGAACGAAAATGAAATCTGCCTTGATGTGATGGAACATGGCCCCATTGACGTGATCCTTCTGGCCGGTCGCCTGACGCTGCTTGACCGCTCTGCCGAGGACGCGCTTTGCGCAAAATGCCGCGAACAGGGCACCAGCCTTGTGCTGGGCGGCATCTTCAATTCCGGCATCCTTGCAACAGGGGCGGTAGACGGCGCGACTTATGACTATGAACTGGCCACACCCGAAATCGTCGCAAAAGTCAAAGAACTAGAGAGCAAAGCCAGGGCGCTGAACATCCCCTTGGCAACAGCGGCCCTGCATTTTGCCCACCGCCATCCCCTTGCGGCCTCGGTCATTTTGGGAACGGCCAAAACCTCATCCCTGCGCCGGAATTTGGCGGGTTTGGATTCGCAGGTGCCCGAAGGGTTTGACCAACATTTTGCGTGATCATCGCGTGCCGGGTCGTTCTGGGCATCCCGCGCACGCACCGTGCCATCGCAAAGCCTTGAGCGGGTGCTGTCAGACCAATTCGAAGCAGTCTCTGTTTACCCCTAAATGCCGGAACTTATGCTGAACAAAGTTGGCGCCACTCGGAGAGAGCAGCGGCGCGGTTGAGCTTGAAATTGTCTCTGCTGTAGAGGGCGCGTTCCTGATTGAAATGGTTGTGGACGGAAGAATGAACTGCGGCGA
>NZ_OMPH01000008.1:0-37306 GCF_900312795.1 Ruegeria sp. AU67
GTCTCTCCTGAGCGTCTCCACCGTCTCTCCGATGCGTCCGGCCGTCTCTCCGACCCGTCAGCGCCGCCTCAGCAGCGCCGGTGAAGGGGGTTCTAAGTATAACCGCATAAGTCCGCAAGCAGAAAATTAGACAAACTTACAAAAAACAGAATTTTGTTAATTTATTTCATATAAACAATATATTACTAAGCGACGACCATTCCAAACAAAGCGATCGACAGAGTAGCTGGCAGCGAATCTGGAGTATTAGTCAGAGTTACCCACAGACTCGGTACCGAGTCAGGCGGAATCGGCCGCGCGGAACCGGGTCAGCAGGCCGGAAACCGGAATACGCAGCAGGATCAGGCTAACGATCAGAGACAGGTAGACCAGCGGTTCGATCTGAAATCCTTTGGCAAGCATAACATAGTGCAGCCCGCCCAGAATCGCGGCGGGAAAGACAAGCCGCTGCAGGATGCGCCAACGTGCCCCCAATTTGCGCAGGGACAGGTTGTTTGATGTTACCGCCAGCGGGATCATCAGGATAAACGCTGCCATGCCGACTGTAATATAGGGACGCTTCAAGATATCCGCCCAGATTTGGCTGGGAAACTGCACGTCCAACACCAGCCACACCAAAAGATGCAGGCTGACATAGGCAAAGGTCAGCACGCCCAGCGCACGGCGGAATTTGAGCAGGTTCAGCCCAAAGAACCGCCGCAGCGGAGAAATTGCCAACACGACGATCAACAGTTGAAGCGCCAGTTCGCCGTACCGGTGCTCCAACGCCTCAATCGGATCCACACCCAGACCGCCGGTCAGCCCCTGGTAAAACAGCCAGGGCGCCGGAAGCGCCCCCAGCAAGTAGACCAGCCACATGGGAATGCGGCGCAATATCTGATTCAGCGTCTGCATGGTCTTAGTAGAATTCCTTAAGATCCATACCGTCGTAAAGTCCGCCGACCTCTTCTTCGTAACCGTTGAACATCAGCGTCGGGATACGCTTGGCAAAGAGACCGCCGCCAATCTGACGTTCCGAGGCCTGCGACCAGCGCGGATGATCCACGTTGGGGTTCACGTTACTATAGAAGCCATACTCGCGTGGGGCAGACATGTTCCAACTGGTGGGCGGCTCGACATCCGAAACGGTGATGCGGACAATAGACTTGATAGACTTGAAACCGTATTTCCACGGCACCACCAGACGCAGCGGCGCGCCATTTTGGTTCGGGATAGGTTTGTCGTAGATACCGGTTGCCATGATGGTCAGCGGATGCATCGCTTCGTCCAGACGCAACCCTTCTCGGTACGGCCATTCAAGGATCGGAAATTGAACGCCCGGCATCTCATCGGGGCGGTACGCGGTTTCAAAGGCCACGTATTTCGCACCTTCCTGAACACCCGCCATATTCAGAAGATCAGCCAGCTCAAACCCGTTCCAAGGGATTACCATCGACCACGCTTCAACACAGCGGAATCTGTAGATGCGTTCTTCGACCGTCATCTCGGACATGATGTCCTTGAAGTCATATTCGCCCGGCTTGTCGACCAGCCCGTCGATCTTGACGCTCCAGGGTTCGGTGACCAGCGTATGTGCGTATCTCGCGGGATCATCCTTGCGGGTCCCGAATTCGTAATAGTTATTGTACGAGGTGATCTCTTCCCAGGTGTTGGGTTCAAGTGCTTCCTGCGCCGCTGCCGGTCTGGCCAGCCCCGCCAATCCTACACCCGCCAGGCCGGCCATCACCTGCCGCCGATTCAAAAACGCCGCCTGTGGAGTGACGTCGGCATGTGTCAGTGTATTGGTCCAGCGATGCGCCATTTAAGTCTCCTTGGTAAGCTAGCCTGAGATTCCAGATAATCCGCTGATACCACACCGCCAAGGCAACATGCGTCACGATTGGGAGACGAGACTGTAACGATTCACGCCAAGTCCATACCAAACCACCTCAGACATCCCCGAGGGCGAATTGCGCCAAAACCGTTAGCACCTGTCACGCCAAGTTGAACTCGCAACGCCCAATTCGGGCGGAATATTCGGACCTTCAATCTTTACAACTGCTTCATGCAACTTGCAGTCTTGTTGCCAGGATTGGCCAACAGGCCCTTAGATCCGCTGTCCACCCGATTGTCGGGCAAGACTATAGGGAGAAGACGAATGTGTGACATCTGCGTGATGAACGCGGTCAAAGACCGTATGCTGTCTAGAAGAGGGTTCTTCAAAGCTGCCGCTGCCTCTGGTGTGGCTGTTGCCGCAACTGGCACCAATGCATCGTTCGCCCTCGCCGCTGGTGAGGGTAAGGTTGAGGATATGACCCATACGATCAGTGCCGATTTCCCAACCTATTTTGGCGAACCGGGGTACGCGTCCGAACAGGTTTTCAATTTTGGCGAACACGGCTTTAACCTCCAGCGCCTGACAGTCAATGAACACACAGGCACACATATCGACGCGCCGCTGCACTTTTCAGCAGACGGTGCTTCGGTGGACGAAATCCCCGTGTCCGATCTTGTGGCACCGCTTTGTGTTGTCGACATTGCCGCCCGCGCAGCCGAGGATGTCGATACGCTGCTGACACCAGATGACCTGAAGGCATGGATGTCTGCCAACGGAGACATTCCGGATGGCGCTTGCGTGGCCTTGTATTCCGGTTGGGCCGCCAAAGCCGACAGCGACGCGTATCGCGGTTTCGACGGTCAGGCACAACATTACCCGGGTTTCCACCCCGAAGCCGCAATGATGCTGATCGAAGAGACCGGTGCACGTTCCATTGCATCCGACACGCTGTCCCTGGACCACGGCATATCGACCGACTTCGCCACCCATTATGCTTGGCTGCCCACGGGCCGTTTCGGGATTGAGAATATCGCCGGACTGGATCGCGTACCGGCAGCTGGCGCAACGCTGGTGATTGGTGCACCAAAACATGCCGGTGGCACCGGCGGGCCTGCGCGCATTTTTGCGATGGTTTGACAAAGTGGCCCGCTTGCTTGGCGGGCCTTATCTCCAAAAGACTGGTGACTTTGACCGGGTAATCTGAACTCTGCCAATTGGCAGAGAATTCAGGCTATCTTGTCATACAAACAACCGAGGCGAGCTTTTCATGTTTTATGTTCCGCAAAGTGCCATTCCCGGGCTAAGCCGCACCGCCCTTGGGGTTTGCGCTTTTTGCGCCTTGGTAAACCGTAACCCAACATACCGACGCGTATTCTACGACCCATTTGCCGAGCAGCTGTTTCGCAACGGTTCTACCGAGGGACCCGAGGTCCTGGACCAAGCTACCGACTGGGAAACCGTACTCAAGTTCGCCGATGACCGTTCAGTGGCACGTCGCCTCGTCGCGTCGGTTCTTTGGCGTAAGACTTTCATGCAAAACCGCGCGCTTACTGCAATCAAGAATGGTGCGCGTCAGATCGTAGTACTTGGCGCGGGCTTAGATACGCTGGGTCTGAGGCTGTCCAACAGTCACAGCCACATTCCAGTTTTCGAGGTTGACCGCCCCGAGACCATCGAAGCCAAGCGGTCTTTGGTCAGTTCAAATTTTGGCGTTCCACCAAACGTTCGATATACGGCGGTTGATTTCTCTCGTGAGACAACGCTCGATAAGTTGCAGTCGCTCGGTTACGACCATGAACTGGGCACGGTCTTTATTGCTGAGGTTTCGTTGGAATATGTAGCACCACCCGAAGTTGCAGATGTCTACACAATGGTCCGGTCGAATGGTTCAAATGAAACGCGTTTTCTGACGACATACGCGTCAACCGCCGCAGCATCGCAAGCGCAAAAGGAAGTCGACAGTATCGGAAATGCGGTGGCTGGAGTCGGCGAACCCTTTCGTTTCAACATCTCTCCCACTGAGGTCAGCGCCTACGCGTCTGAACAAGGGTTTTCTGTGCTCGAGCACATATTTGGGCGCAGAGGGACCGAAAAATACTTGAGCGAATTGGGGCTGGGTCCAGAGACGATGGATTTCCCTATGGATTCTTTGGGCGCCTCGTCTTTCTCACTTGTTCAACTGCGACCCACTTGAACAAGTTGCTTTTGAAGTGACTTAAAAAAGAAGGCCCGCCGGTGTGGCGGGCCTTTGTTTGGTTTAATGCACCACGGCATCATCCGGACGGGGCCGCTCTGACGTACCCAGCCGGTCGCCGATAATTAGACCGTCTGAGCCTGCGGTCACAGGGACGGTCTCACCATCCTTGATCTCACCGGCAAGCAGAGCCTCGGCCAGCGGGTTTTGCAAGGCACGCTGGATAACGCGTTTCAGCGGGCGTGCACCGAAGACCGGGTCATAGCCCTCGTCGGCAAGCCATTCCTTGGCGCCGCCGTCCAAGACCAGCTCGATCTTGCGGGCGGCCAGACGTTTCTGCAGACGAGCCATCTGGATATCGACAATACCATCCATATCGGCCCGCTTTAGGCGATCAAAGATGATCGTTTCGTCCAGACGGTTCAGGAACTCGGGCCGGAAATGCGCCCGGACCGCGTCCATCACATCACGCTTGGCTTGCGCGCTGTCCGCACCTTCGGGCAACTGGCTCAGCGCCTGAGAGCCGAGGTTCGACGTCAGGATGATCAACGTCTGCTTGAAGTCCACGGTACGGCCCTGACCATCGGTCAGAACGCCATCATCCAGAACCTGCAACAGCACGTTGAACACATCCGGGTGCGCCTTTTCGACCTCATCGAACAGCACGACCTGATAGGGCCTGCGCCGCACGGCTTCGGTCAGCACGCCGCCTTCGTCATAGCCGACATAGCCCGGAGGGGCGCCGATCAGACGGGCAACCGCGTGTTTCTCCATGAACTCGGACATATCGATACGCACCATCGCGTTGTCGTCGTCGAACAGGAAGTTCGCCACGGCTTTGGTCAGCTCGGTCTTACCTACACCCGTGGGCCCGAGGAACAGGAACGAGCCCAGCGGGCGGCCTTCGTCGTTCAGGCCCGCACGCGCACGACGTACAGCATTGGCCACAGCAGTGACCGCCGCATCCTGACCGATCACGCGGGAATGCAGATCGTCTTCCATCCGCAGCAGCTTCTCGCGCTCGCCTTCCAGCATCTTCGAGGTCGGGATACCAGTCCAGCGTTCAACCACCGAAGCGATCTGTTCCGGACGCACCGTTTCCTCGGCCATCATCTGGCTGCTTTCGGCATTTTCGGCTTCGGTCAGCTTTTTCTCAAGCTCTGGGATGACGCCATAAGACAGCTCACCCGCTTTGGCGAGGTTGCCTTCACGCTTGGCAATCTCGAGATCAGCGCGCGCCTTGTCGAGTTGCTCTTTCAGATCGCGCGCGCCAGCAAGTTTGTCGCGTTCAGCCTGCCACTGGGCGGTCATCTCGGCAGATTTCTCCTGCAGATCGGCCAGATCCTTTTGCAAGGTTTCCAGACGGTCCTTGGAGGCCGCATCATCTTCGAGCTTCAGCGCCTGTTCCTCGATCTGCATCTGCAGAATCTGGCGATCCAGTTGATCGAGTTCCTCTGGCTTGCTGTCCACTTCCATCCGCAAGCGAGCCGACGCTTCATCGACTAAGTCGATGGCCTTGTCGGGCAGAAAGCGATCAGTGATGTAGCGATGCGACAAGGTCGCCGCAGATACCAAAGCCGAGTCCGAGATGCGCACACCGTGGTGTAGCTCGTACTTTTCCTTGATGCCGCGCAGGATGCTGATCGTGTCCTCGACAGTCGGCTCCTGTACCACAACCGGCTGGAACCGGCGCGCAAGGGCCGCGTCTTTTTCCACGTACTTACGATACTCATCCAGCGTGGTCGCACCGATACAGTGCAACTCACCCCGGGCAAGCGCAGGCTTGATCAAGTTGGCGGCGTCCATCGCGCCATCGGATTTCCCGGCACCGACCAGCGTGTGCATCTCGTCGATGAACAGGATGATTTCACCGGCGGCCTCGGTGACCTCGGTCAGAACGGCCTTGAGGCGTTCTTCGAACTCACCGCGATATTTCGCACCGGCGATCAGCGCACCCATATCGAGCGCAAGCAGCTTTTTATCTTTCAACGACTCCGGCACGTCACCGTTGATGATGCGCAGGGCCATGCCCTCGGCAATCGCGGTTTTACCCACGCCGGGCTCCCCGATCAGAACCGGGTTGTTCTTAGTGCGACGCGACAGAACCTGCATCGAGCGGCGGATTTCTTCATCTCGCCCGATGATCGGATCGATCTTGCCCTCAGCTGCGGCTTCGGTCAGGTCACGCGCATATTTCTTGAGCGCGTCATAGCCTTCTTCCGCCGATGCGGTGTCAGCCGTGCGACCCTTGCGGATGTCATTGATCGCTTCATTCAGCTTTTGCGCAGATACGGCACCGGCTTCCAACGCCTCTTTGGCCTTGGATTTCACCATGCACAGGGCCATCAGAACGCGTTCGACCGGCACAAAGCTGTCGCCTGCTTTGGTCGCGATTTTCTCGGCTTCTGCAAAAACCTTGGCAGTCTGGCCATCCATGTAAATCTGGCTCGCATCACCGCTGACCTTCGGAATCTTAGACAGCGCGGCGTCCAGCGCTTCGACCACGCGGGTCGGCGCGCCGCCGGCGCGTGTGATCAGGTTGCTGGCCAGCCCCTGATCGTCATCCATCAATGCTTTCAAAAGATGTTCGGGCATCAGTCGCTGGTGCCCCTCGCGCAGCGCAATCGTCTGCGCCGCCTGCACGAATCCCCGTGCCCGCTCGGTGAACTTGTTCAAGTCCATAGTATTCTCCTTTTCCTAAGCGCCCTGAATGTGATGCGCCCGCTTGGCGGCACGCGTCGGTCTGGGCCTCACATTCAATCTGGGAAATATCTTTGTTCATTCAAGAGGCTGGCGCGCAATTTCAGACTTATCGTCGAGGTATGGAATAGACGGTGTAGCCTCCGGTCTGCGCAACCTCGCGCGCGGCGTACATGTCCACCAGCGATTGCGCGGCGTCGCTGCCCGTCGGGCAGGAAACAAGGTCTGCGGCATCATCCAGAAAATTGACCGTAAACGACGTCTCACCCGTCAATTGGCAGTCATCGTCGGTCGACCGGTATCCCCCCACCAGACGCAAATTTTCATTGGTCGGAGATTTGATGACCGTATCCGCCGCCTCATTTTCTAGTGGCATATCCTGACATCCCACCAAGATCAGAATAATCCCAACTCCAAAAACCTGTTTCATAGTTCCCCCATCGAAAAATCTTGTGGATGGTCGGCACCATATCACAGTTGGCCCAAAGCTGCGCGATCTCGATCACCCGCGCACCCTGCATGGACACGGCCGTCCGAAACCGCTAGGACGCAGACGTTTGCCAAAAAGGAGCCTGCCCCATGTCCGATGATCGCCTGATCGTAGCCCTAGATGTTCCCAACGCTCTGCAGGGGCTGGCCATGGCCGAACAGCTGGGCGACAGCGTTTCCTTCTACAAGATCGGGTTGGGCATGCTGACCGGTGGTGGGCTGGCATTAGCCAATGAACTGAAACAGGAACACGGCAAGCGCATCTTTTTGGACATGAAGCTGTTCGATATCGGCAACACCGTCGAAAACGCCGTTCGCGGGCTGGCGCAGTTCGATCTGGATTTCCTGACGGTGCATGGTGATCCGCATGTGGTTCGAGCCGCGAAAGAAGGGGCCGTTGGCAAAGACCTCAAGATTTTGGCCGTTACCATCTTAACCTCGCTGAACCGCGACGACCTGGATGCCAGCCTTCTTAAAGAGGGCGACGTTCAGGATCTGGTTGTCGAACGCGCTGCACGCGCGCTTGAGGCTGGTGCCGACGGCGTCATCGCCAGCCCGCAAGAAGCCGCGCTAATCCGTGCCCTGCCCCAGGCCGAAGGTCGTCTGATCGTGACCCCTGGCGTACGCCCCGCAGGTGCCGCGCTTGGCGATCAGAAACGCGTTGCAACACCCGCAAATGCCGTCGCTGATGGCGTGGACCACATCGTCGTGGGCCGACCTGTCTATCAGGCCGACGACCCTAAAGCTGCTGCCGAGGCAATCCTAGCCGAGTTGTCCTCACCGCAGGCAAAAGCACCGAACAGGGCTTAATTCTCGACGCATTGCAGGCTAAAATTTTTTAGGGCTTGATGCCGGGTGGCCGCGTCCGCGCAGACAATTTCTGTCGGTTTCTGCGGCTCAAGCAGTTGACCCAACGTCACTTTTTGCCATTTCCGCGCCAAATCGTCCCTGTGCCCCAAAACACACATGAGATATGCGAGTTTTGGCTGAGTGACCTAGATCCTATCTAAATCCGGGAATTTGCGCGATTCTGGGGACGTGATACTCCCCGCGGACCATCTCTTCCTGAGGTCCGTCACCTCCCCCCGCCAATCGCGGGGGGTCTTCTTCTGAAAACCTCACATGTCAAAAGACGGCCTACCTTGGACCAAGTAGTCACGTAGGCGGATCGCGAAATTCGGCACCGCCAATGCATTCTCAAGGTAAATGTCCGGCGACATCAAACACCATCCCTGCCCCTCATCGCCAAACCTAATCAGGTTGACGTCGCTGGTTGGCCGGTGTGCTGCGAAGAACCAGTTTTGCCCATACATGCGCGACCAGACGAAGTCAGCCTTGGCGAGGTTCAGACCGACTTCTTCCAATGTTTCGCGCCTGACGCATTGCAGCGGCGTTTCTGCCCCTTCGCGCCCACCGCCGGGAAAGTCGAAATGGCCCGGGAATGGAATGTCCTTCTTGTCGTCCCGTTGAATCACCAACAGGTCCGATCCAAGAAACAGTGCGACCTTCGCCCCCGTGAAGTGCATGAGCGCTTTCTCTTTGCTGCCCGACGAGATAAATTTTAGCCAGTAACGCCTGATATGACAAAGCGCATAAAACTGAGATGTAAATGTAATGCCCGCTTTATGCCGCGACTGCTTTTCGATTCTGGAACAGGAAGCGCGCTGCCCTTCCTGCGGCAGCCCGCGGATCAAGACGCACCCCGAGCTGTTCGACCTGTCCATCGCGCATATGGATTGCGACGCATTCTATGCCTCGGTTGAAAAGCGGGACAATCCCGATCTGGCCGACAAACCGGTGATCATCGGAGGCGGCAAACGCGGTGTCGTCTCGACCGCTTGTTATGTGGCGCGTATTCGGGGCGTCCGCTCTGCGATGCCAATGTTCAAAGCCTTGCAACTGTGCCCGGACGCCGTTGTCATCAAGCCTCGCATGTCGGTCTACGCCGAGGTGTCACGCCAGATCAGAGCCATGATGGACGAATTGACCCCCGTTATCGAACCGCTGTCACTGGACGAAGCATTCATGGATCTGTCCGGTACGCAGCGACTGCATGGCGCGCCACCTGCGGCCATGCTGGCAAGGCTGGTTAAGCGGATGAAGGACGAACTGGGTGTAACAGGCTCGATCGGTCTGTCGCACAACAAGTTTCTAGCCAAAGTCGCCTCAGATCTGGACAAGCCGCGTGGGTTTTCAGTTATTGGAAAAGCTGAGACCGCCGAGTTTCTGTACGACAAACCGGTGGGCCTGATCTGGGGTATCGGCCCGGCGGCACAGGAATCGCTGGATCGTGCCGGCATCCGCGCCTTCTCGGATTTATTACGCTGGGATCAGGAGGCACTGACAGCCCGCTTCGGATCTATGGGGTATCGGCTATGGCATCTGGCGCGCGGTCAGGACAAACGGCGCGTCTCTTCGCACGAGCCAATGAAGTCGATCAGCAACGAAACCACGTTTTTCGAGGATACAGCCAGCCTGGACATCCTTGACGGGCATCTGTGGCGCATGTCCGAAAAAGTTGCGGATCGCGCCAAAGCCAAAGGGCTGGCCGGACGGGTCGTAACCCTGAAACTTAAACAAGCAAACCACAAGGTCATCACCCGACGTGTCTCGTTGCGGGACGCCACGCAGATCGCAGACCGCATCTACCGCACCGCACGTGGGCTATTCGATCAGGTCGGCGACAAAGGGCCATATCGTCTGTTGGGTTGCGGAATATCCGATCTGTGCCCCGAAGATCAGGCGGACATCTCGGGAGACCTTTTGGATCCCGACGCGTCAAGGCGGTCTCAGGCGGAACGCGCAACGGATGAAATCCGGCGCAGATTCGGAACGGATGCGATTGTCAAAGGCCGGGCTTTGCGCTGAGGTTACTCAGCCGCCAGACGCAACGGATCGCGGCCTATACCCGAGATTTCCCGTATGACCTGCCGCAATACGTCCTGAAACGCAGCGAAATTGCCGTTCGGCGCGATTTTGACCTCATCCATATACAGAGATCGGTCGATCTCAACCTGGATAGCGTGCTGATTGCGCCCGGGCCGCCCGTAGGTCTGTGTCACGTAGGCGCCCGCGAAGGGCGCGTTGCGCGCCACGATCAGACCCGCCGAGGCAAACGCGGATTCGATCCGGTCTACAATCTCGGTCGAAGCTGAAGCGCCAAATCTGTCACCCAACACGATCTGCGGGCGCTGGGCCGTGGTCGTACTGGCCATCGAAACCGCTTCATGCGGCATCGAATGGCAATCAATCAAAATGGCCTGACCAAAAGCGGTGTGCGATTCGGCCAGCAGCGACTTGAGACGCGCATGATAAGGACGCCAGCAGGTGTCGATGCGCAGACGCGCCTCATCCATCGTCAGTTTCCCGCGATAGATTGCGCGCCCATTGGCGACGACCCTGGGAATCACGCCCAGCCCCGAAGCGACACGCGGGTTATGGCCGTGGCGGCGCGCGCCCTGGATCAAAGCCGGGTCCAGCTCCTCAGCACTGCGGTTAAGATCCAGATAGGCTCTTGATTTTGTTGCGGATATTAGAGGCGCACCATGGTCAGTCGCTGCGGAAAACAACTGATCCACGAATGCATCTTCCGAAGATCGAATCACATTCTGGCTCAGAACTGTCCGGTTCAGCATCGCTTCGGGGTAGTTCCGGCCACTGTGAGGAGAAGAAAATACAACGCAAGACGTGCGCTTGACGGGCATATCCAATACGTAAGCAGCGTTCTTCATGGTGACTCCTTGTTCGCATTGAACATAGACCGGAAAATAGTTCTACCAAACCCCTTGAACCCCTTTGCGACTCCTTTTATAGACCCCGCTACCGGCGCGGGGTTCCGCGCCCCATTTCGTTATGGGGCAGGGCAACGCAAAGGTTAAGTGGGCGGTTAGCTCAGCGGTAGAGCACTTCGTTGACATCGAAGGGGTCACAAGTTCGATCCTTGTACCGCCCACCATCTATTCACTGTTTCGGGTCTGACCCGGGACACCCGCAAACCCAGGCGCTGGCCACGTCCTTGATGAAGGCGCCGCAGATTGGAGACAGACCCATGAAGGTCAAGAACTCGCTCCGCTCGCTCAAGAACCGGCACCGTGATTGCCGTGTTGTGCGTCGCAAAGGCCGCGTCTACGTGATCAACAAGACGCAGCGCAAGTTCAAAGCTCGCCAGGGCTAAGAACTGCACATAACCGTTCAAAGAAACCGCGTCTTCGAGCGCGGTTTTTTTTGTTTTCCAAATATTTTTTTCGCCTGTGTCTAGCCCGGCAAGGGGCCAGGCTTGTTTGATTTTGATATTTCGCGTTGTGATAGAGCGTTCCCGTGTTAACGTTCTCCGGATTTTCGATGACGGGAGGTCAACTTGGCCGACGGTGAAATACTCGGAACGACCCTGACCGATATGGTCGCGGATATTGGTAGGAGCGTGGCGCAAGCCGCCGAGCAACTAAGCCTCGACCAGTTGAACGCCCTGAAGAACTACCCGCAGGAACTTCGCGATATGGGCATCCCACCGGTTTTCTATCACATGCAGGATGTCGATGTGGAATTGAAGGTCGTAATGGAGATGAGCAGTAAGACGGAAGAAGGCAAGCGGCCCGCAATCATCTCGATCTTCATGGGACCGAAGTTGACCCAGACCGATACGGTCGACACCAAAAGCGCATCGACCATGCGCATGCGCTTTGCTCCGGGCCCAGTAGATGACAACAGGTCACCAGAGGACACCGATGGCACGTAAGACGGTTAAGACCCCCAAGAGGCCACCTATTGATGTACGCGTCACCGAATTGCCCGAAGCCTTTGCGACACTGTTGCAGTCACTTGCCGACCGTCTTACCGCAATGGAGCAGCGCGAGACCACTTTGCTTCAAACAATCTCGGACCTGGAGAATCGGATTGACGATCTGGAAGAAGGCGGCGGCGGCATGCTGATGGGCGCGGGGTCTCCGGTAACAAACCCGTTGGCCCAGGGTCGGTCAGAGATGAATTCGGGCGACGAAGACACTCAGGTTGTCGACGCTCAGGAATTTTCACAGGCACTGGGCGAACAGATTCTCGCCGGTTCAGACGGCAGCAGCGAGTTTACCATCGACAATGTAAAGGTCGAGGCCGTGGTCGGGCTGGGCCAAGATGGCAATAGGGCACAGATCGCAACCAACGCCAAGAAACAGGCGGTCAGCCAGAACGCATCGAAAGTTACGTTTTCGGTCCGAAGGCGGTCAAAAACGCAAATCATCGAGTGAACACAAATTTTTCAAAAGGAGTTTGAACAATGAGTATCGGGCAGGAACTGCTGAACGTTCCCTTTGCAGAAATGGTTCAAAAGCTGGCACTTTCGGTCGCTGAATCACAAAGCGAACTGGATCGTCATTCGACCGACATGGCTAAATATATGGCCGACCAAAAAATCCAGCTTCCCGATCTCTCCAACCCCGACGGCCCCGCCAAAGAATTCAGCCTAGTGTCGATGGGATTCCTCCCTGCATTCTATGCGGTGCAAGAGGCCGAGATTGAGGTCAAAATGGCGATCTCGATGACCAAACAGACCGAAAAATCAGGTAGCGCTTCGGTGAAAGGCGGCTGGGGGCCCGTGGCGGCGCAGGTCAACGCCAGCTATTCCTCGCGCTATGCCTATAGTCAGGAAGGTGCAAGCAGGCTGACCATCAAACTTGCACCGGCCGATCCGCCGGTCATGCTGCAAAAATACATGGAAGCTGTAACTCAGACCATGCTGACCAAGGAACCGGTACTCAGCGATGATCCGGAACCTGAGCCGGCGCCGCCACCCGCTCGACCGCAACCGGAAGGAAGACAGAGCAGACAGCGTCGATCCTGACAGCAGCGTGCGCAGCAGGAAAGGCGAGCGACGTTTTGACCAACTAAATTTGTCGGATTTCCTTGCATCCCCCTCAGAATCGTTTAATTGACTAAATCAGTCGGGTTAATACCCGTCACGATTTTCAATGTTGGGACAAATGATGCTGAAATCCTCTACCTGCGTTGCTGCCGCTCTGACGGCTTTGATTGCAACCTCTGCCGCTGCCGAGGGTGAGTTGAACCTCTATTCCTCGCGCCACTATGACACCGACGAAAACCTGTACAGTGATTTCGAAAAGGCCACCGGCATCACCATCAACCGCATCGAAGGCAAAGCCGACGAGCTGATCGCGCGGATGGAAGCCGAAGGTGCGAACTCGCCCGCGGATATTTTGCTGACCGTCGACACCTCGCGCCTTTCTCGGGCCAAGAATGCAGGCATTTTGCAACCGATCGAAAGCGCCGTTCTGGAAGAGCGCATCCCGAACAACCTTCAGGATAGCGACAATGAATGGTTCGGCTTCTCGCAGCGTGGCCGCATTATTTTCTTCGACAAGGAAAACGTCGCCAACCCGCCGGCAACATATGCCGATCTTGCCAAGCCCGAATACAAAGGTCAGGTCTGCATTCGGTCGTCCAGCAATACGTATAACCAGACCTTGTTGGCTTCGATCGTCACCCATGAAGGTCCCGAGGCCGCCAAGGCATGGGCCGAAGGCATCGTGGCCAACATGGCCCGTGAACCACAGGGCGGTGACACCGATCAGCTGCGGGGTATCGTATCCGGCGAATGCGACATCGCGGTTTCAAACACCTATTACTTTGCCCGTGCAATCCGCAAAGATGTCAAAGGTGTTTCGGCCGATATCGACGCAATCGGTTGGGTCTTCCCGAACCAGGACAGCTATGGCGCGCATATGAACCTGTCCGGTGCAGGTGTTGCCGCAAATGCACCGAACAAAGAAAATGCCGTTCTCTTCCTCGAATATTTGGCAAGCGACAGCGCCCAGCAATATTTCTCGGCCGGCAATGACGAATTCCCCGCAGTTGAAGGCGTCGCACTTGCGGACTCGGTGAAATCGCTGGGTGAGTTCAAAGCGGATGAGGTCGTCCTGTCCGACGTCGCCGAAAACCTGCCGACAGCACAAAAGATCTTTAACGAAGCCGGCTGGAAATAATCCGGGCAAAAAACCAGAGCAGTATGAAGGGCGCAGATTTTCTGCGCCCTTTCCTTTGGTGGCAGGTTCAGAACCGAACCCCAAACCCTACTGAAAACCCGGAAAATGAATCGGCGATAACGCCGTTCAGCATGACGCGCGCGCCCTCGACGGCGGGCAACCCGATCTTTGTGGCATCGACCTCAATTCCGACACCCACCGTCGCCAGCCAATCCGTATCCAACACCATCGCGCTGTCGCCGTGGTAAAGCACAACGCCCCCATCCAAAACCAACTTGGACGGACGGCCCAGCAGCTTGACCTTATCAAGTGGATAACGGTAGCGCGAAAACAACGTCGTCTGGTTCGAATTGGCGCGGGCATCCCCCGCTTGCGGTTCGTTTATCGGATAGAACTCCAAAAACGTCTGACGCAACCTGTACTCGGCCTCCCAACGGCCGAATTGTGCCTCGCGAAAGACGCTCAGGGACGCCCCGACACCAAAGGCGTTAAGGTTACCGTCCACTGCGCCTGCCCCGTTCGAACGGGACGGAAACAGCGGGAAATTGGAAAACACCGCATCCGTGGTGACATGGCCAAGCGACAGATGCGCAACTGGCCGGATGTACCAGTTATTGGTAAGCGGAAGCTCCCACCCGACGCCAAGGGTCGCGGCGATGCTTGACCATGTCACATCCAGCTCGGTATCAGACCCAATCTCGGGAAAAATCACCAGCGGGTTATAGTTCTGATAGGCAAACTGTCCTTCCAGATATAGGCCATTGCCCAACGGTTTGAATCCGCCGCGCAGCTGCGTGGACCGCAGATTTCTCGCGTCACCAGATGCGCTCAGAAAGGACAGGGACGATAGTGTTTCGTTCGGTGTGGCCGCGACGCTCAGCACCGCAAGCGCGGCGCGGGCGGCGGCTTCAGAGGCGTCTGGATCAAGGTTTTGCGCGGTGGCAGGCTGGGCGAAACTCCAGATCAAAAACGATGTGTACGCAACAAGTCTTTTCAATCGCGGGTTCGCCTGTCGGTTTTTGTCGACTGCCAAGCACATCGTTATCGACGCGCAATGCGTTTGACAGATCGTAACCCAGTCTTTGTTTACGAAAAACTAAAACAACGAATTCGCGGCCATGAATTCTGAGGACTTGTATTTTGGAAACACTCGGTCGCGATGACGTTTTCAGCGACCATCCCGAATGTGATTTGGTATTTTCCCCCGAAACGGGTTCAATCGTGTCAGGAGATTTGTCATGAAAAACCCGGAAAGTTTCGAGAAGTTCTACTTTGCCAAAGTTGGCATGGGTGAAGCCTGCGGCTGTGCCGAGAGGGTGATTGATGTGTACGAATTCAATCGACAAGGCGGCGCACAGTCCACGCGCGCAGTGAAATCAGAAAAACGCAAACGTCGTTCAATCCGATCCTGGGCTATGAAATACGGGTTGCTGAGCCGCAAACCCCGAACCTGATGCTCGTCGCCCATCTGTGGGACGGTGCCGGTGCCATGATACAGTTAGGTGCTTTATGGTCAGAATTGGGGCGCCGATCGGACCTGCAAAACCCGGCAAAAAACCTTCAACTTCGGTATCCGAGACTCCGTCTTCAATTGAAAACGACGAGATCAGGGAACACCCCTGCGCAGGCCTTCTGGGGTTTCGCCCAAACGACACAGGCTTAGGAAAAGACCCGGCGAATCCGGAAACAAACTTGCAATCACCCCCACAAGCGTAGTCACCTGAGATGGAACGGGGGGAAAATGTCGATGAAGCCATGGGCCGTCGTGGTTTGTCTGTGCGGTACGCTGGCCATTGCCGCTTGCGCCCCCAAAACGCGAAGTTACGAAAAGACCGTTTCGTCGTCCTTTGCGGCCCCCGCAAACAGCGCCCTAGTGCGCGCGGCCAACCGGCTGGGCGATCCCAAGGACGGGCGGTCCGGGGTAAAACTGATCAGTGATGGGGAACAAGCGCTGGTTTCAAGGCTTTTGCTGGCCGCTGCAGCTGAGCGTACCATCGACGCGCAGTACTACCTTTTGCACAATGACCCCACGGGCCACCTGTTTGCGGCCAGCCTTTTGCAGGCGGCAGACAGGGGCGTTCGTGTCCGGCTGCTTTTGGATGACATGGACACGTCTAGCTACGACGCTATGACCGCAGCGCTGGACTATCACGAGAATATCGAGATTCGGCTGTTCAACCCCTTTTGGCGGGATCAAAGCCTGCTGATTGCGGGACTGACGGATTTCAAACGCATCAATCGCCGGATGCACAACAAATCCATGACCGCAGACAACATGTTCACGATTGTTGGTGGGCGCAACATTGGGGCCGAGTATTTCCTGGCCCGGGAAGAAATGAACTATGCCGATCTAGACGTGCTGGCGGCAGGCCCAGTCGTGACTGAAGTTTCCCAGAGCTTTGACGCCTATTGGAATAGTGAATTTGCCGTTCCCGCGCGCGTGGTTGTTGGACAACCGGAATCGTTTGACCTGAACGATGCGCGCACAAGGCTGAATGAGTTGGTGGAGGAAGCAAAACAGACCCAGTACGGCACTGCGCTCAGGAAATCCGCGCAAGAGAATTTTGCCGACGGCGCGCTGCGGCTGAATTGGGTCCCCGCGCGTTTGTATGCGGACCCGCCTTCAAAAGCTGCGGGCGTTGAAACGTCCGACCCCATTCTTGCATCGCAATTGCTGCCGTATTTTGAAATTGCCAGCAGCGAGGTAAATATCATCTCGGCCTATTTCGTGCCGCGCAACAATGGCGTCCGATGGATGACCGAGTTGGAAAATCGCGGTGTGGACGTCAAGGTCGTGACCAATTCCTTAGGGTCGAACGACGTCGTGCCGGTCTATGCCCATTACGCCAAGAAACGCAGAGCGTTGCTGCGCGGTGGTGTTGAGCTTTATGAATTGCGGCCAGACGCCTATCAGGTTCAGCGTCGCGGTATCAACTGGGCACAATCCCGATCCGGCCTGCATTCCAAGGCTTTTGCCATCGACGACCGTTACCTCTTTGTTGGCTCATTCAATTGGGATCCGCGGTCTGTGAACATCAATACCGAAATGGGCATTCTGATCGACTCTCCCGCGATGGCCGTTCAAACGATGGGTGCATTGGACGCGGCCCTGCCCGCCTACACCTACCAGGTGACGTTGGAACGCGCAGGGCAGCTTAAATGGAGAACACGAGGAGCGGACGGGGAAATACTGGAATACGATTCCGAGCCCACGGGGTCGGTCTGGGATCACATCGTCTCTGGTTTTCTGAGTATTTTACCGATCGGGTCACAGCTTTAGGCCCGCAAGTAACGACTGACGCGACCGATCATTGTTAGGTTTACCGCCGCGAAAAGCTGAAAGGACGTTCACCGTGAAGTATTGCAAGCTTTATGCCGATGCTGCTGGCGAAAGCCATTGGGATGACATTGACGTCAACCTCGAGGAACGGAGTTTCGCCCCGCCCGCACAGGCCATCGAGGTATCCGAGCCGGAGCGCGCCAAACAGACAATGTTTCTGCGGCTTCGGTCCGGTTGGAACGAGCCCATCCATCCGACCCCGGTGGCGCAAAGGCTGATATGCCTTGCAGGCACAATCCGCGTCACTGCAAGTGATGGAAGCTATCGTGACATCGGCCCCGGCGACGTGTGGCACATGGAAGACAAAGTGGGAAAGGGTCACCACACAAGGGTCACAAGCGATCAGGACTTTGAAGCCGTCATAATTCAGTTTGAGTAACTTCGGTGATCCGAGGCCGTATACGAAACCCCAGACGGAACCTTCACCGTCGGACGGCACCGTTTCGGCCTGGAGGTTAACAACAGCCACCCGACCGATGCCAGATAACCCCAAGACAGCGATGAAACGTCGACAACGGGCCCTTATTCTCGACTTTGCAAAGTCCGCTTTCTGCGCATCGCAGACCTTCGCGAGAATCCAAGCAAAAAGGCCAAATGGAACCCAAGGTTCCTTACGGAGGCCCTTTGCAGGATTGAGCAACGCAAAGGGCCATAACCGCAACGACTATACCAAAAACTGATTGAATTCATCGCAAAGGCAGACAATCGCGCAGCGCAAAACTATGGGCAAACTGCGTAGACTTAAGGGGTCCGCGAATTGCTATGCACAAACCTACAATATCTGTAGGCGCGCTCATAACGCTGCGTTCCTGCTATTGATTTCGTTCATTTCAGTCAAGAGTGCTTGCCCATAACTTTACGTGGTATTTGCGCATATTTTTGCACGATTTACCCAAAAGTTTGCACACTCCCCTATCGGTGTCCAACTACATCCTTCCGAAAGTCTCTTTGAGTTCTGCGACTTGTTCTGCATCCAACATCCGGGTTGGCATACCCCGCAGTGCCACGAACAGCTTGGCTGTTTCTTCCAACTCTTCCGCTGCACAGACCGCTGAAAAGAGATCCTTTCCTGATACGACGGGACCGTGATTGGCCAGCAGAACAGCACTATACTTGCCGCCCAGTTCGCGGATCAAATCACCGGATTTTGGATCACCCGGCTTAACGTATCGAACCAGTTTAACCGTGCCTACGCGCATGACCACGTATGGTGTAAGCGGCGGAATACAGTCATTGGGAACGGTGTCTTCCAGACACGACAGTGCGGTGGCCCAGGTCGAATGCAGATGCACCACTGCACCAGCTTCCGGCCGCGTCTCATAGAAGGCTTGGTGCAGAAAGGCCTCCTTGGTCGGCTTGTCTCCGGAGACGTGGTTGCCATCCAAATCAATCTTGGCAATTCGCTCGGGGTCAACATTTCCTAAAGTCGAATTCGTTGGCGTCATGAGAATCCCGTCCGGTAAACGCGCAGAGACATTGCCCGCAGTGCCAACGGAAAAGCCACGCACAAACAGCGAGGCACACAGCTCCGACATGTGCTGCCGCAGCGCCATTTCTTCAGAGCTCATTTGCCCGACTCCATCATTCTCAGCGCTTTCGCGAAAAAATCCGGAGCGCCAAAGTTTCCGGATTTCAAAGCCATCGCAATGGGTTCAGTTTTTCCAACGCTCAGGACAGGTACGCCCGGGTCAATCTCTGTCCCAATTGACATGGCCGGTGACCCCAGTGCCTCAGAGACAGCCTGGGCGACAGCTCCCGACGTCTCTCCTCCGGCCACGACAAGGCGCTCATAACCCGTTTGGACAAGTTCCCGTGCAGTTTCTGCAAAGAGATTATCCAGCCTGTTCGCTACAGCTTCCTGACCAAATTGATTTTGGATCGCTCGCACATCATCCGGACTTCCCGATGAATATGCGAGCGGCGCCTGACCCGGATGCGCTTTAAAGAATTCCAGAAGCGTTTGCGTGGTCACATCCCCGGACATGACACCCGGAACATCAATGGCGAAGCTTGGATGGGATTTCGCATGA
Source organism: Ruegeria sp. AU67 (assembly GCF_900312795.1). NCBI lineage: Bacteria > Pseudomonadati > Pseudomonadota > Alphaproteobacteria > Rhodobacterales > Roseobacteraceae > Ruegeria > Ruegeria sp. AU67. The sequence continues at coordinate 19,562 of NZ_OMPH01000008.1, forward strand.
ACATCGATCTGCCCGCGGGTCGCGCCTGAACAAGAACCCGCAAGGATCGCGGCAGGCCCTGCGATACCAGTGAACGCACTGCCAGCACTTTTGGATGAAGTCTCTCTTAAGAAGTTTCTTGGTAGACCCAGCGCTATACCCGATCCCCCAGTAATGAGCTTGGCATCCTTTAGAGCTTCGCCCCAGGCCAACAAATCTTCATCCGAAATCGCATCGCCAATCACAAATCGTTCGTCGGCCTTCTGCAAAGCATCAGCAATCGCCTTTGAACCTTGCTTCACAGTGTCAATTGGCACCAACCCAACCGCTTCTTCAGTCTGATACTGCAACCATCGCCTGATATTGGCATCCGTCATCGGAGTAAGAGGGTGATTTTCCATCCCAGACTCGTGCAACAGCTTACCAAGCACAAAGAGATGACCGTAATAGATAGTACGCCCCGTTGTCGGAAAGGCCGGACAGAAAATCACTTTTTCCGCGCCCAGTTCGTTGGCCAGCGCTTCCCCAACGGGACCGATGTTTCCCACCGTCGTGGAATCAAAGGTCGAACAATATTTGAAGATGAACTGCTGGCATCCTTGGTCCACGAGCCACCGCAAAGCACGCAGACTGTCTGCAACAGCTTCCTCGACCGGTGCAGTGCGGCTCTTGAGCGATACGACACCCGCTTCGATCTCCTCGTCGGCTGGGAGATCCGGAATACCTGGAAACTGCGCGGTTCTTAATCCACCTTCCGGCTCAACGCCCTTTGCCAAGGTGTTCGCGATATCACTCGCACCGGTAAAGTCGTCCGCAATGACGCCGATCTTCATAATTTGATGTCTCTGGTTGGCCCGAAATCCAGCCTATGGATATGCGGTGCCGCTCCGACGGGAAAAATCTCTCGCACAAGTGGATCATGGCCGGGCACGATGAGTCGAGGGTGCGAGGCCAACCTCTCGAGCGTCTCGAAACCATCCATCATGTCTTGCAGGTCGACGACGATGGGAAACGCTTTGCGCGCCATGAAATTCTCATAGTAATGCGAGGCATCAGAGGCGAGTACCATCCACCCGGCTGCCGTTCTCACGCGAACGCATTGCAACCCGCGCGAATGCCCACCAATGCAGTGCACCGTGACCCCATCTATAATCTCGGCTTCTCCATCGTAGAACACGACCTTCCCTGAATAGAGACGCTTTACGACCTCGCAAATATGGCCCGCCGTGAAAGGTGCGCGCAGATGGTCGTGGCACATGCAGGGGCCTGTGGCGAAGGCCATCTCCGCCGATTGCATATGCAACTTCGCGTTCGGGAACATATGCAGCCCCCCCGCGTGATCATAATGAAGATGGGTCACGATAACCTCGGTTACCGCTTCAGGCGAAATGCCTAGGGGCCGCAAAGCCTCGCGTGGGTCCATCGCGATGGGACGACCACGGGCGGCGGCTTCTTCGGAGTCGTAGCCAGTATCGACCAGGATGACTTTGTTGCCGCGTTTGAGCACCCAAACGAAGTAATCCATCGCATGAGGCGCGCTGTGATCATCATCAATGATGAAACTATCAGCTCGCGTCCGGGCATTTCGATCCGCGTATTTCACGGCGTGGATTTCCCAATCGTTCATCGGATGACCTCGGAGTACTGGTGAACTACCTTGGTGGAGATCATATCAGCCACAGCCGCATCGAAGGATTTGAAATGCGCGCTTTCCAGGTGGGCGGAGAACGCCGCGCTGTCATCATAAACCTCATAGAGAAAAACTGTCTCGGGATCGTCGCCGAGGCAAACGTCGAACTGCTGGCATCCGGGTTCTTCACGCAAAGAGGTTGAAGCGTTTTCGACCATCAGCGGCAAAAAGGTGTCTCTCGTACCGGGCTTGAGAGCGAAGGTGACAGTAACCGCAATCATCAGACAGAAATTCCTTTTAGGCGTGAGAAAGCGCGCTTCGCGACAGGCAGTTGGCTGAGGATTAGACCAATGTTGAGCACCAGCAGAATGGCCGCACCGGGTCGTGAAAAGAAGACCGAAAGATCCCCGTCAGACAAGAACAGCGACCGGCGGAATGTTTCGTCAAACAGGCTGCCCAGAATAACCCCGATAACCAATGGCGCGATTGGGTATTTCATCAGGTTCATGAAATAGGCAACGGCGCCGACGCCAAGCATCAGGTAAAGATCATTGATGCCACCACCGACGCTGAAAGACCCAATTGTTGTCAGAACCATAACAACGGGCAAGAAGATGGTCTGCGGGATGGCGAGTATTTTGATAAAGACCCTAGCAGTGAACAGGCCCATCAAGAACATTGTCAGGGAGGCCAGCACAAGTATTGCAACCACGCGCAGAATGATCTCGGGATCAATCGTCGGTCCCGGGATCACATTATTAATCTTGAAAGCGCCCATCAAAGCGGCCGCAGGTGGTGAACCGGGAATACCCAACACCAAAAGCGGGATTAGTGCGCCACCAATACAGGCGTTGTTTGCGGTCTCTGAGCACAGCAGACCTTCCAAAGAGCCTTTTCCAAACTTGTCGCCCTCGGCAGATACGGTCTTGCCGACACCGTAACTGACCCAACCAGCGACATCTTCGCCCACGCCGGGAAGCGCTCCTACCCCGGTCCCAATCACTCCTGACCGGCCAATGGTGGGCAGGTAGCGTCGGATGGAGCGTAGGTTCGGAAGGATGCGACCTTTCAGGGCCAGAACTTTCCCGGCCTCAACGTGCCTCAAGCCGTCGATGATTTGGGGGATGGCGAAGGCCCCCATCAAAACTGGCACGACCTGAAACCCGCTCATCAAGTAAGACCAGCCGAAAGTATAGCGCGGTTCAGACAACAGAGGGTCAAGCCCCACCATGGAGATCGCAAGCCCGATCAAACCAGCGATCCATCCCTTAATCACCAGGTCTTCGCTCATCAAAGTGCCAGAAAGCAGAATGCCGAACAGGGCCAGCAGTGCTTTCTCCGGGCTTGCGATGTTTTTTGAAACCAAAAGCAGCGCCCAGACAAAGATCAAAAGCGTGATGGTCCCGATAACTGTACCAATGAAACTGGCCGTTGTGGTCAGCCCTAGTGCTTCGCCCCCTCGACCAGCTTTGGCCAGAGGGTATCCATCCATGGCCGTCGCCGCGCTGGCTGCTGTGCCCGGAATGTTCAGCAGAATAGACGGGTAAGAGCCGCCGTAAATCGCGCCGACATATGCCCCGAGCAAAGCGATAAGCGAATAGTCCAATGGGATCTTGTTGCCGAAGAATCCCGTCAGGATCGTCACTGCCAGCGTTGCGGTCAGGCCGGGCAATGCGCCAAACGTGATGCCCAGGAACACGGATGCAATCAAATACAGATAGGTCAGCGGGTCTACTGCCAGGCCCACGAATGTGGTCCCAAATCCAGCCAGTTGCGAAAGGATAAAGTCCATCCGGTCAATCTTTCCATAGCGGACGAAGCGTCACGTAGTAGTGGTATTCGATTTGCTTGAAGATCAGCCCGCCGCGCGCGGGCACGTTCTGTCGGAAAACAAAGGCCATCGCGCAAACCAGAATGAACGGGGCAAGTACTGCCACCAACGGAACGAATCGCAAAACGCGTTCGGAAACCGCCTTGCTCAACACCACAAGTGTGAGCGAGACCCATAAGGCCAGTGTAAACCAATCATCACTGTGTGCGTTCCAGTCCGCCTGCGCGGGAAATACAGCAAACGCAAATAGCCCGGCAGAGACAACCGCGCTACAGGCCACCAAAGCACGCCGCGCATGACCCCCGTAGTAGCCGTAAGTCAGAGCTGTAATCAGCAACCCAGAACACAGAATGAAGTCCACTCTGGGAACCAGTCCGACGACATATGCAAGAAGGATCAGGCCTATTGTAGAAGCTCGATAGGCTTCCGACTTATCCCATCCGATGCCCAAAGCACTGAGCGCGTTTTGGGCCCCACCTGAGCGGATTGAAATAGCCAGCAAAACGAAGGACAAGCTAAGCAATCCACCGAAGATGAACAGCGGTACAATTGCAGCCGAGTTGTACCAATCCGATCCACTTACACCTGCGCGGTTTTCGCCCCAAAGTGGAATGTCCGATGTCTTCCAAAGAAAAAAGACGGACACTGTTATAAGAACAATTGCTGCCCAAAAGTCGCGCGACCGCATGACCAGTGTTTCGTCAGGTTTGTCCATTGCCTGCCTCCTGAGGGAAAGGGCGCGATCAAGCGCGCCCCTTCAAAATTGATCGGATTAGGGCTGCTCGATACCCAGCGAGGCCGGATCCACTGTGGCAGCGCCAAGGTCCTGCAAGGTGTAGGCAAAAGTAGCCTCGAGGTTCGCAAACAGTTCTTGAGCTTCTTCACCGTGTTGACCACCGACATCATAGTTGTTTGCAGAGGCCCATTCGGCGACGGTGTCGGAGGCAATAGCTTGCTCGAAGGCATCACCAAGCGCGGCCTTTACATCGTCCCCGGCTGAACTGTGAACTGCAAACCCGATGGCCTGTTTGAGCGGCAAATACTGATCAAGACCGTCATAGATGCCAAAGGCAGAAGGCACTGTTGCCCCTGCAATCTGCGCATCTTCGGGCGTCAGCATCGCGAGCGGCTTCAACTGACCGCCTTCGATCAGCGGAGCTTGTTCAGCCAGTGAGGTCACAACCAACGCAACTTCACCCGCTATCGCTGCTTCCTGACCTGGCGCCGAGCCTTTGTAGGGAACAAACTTGAATTCTGCGCCGGACCCTTTTTCGATGGCCAGAAGGTTCAAGTGGTGGATTGAACCTGCGCCGGAAGCCGCCGCGGGAATAGTGCCAGTAGCGGCTTTCGCAGCGTCGACCAGTTCTTCCAGCGTATTGTAAGGGCTGTCCGCCGGGACCGAGATCAGATCCGGTGATCCGCCAACAATGAACGGATACCAAAAATCAAATTTCTTATCCCAACCACCCTGCACAGCAGCGGTGACGTTCGACTCTGACAAACCAACCAATGTATAGCCATCGTCTGGTTGGTTCATGACGTAAACCATACCATTGGAGCCTGCGACACCACCTGTTTGATTGATCACATTGATCGAGACCGGAAGGTGTTTTTCCATCTCGGCCATGATCATCCGGTTGATCGTATCCGTACCTCCTCCGGCCCCCCAGACCACAGCTGTGGTGATATCACGATAGGGATAATCCTGCGCAGCAGCTGCCCCTGTAATCCCGGTCGCCATCACGGCTGCGGCCGCCAACCGCCCTAGCTTTAGTTTCATTTCCAAGTCCTCCCAAACATCTTTGCGTTTATTATTGCATTTATTTGCGTATACATTAAAGAATGCATTGTCAACGTACTGTAGTGGAAGCTGCTATCGCGCTATGAATGCGAAACGGGAAGGAAACGGGCCAAGATGAAAAAAATGTACGATGTTGCGGTGTTCCACGGGGACGGGATCGGCCCGGAAATTATGGCCCCTACGCTTGAAATCCTGCGCCAGCTCTCGGGCAACAGTCCCAGCTACGAGCTGGCGTTTACAGACGCGCCGGCAGGCGCAGGCCACTACGCCAAAACAGGAGAATCGTTTCCGACTGGATCACTCGAAACTGCACGCAATGCTGACGCAATTCTGCTGTCTGCAATGGGCTTGCCGGATGTTCGTTACCCTGACGGAACCGAGATTTCACCGCAGATTGATCTGCGAAAGCAACTGGGACTTTTTGCTGGTGTGCGGCCAGTAAAGGTAAGCAGCGGACAAATGACCCCCTTGGCGCTGCCCGCCGGACAAGAGATCGACTTTGTCTTGATACGCGAAAGCACAGAAGGACTGTTCTTCACCCAAGGCGCTGGCGAAGTTACCGAACACGAAGCACGTGAAACTCTGCTGATCACTCGTGAGGTGTCCGAAAAACTGTTCCGTTTCACGTTTGAACTCGCCCAGAACCGCAAAAGAACCGGGCGCGGTCGGGGTCGAGTCACATGTGTCGACAAAGCCAATGTATTCCGCGCCTTTGCGTTCTTCAGATCGATGTTTGATGCAGAAGCCGCCCACCATCCCGAATTACAGGCAGACCATGCTTATGTTGATGCCACCGCTCTGTGGATGGTTCAAAAGCCTTGGGAATTTGACGTTTTGGTCACTGAGAACATGTTTGGAGACATCCTCTCAGACCTTGGTGCGGGTCTCATGGGTGGTCTTGGACTGGCTCCGTCAGCGGATATCGGGTTGAATCACGCTGTATTCCAACCCTGCCATGGTTCCGCTCCGGACATTGCGGGACAGGGTATTGCCAACCCCTTGGCGATGATCCTGTCCGCAGCAATGATGCTTGAATGGTTGGGGTTGACCCATGATCATCCAGACCTGTCCAGCGACGGCGAACGATTGCGTGAAGCCGTGGAAAAGGTGACGGCGCACGGACAGAACCTGACCCGTGACCTAGGTGGAACGGCCGGAACGCAGGGTGCCGCGGCATCGGTATTGGAAGCAATGAGGGCATGAACACTCAACAAGCCATCAGGGTCGCGTGTGTGGGTGCGGGGTATTTCAGCATGTTCCACTACGAAAGCTGGTCCCGAATGCCCGGAGCGGTTCCGATTGCATCCTGCAACCGTGATATCAACAAGGCAAAAAAAACAGGACTGGCCGCTTACGATGATCTGTCAAAAATGCTGGAGGCGGTAGAACCGGATCTCGTGGATATCATCCTGCCGCCTGTGGCGCAGGCCGAGGCAATCCGAACGGCACTGCGCTCTGGTATCAAGTGGCTGATCTGCCAAAAGCCATTTTGCTTGTCTCTGGATGAAGCTGAGAAGATTGTTTCAGAGGCTGAAGCGGTTGGGGCAACTATTGTTGTACACGAGAACTTCCGCTTCCAGCCTTGGTATCGCGCAATCAAAGAGGCGATGACCGAGGGTCGAATTGGTACACCTCTCCAAGCTACTTTCCGGCTTCGGCCCGGTGACGGACAGGGACCACGCGCCTACCTAGACCGGCAGCCGTACTTTCAGGACATGCAACGTTTCCTTGTTCACGAAACAGCGGTTCACTGGGTAGACACATTCCGGTTTCTATTCGATGCGCCCAGCGCAGTTTATGCGGACTTGCGCCAAGTTAACCCTGTTATCGCGGGCGAGGACGCAGGTTTCATCCTGTTTGATCACCCCAACGGTTTGAAAGCTCTGTTCGATGGCAACAGATGCCTTGACCACAATGCCGAAAACCTGCGTCAAACCATGGGCGAAGCGCTCATCGAAGGAACGGAAGGATCACTGGTTCTTAACGGCGACGGTTCAGTAGAACTCCGCGGTTTTGGAAAAATGGAGCGGCAGCAGGTTCTACCTCCAAGCGATCACGATGGGTTTGGAGGCGACTGCGTCCACACCTTGCAAAGTCACGTCGTTTCAGGCCTTCTAAGAGGCACGCCGTTGGAGAACACGGCTCGAGACTATTTGGACGTGATCCGCATCGAAGAGAACATCTATCTCTCGGCCGCGGAGGGACGAAAGATCAACCTGGAGACACCGTGAAGGATCAGGACGCAAAAACTCTTTCCAATACGCAACGCGCTGTTAGGGATTTGCGACAAATGATCCTGTCCGGCGAACTTGCGGCCGGAACCGACCATCTGGAATCGGAACTCGCCGAGACTCTTGGCATGTCCCGCACCCCGATACGGGAAGCTGCGCTGATGTTGGAAAGTAAGGGGTTGCTTGCAATGCGGCCCCGCAAAGGTGTGCGAATACTGCCCGTTTCGTCGGACGATATGCGCGAAATCTATGACATCCTAACGGAACTCGAGAGTCTCGCAGCACAGCGCGCTGCCGAAGCGGGTTATTCAGATGATGAACTGGCGGTACTTGCCGGATCAATTACAAAGATGGACCAAGCCATCGAAGCCGAAGACCTAGAAGCCTGGGCCGAGGCCGACGAGTTGTTTCACCAGGAGCTCGTTCGGCTGGGCGGCAACAAACGTCTCGAAGCGATTGTCGCCATGATGAGCGACCAGGTACGTCGCGCGCGCGCAACGACGTTGTTCATCAGGCCCCTACCCGTCAAGTCCAATGAAGATCACCGAGTCGTTTTCCAAGCGATTAGTGAAGGTCGACCGGATGTCGCCCGTGAACGCCATCGAGAACACAGGCTGCAAGCACAGGCTATGCTTTGCGGGATACTCGAAAAGCATCGGCTCAACAGCCTCTGATCTTCTCGTATCCAATCGTTAATCAGCTAAAATAACTGCTTGTTCTCGGCGTTAAAGGCGCTCCGAATACTTGTCTCCCACGGCAGTCCACGGTTGCGTCCGGCTGTTCTGATTTTCTTTTTTCAAATCACTCAGCCAATCACTGCATCGATTGGGGTTGATGTAGTACGAATTCGTATTAAATTAGTCCGATATCGCACTACCGGAGAGTCAACATGCCAAACCGAAGACGTTTTCTCAAGATTCTAGGCGGAGGCACAATACTGGCGGCAACGGGCGCGGTTGGGGCATGGACCCGAGCCAATCGCCACACCGCGCTGGCCGCTGGAGACACGAATTCTGAATGAAGCCTGAAGATGAGACCAACGAAGTCTACCGGTTCTTCACCGAGGTCGGGATCATCAATCAGTTGATCTCGACCAAGCTTGAAGCGTTCTTACCTGGTCGAATGACGGCGACTCAATTTGGAATTTTGGGCCATCTGGTACGGCGGCCCGAAGGTGAAACCCCACTGCAACTCTCAAACGCGTTTCAGGTGCCCAAGACTTCGATGACGCATATGCTCGCCAGCCTTGAAAATCATAACTTGATCACTCTTGAGACCAACCCAAAGGACAAGCGTTCGAAAATTGCCCGGTCAACGCCGCAAGGCGCAGAGTTCCTGAAAACTTGTATGGAGCGGATGTCGGAATCTCTGGCGCCAATTTTGTCCGAACTCGGGGCAAGTCCATTTCACAATTCTCTGCCGAATCTGACGCTCATACGCGAAGCTTTGGACAGCGAACGGGACTAGACAAAAACTGGTGTTAGCCAGAATGTGAAGCCAAATTCTTAGAACATTATGCAATCTCGACCCCGGGGGAAGACTTGCGGGTTGATTGAGCTCATAACGCCCTGTTTCGCGAAGCTGCAGTGCCATGGCCGGGATAGACACAGCAAAAGTGAATAAGGCGGTGGTCCTCACAAACACTCAGGATGCTCCTAAAACTGAGTTAGAAAGGTGGGGCGGTGTCGTGACGGGTCAATACAAAGAACAATAGAACTCCTGACAACAGAGGCCATCACAATGCGTGGCCAGAGAGCCGGAGAACGCCAAGAATTGGCGCAATGTTGCGTGAGTTTAAAATTTCCGGCGATGCAAACCAAGGTGAAGAACTGGAGCAGCTTCTTGAATCGCAGCGAAACCCGAGGTTCCGCGTCGTGCAACAACTACCGAAGAGTCTGTTGTGTCACTACTCTCGGCGCTGCGTGTTCCTCGGCTTTGGTGCTACCAATTGCAGAGTTCGATCTGATTTACCCTAACTCACAGAAAGCCTGGTGTTGTGCCCCGAAGCGCTCAAGCTTCAGCGATCATTGTGCCCCAGCTGGAAAAGCCACTCTTTGTCTCACAGATGATCGTCTCCGCCCCGGTTACAGCATCGTTCCCAAAGTAGCACTCCGCAAACGCACCAGTTCCAACAAATGGTAGGGTCAGGGCAACAAGGCCCAAAGCTGCAATCCTCTTCATGATACTCACTCCTTTTGATAAGTGTCATGTGGGAGTTGTTTTTTGCCGAAAGTACTTTGCTTTGATTAAGTATTTTTAACTTAAGACTGCCAGCCGAGTTGTCTCTTCAGAAAGCAGCACACTCTTAATGTTCGCTCCGAAAAGACAGGTTCAGCATCTAGAATGAAGAAACAGCACAACGCATTTAGGTATTGGGAGAATTCGATCTCAAACGGTGTCAAGCAGACCTATTTGAAGATAGCGGCCCTCTCTAGGGAGACCTTCAGTAGAAACCAATCTCGCTGACATCTACACGGGCCTCGTGATCGCGACCGTACGCCACGACCCCAACTGAGGTGATTTCGTCAGCAACGGGAATAGCGCGCAACATGGCACCTGAAGCCTTGAAGCCTGACAGAGGTAAAGAGACTTCGGTCCATTTGTCAGAATTTGCGAACTCGGCCTGATAGTATTGCCACGGAAGCACCGTGCCACGTGTCCTGAGGTGGACGAAGTATTGCTCGCCATTCCCCCGTACCAACAGCCTGACGCCCGATACACTCGCATCTGGCCGATCAGGCAACTTGCGTCTGAATTGGATGAATCCACCGTTGTTTTCTGTACTGACGGATCCGGTCAGCCTCGCGAATGCAACATCACCATCCGAACGAAACTGCACCTGCCCTGATGAGACCCCTCCCATGACAGTGTCCGCAACGTACTCCCAACGCGTCTCCGGAGACTCGGAGAAGTCCTCTGTAAGATTTCCATCAGCCTGTGCCATTGTAGATCCGATGATAAATAGACCTGAAACAAGCCCAACGAAGTTGCCACGCATATTGTTCCTTCTCAGTTCAGTATCGCAATGGAAAGGTTAAGTGCCGTGGCAAATGCGACCCATGCTAAATACGGCAGGAAGGCCAGTGCAGAGACTCGATCAGTGTGCCTGACTTCAGCGATGAACACGACGATGACAGCCAGCAATGCTACAATGACCACAAACGCAAACCACGGCTGTTGCAGTACGAAAAAGGTTGGGGACCACAAAAAGTTCAGACCCATCTGCGCCCACCACAGCTTCATCGCAGCCGAGCTTCGGTCTGTTTCGCACTGGCGCCAACCCGCCATGGCGATCAACACATAAAGCACCGTCCAAACCGGGCCAAATATCCAATTTGGTGGATTGAAAGCAGGTTTAGAAAGCTGAGCATACCATTCGCCAGGTGCAGTCAGTGTCCCGATCAGGATGCCGCCTCCCAACATGAGCGCAAGAAATGCTATGCGGATCAACAAGTTCGACATTTCGGGACTGCTTTCAGCAGTCTTTGGTCGTGACGTTGACGACCGCTTCGGAAGAGAAGGTCCTAGTACTGGTCTCTCCCTCATCAGTGTAAGACACCGTAGCGCCTTCGATCTCCGACCCTGTTACGGTGATTTCGCGTTGCCCGATGGTGTCGTCTACATCGATGGTAAAGGCGAGTTTGTCCCCGGCTGGAAGGGAGGCGATCTCAAGTTCAATTGAATCTTGCCCGTCCACGACCGCTGGAATTTGCCGCAGAGCATCCGCACCCTCTACGAATTCGAGAGGTTGAAAGACCTCTACGCCCGCACCTTTTTCGGTAACGTCGAAGATCAATCGTCCGGCAGATTGCGACAAGTCGATTTTGAGAGTCGAGGCATCTACTTCGCACGCTCCGAAATTTGTCAGAACAAAACGGTCCTTGGGTGCGCCCTCTATGAACCGAATTTGTACACCAGCTTGAGGCGAAGTAGCTGCAAACAATCCAAGGGTCGCGGCAAGAATACTCTTCGAGAGCATATTTATCTCCTTTCTAAAAGGTTCTTGATAGATACGCTTCGGCGGGATTCTTGGATCAGACTTACGCCCTTTGACTATCGTGGTTCAGCCGACAGGAGTCTTCAAAGTTCCATGCACCGTAGTCAGAACGGTTAAGTTAAAACATGCCATTGTCATTCTCGCTGTTTGCTGGAATTTCCTGAAGAACATCCCAGTGCTCGACAACCTTACCTTCAGCATCCAGGCGAAATATATCAATCCCTGCGTACTCGAGACCATCGGGCCAGATTTGGTGGCAATGCAGAATAACGTGGTCGTCTTCAGCAAACGCGCGTTCGATGTCCACGCGCTTTCCCGGGTATTCGGCAGCCATGCGCTCAAAATACTCGACAAAGGCTTGCTTGCCGTCGCCAACATGCGGGTTGTGCTGCGTATAGGTTTAACCAACAAAGGTCGCTATGGCCTCGGCAGGTCGACACTCGTTGAACATCATTTCGCAGAAAGCGATGACGTTTTTCTTGTTTGTTTCGAGGTCCGGCATGCTGATCTCCAAGTCGACGTATGCACCTCCCGAAAATGTTGACCCGCGTAGTTCTAGGAAGCAACCCGGCAAGGATCTCAATCCCTAATCGACAAGAAGTTACGAGCTTGATTTTGCGTTCCATCTATTTCACGGGTTAGCCGCTTACTCGGATTCTTCGAAGTCAATATGAATATGATTCCCATCAGGATCCGCCACGTGAATTTGGACCATTCGAGCCCCCGGGACGTCAGTTTTTCGATACTGGATCTGACATGAGGTCAGTTTTTCTTCGAATGCGCTCAAACCAGTGGCTGAGAGCGCAAAATGCTCGAGCTTTAGCTTCACTTCGGAGCCAACGTTTGGCGTGCCTTCGTGACCCACAAGGTGAACCACGGCGTGATCACCCGCATACAACCAAGCTCCGGGAAACGGAAAATCAGGGCGGGCCCCGAGTTTCAAACCCAGGACCTCTTCATACCAAGTAGCCATTTCAGACAACTTAGTTGTTACGATATTCACATGATCTAGCCGCTCAATTCTCATCTAAAAACCCTCAAGCACGAGCTTTCCTTTGGCCTTGCCACTTTCAAGGATAGCATGCGCTTTCATTAAGTTTGCAGCATTGATTGTACCAAGTGTATCGGTTGCTGTGGATCTGATCTTTCCATCGTCTATCAACCCGGCGACCTGATTCAGGATTTCGCTTTGACGGTTCATATCTCCAGTCCCAAAAAGCGACCGAGTGTACATGAACTCCCAATGCAATGAGATCGATTTGGGTTTGAATGGCGCGATGTCAAAGGTCTCAGGATCATCGATCAACCCAAAGCGACCTTGAGGTGTCATCACCTCTCCGGCTTGAGACGCATAAAGCTGGGAATGGTTCGTTGAATAGATGAAATCCACGCTTTCGATACCGAGAGCCCCGAGTTGTGCGCCAAAAGGTTCCGCATGGTTGATGACATGGTGTGCGCCCAGCTCTCGAACCCAGTCTTGTGTCTCGGGTCGGGACGCTGTCGCTATCACTGTCAATTCAGTGAGAGCCCGTGCCAATTGAATGGTGATTGATCCGACACCGCCTGCGCCACCTATAACCAGCAACGTTTTTGTCCCACCGGGAACGGCATCTTGGACTCGCAAGCGGTCGAACAGCATCTCAAAGGCAGTAAGCGTCGTTAGCGGCATCGCCGCAGCTGCTTTTGCAGGTATGGATTTTGGCGCGGCTCCGACAATACGTTCATCAACCAGATGAAACTCAGCATTGGTTCCCAATCTGTTTATCGCCCCGGCATACCAAACTGTATCTCCCGGACTGAAAGTCTCAACCGTTTCGCCAACTGCTTCGACGATCCCTACTGCGTCCCACCCCAGAATATCCGGTGCTGCACCTGCAGGAGCTCGTTTTTGACGAATTTTCGTATCGACTGGGTTCACTGACACGGCCTGCACCTTGACCAACAAGTCGTGCCCCTTCGGCGTCGGTCTGTCGGTATCGAAGTCGATTAAGGCATCCGCCCGATCAATCGACCCTGCCTCACGGTATCCCACGGCTTTCATAACGTGCTCCTTTGTCCGGTTCTGTATCAACCGATGACTGTCATCTCATTCAACGTGAACTCTGCAACGGCGCCCTCTGTCGCCTCCAGGTAAGCCGCAAGGTGCTGAGCACCCATGTGGCTTTGCCAAAGCTCTCGGCTTTGCCAGTTTTCGTAGAACACGAAATGAGCCGGGTTGTCGTTGTCCTGGTGCAGGTCATAGTTAATGCAACCTTCTTCGGCACGGGTTATGTCGATGAGCTTGATCAGCTCGGCCTTAACGAGGTCGATCTTGCCGGGGTTGGCTTTGATGTTGGCGACAATGGTCAGCTTGGCCATTAGAATAGGTCCCTTGTGTATTTGCGCGATGCGTTAGATTTACGCCGCAGTCTTTTCGGGATAAACGGGAAATAATCGAACATATAATCCGGAAATTCCGTTTAATGCATTTTGACAATCTTCGCTTGTTTCTAACCATAGCCGAGAAAGGCAGTCTTGTGGCCGCGGCGCGCGAGAAAGGGATGTCGAGCACGACAGTGTCCGAGCGGCTCGCTGCTCTGGAGGCACATTACGGAGTGGTTTTGTTCAACCGCACCACCCGTTCCATTAGCCTGACCGAAGAAGGCCGGACACTAGCTGACGGAGCAAGAAACATACTCAGTGAGGTTGCGGACCTGGATACACTTGTTCGGCGCGGCGCCGAAACTCTGTCTGGCCCAATTCGCATAAGCGCGCCCATTGACTTGGGACGTAGCTTTGTTTCCGAGGTTATTGCCGAATTCACCGAAGAGAACCCTGCTGTCTCAATCGAACTGTCCCTCTCGGACGGCTATGTCGACCTTGTGGGCCAGGGTTTCGACCTCGCCGTTCGCTTCGGCAACATCACAGACAGCTCGCTCAGGTTGCGAAATTTGGGAGGCTACCAACGTTTCGTATGTGCGTCCCCAAGTTACCTGGCCTCTTTCGGAACGCCCGAAAAACCAGAAGATCTGTTAAACCACAACTGCTTGGTCATGAGGTTTGGCGACGTGATCGACAACGTTTGGGAGTTTGGATCAGGACCAAATGCCCAGCGCGTATCGGTAAAGGGAAATCGAATAGTCAACGATGGTTCACTGATCCGCGATTGGGCGATTGCAGGCCATGGGATCGTATTGAAGTCCGAGTTGGATGTAGCCGACGATGTTCGATCTGGCAGACTTGTTTCTGTCTTGCGCGACTTCCTCCCACCGCCGAAACCTTTGCAAATGATGTTTCCGCCTAGCCGAGCCCAACCACGTCGCATAACGGCCTTAGCTGAGCATTTGCGTCGCAAATTTGGTGTGAATTGAGGCCGCAGGGGAAGACACTAAATCGCTTCTGCGATTCCAGCGTATACCGACTTCAGGTTTGTATGAGTTCGACACATTGCTTCGCTCGCTCGCAGCGAAGACCCTTTTTGCAGACGTCTTGAATCTGCTGTTCCAACAAAAAAGTTTGGTCTCAAAAACCTTATCTTATGAGTTCTTCAGTGCAGATCGCCGAGAAGCGGCTCAGAAGAAAAGTGCAAGTCCGGTCATTGAGACAACTAAGAAAAGTAGAGTCATGATTCCGCCCGAGCGAACGAAATCGACCACCCGGTAGCCTGCCGGGCCCATGATCAAAGCGTTCACCTGGTGTGTTGGGATCAAAAATGAGTTGGACGTCGAAATTGCCACGGTGAGAGCAAATACGGCCGGGTTGCCACCCGCCGATACGGCAATAGAAACTGCTAGCGGCACCAGCAAAACAGTTGCGCCTACATTGGACATGACCAGCGTGAATGCCGTCGCCAAAACGGCTATTCCTGCTTGCAACGACCAGATCGGCCAACCCTTCAGGAGGGCCAACACATGCGCTGCAATCCAATCCGCAGTGCCGGTGTTCTGGACTGCCTGGCCCAACGGGATCAGCGAAGCGAGCAGAAAAACTGTACTCCAACTTATCGACTCGTAGGCTTCATCAATCGACAACACTCGGCTCAAAACCATGCCAACAGCGCCGATTAATAGGCACAACGACAATCGAAGATCAGTTAATAGAATTAAGCTCAATGCTAATAGGAAGAACGCGAGCGCCCATCCGACCTTGTGTGGCCGTAACTCTTCCTGGGGAAAGTCAGAAGTTACGACCACAAAATCCCTGTCCGACTTCAGTCGTGTCAGACGATCCCACTGGACGTGCACCACGCAAGTGTCGCCGACTTGCAAAGGAACTTGCCCGATATGCGTGGCTGAATGATCCTCGGTTTCAACGTGGCTCAGTGTTTCTTCGCCACGCTGAATAGCCAACAAAGACAGCCCGTGTGTCTGACGAAGGCGCAAATCAATCGGAGTCTGGCCGATCACTGAAGAACCGGGTGGAATAACAACCTCTGCCACCCCCGATTGGGTCGCGGCGAAGTCATCTGCAAAGACATCTAGTTGGGGTAGAATATCTAAGCCGTAAGGCTCAGCGAACTGTTGCTCAACCACCCGACGCAGGCCAAGCACCGCGAGCCTCGCCGGGGCTTCGATCTTAGTATCAGCCATCGGCGCGATGACCTTGTGGCCGCGGTAAGATGTGCCAAGAATGTACATGTTATGAGCGACCATTAGATCCGCGAGCGTTTGCCCGATGATGATTGAGCTTTCAGGAACACGTATCTCGAACATATCGGCCCTAAGCCCATACGTGTTTTCGACATAGGTCTGCATGGACCGAGCTGAGCTTGCGTCTTCTCCACGCTCTCGCTGCGCTGGCAGGACCCAACGACCAAAGAGCACAAAGTAAAGCACCCCTGTTAGCACCAGCATCACACCGATAGGCGTGACTGAAAATAACCCAAATGTCTCCATTTGTTGGTCAGCAGGAAGGGATGAGTTTGCCGAAACAATCAGGTCATTCAACAGTATGAGGGGCGACGACCCGACTAATGTGATAGTACCACCCAGTATCGCGCAAAACCCCATGGGCATCAGCAACCTACTCATCGGGATTTCCGTACGTGCTGAAATGCGGCTAACAACAGGCAGAAAAAGCGCAGCAGCTCCTACGTTCTGCATGAAGGAGCTGATGACACCAACCGTCGTTGAAATTATGGGGATTATCCGGGCCTCTGTCGTGCCACCACTCTTGAGGATCAAGGCCGCAACCTTTGACATAAGTCCAGTCTTATCAAGCCCAGCCCCAATTACCATAACTGCGATGATGGACATCACAGCGTTCGAGGAAAAACCTTCAAAGAGCTTGGATACATCGGCTAAATTACCTAGCCCCGGTAGATAGCTCAGTGCGCCAAGCAGTACCATTACAAGAATCGCTGCGACATCGATCCGTATTATTTCGGTAACAAAAAGTAAGACCGTAAAAGACAATAGACTCAGTACGGCAATCATTTCGTACGTCAGTGTTGGTAATTCCATATCGTTCTCCCAACCTAACGTTAGCTGACTAACAGCAATTACGAAGGACCAACTCTGCGTGGCAGATAAGGCCAAAATTCATCAGGCCGACTCACGCGGCTCGATTTCTCGGACGTGGTATCTGCTGAAACCTGGATTTCGCCAACCCAAAGAGACGCTGATGGCAAACTCATAAACCTCTCTTAAACATCGCAATGCGAATTGAACTTTCACTATTGCTAGATTGCAAACATATTAATTTACCGTGTCGTCATCATTCATTTTCAGTCATTTTTACTTACTAAGTCGGGAAGGCTTGGTGAAAGCCGCCATGAGAACAAGCGCTGCCAAAACTCTGAAAATATGATGCTCACCGACGAACGCAACAGCGCGACCACGGTCACTGCTACGATTGACATCTCCGCCAAGCCTCCAGGTGAATAAACTAAGACAAGTGCGACGGGTCTGTCTCCAGCGCGTTCGCGACCGCCAATGCGCCTGAGAAGGCCACAGAAATCCTCCGTTGCTCAAACCCCAAAATCTGTCCGGTTGGTGCTGATGTCACGCAGCGAACATTGCCCCAATGAAATTTTGGAAATTATTATGCTTCTTGGTCGCTTTGATTGCAAAATCAGGCGATGGTCACTGCCCCGAATTGGTTTTCGCGATACTGCAAAGCAGATCAACATGTTGATCCAACCAATCTTCATCCAGTGCCTCATGACGTAAGAGTTTGCGGAAATAAGGTGCGGCGACTGCTAGTTCTATGAGTTGGTCAACCGGAACATCCGCGGCAATCTCACCTCGGTCTATTGCGGCTGCAAATACTGCTTCAACACTTGCGAACCTGTCTTTC
>NZ_OMPH01000022.1:0-29648 GCF_900312795.1 Ruegeria sp. AU67
AGCCTCCAACCGATCATAAACAGTTGGAGAGCTTCCTTGCCCAAACAACCGCCACTTGAATTGCCGATCTGCAAGTAGATTAAACTTCGCAGGCGAACCTAAGCGCGCTACCCTCACGCGTTTTTGCTTCGGTCTTAACGAAAACGTATGCGCGTATTTGTCAAACGTCCTCTTGGGGGCGGGTAGGCGAATGATCTCTGGGCTGGTTTTGAAGTAGCGAAATGGATTGGGTTTTGTCATCCCACGTAGCTACTGAACCCCCTGCCCGCCTCAAGCCGGGTTCCTCTGACAATGCCCAATTTGAACGTCAGTAGTACACGAAGCCAGTTGATCTGTCTGATAGTACACACCCATCAAGACAAGAGGCATCGAACGACAGTATCTCAAAACTAAGCATTTCATTTTTGAACGTATTGGGAGGATCAAACCATGTCCCCAGCTTCAGTGCAGAACGTGATTTGGGCTTCATGAATCTAATTCGAAGCCAACTACACCGAGCAGTGCTAAACTGTTACGGCCTGCAACACTTGATCACGCGTCAGGTCATCTCGTGAGCCTTTGACCAAGATTTCTCCACGTCGCAACACAACAAACCTGTCAGCAAGATCATATGCGAAGTCGAAATACTGCTCGACTAAGACGATTGCCATTCCGCTCGTCTTTCTGAGGTGCCGGATCACTTCGCCAATCTGTTGGATTATGTTCGGCTGAATACCTTCGGTTGGCTCATCCAGCAGCAGCAGGCGCGGTCTTGTGATCAGTGCACGTGCGATGGCCAACTGTTGCTGCTGCCCGCCAGAAAGGTCGCCCCCGCGCCGGTTCTGCATTTTTTTGAGGACCGGGAACATGTCAAAAATATCATCTGGGACGAAGTGTTCGCTGGCAGGCAGACAGGAGAAGCCTGTTTCCAGATTTTCTCGAACCGTGAGCAACGGGAAAATTTCGCGGCCTTGGGGGACATATGCCACACCTTTCCAGGCCATCTGATGAGCAGGCAAAATACCCATTTGCTTTCCGTCAAGCTCCAGTTCGCCACCGGAACGGGGATGCGCCCCTGAGATTGCCTTCATCAGGCTGGTTTTTCCGACACCGTTGGTCCCCATGACGCACGTTACTTCACCCTGTAAAGCTTCCATGGAAATCCCATTTAGGATTTGCGAGTGCCCATAGTGCAAAGTCAGATCGGTCAGCTTCAACATTTTCTAGCGCCCCAGATAGACGTCGATGACGTCCTGATTTGATGTCACGTGATCAAGGCTGCCCTCGGCTAACACGGATCCTTCATGCAAAACCGTGACTTTGCATTTCAGGCGCCTGACAAATTCCATGTCATGTTCAACGACCACAACCGCGCAGCTCTTTGCAGCTTGAACTAGCAAGTCTGTGGTATGTTCGCGCTCTTGCGGAGTCATGCCTGCGGCGGGTTCGTCAACCAACAGCAGACGTGGGTCCTGCGCAAGCAGCATGCCGATTTCCAACCATTGCTTCTGCCCGTGGCTCAGTTCACCTGACTTCCGGCTCAGTTCCTTATACAGCCCAATTTCGGTGGCCAGGTCCTCGACCTTCTGCAAATCACTTTTGGACGGACGGTAAAGCAGCACACCAACCCAGCCACGATTTTTCTTTAGCGCCATTAGTAGATTATCGCGCACGGACTGATCCTCAAAAACCGTAGGCTTCTGAAACTTCCGCCCGATTCCCGCCTGCGCGATTTTTGCCTCGGTCATATCCAACAAAGATACGGACTTTTCACCCCATATGACCCGCCCCTCATCTGGTCGGGTCTTGCCGGTGATGATGTCCATAAACGTAGTCTTGCCGGCACCATTCGGGCCAATCACGGAGCGTAGTTCTGCGTCACCAATCTGGAAGGACAGGTTGTTGATGGCGCGGAACCCGTCGAAGGTAACCGATACGCCACTTACCTCTAACAAGGTGCTCATAGGCTAGCCTCTTTCTCACGCAAAGCGCCTTCATCGGGTCCCAGATTGGCACCATGCCGATCGGGATGACGCTGGTTGGTATACAAGTCGAACAAACCTCCGATACCTTGCGGAGCAAACAGCGTGACCAGCACAAACGAAACACCCAGCAGCACTTGCCACCAGTCGACCCATTTGATCGTGTAAAAGCCAAGCGGAATATCCGGGGCCTGCCCGCCAGTGAACCAGGTGCTCAGCAGGCTGACAAAAGCCGCGCCGATGACCGCGCCGTACAAGCGGCCCCGCCCGCCGATGGCGACCCAGACGGCCAGATAGACTGAGGCGATGGGGGCCATCTCCTCGGGGTTGATAATGCCGGCCTGCGGATAATACAGCGCACCCGCGATTGCGGCGATGCAAGCCGTCAGGGTGAAGACAGCCAACTTGTAGGCTTCGACCGAATAGCCGAGGAACCGAACCCGCGCCTCGTTGTCTCGAATGCCACGCAGGACTGAGCCGAACTTGCCCGACACGATCCATGCCGCAAGCATGTAACCCAGTCCCAACGCCAAAGCCGAAGCCCATAGGAACCAGAGCGAAACAACGTCTTGAGAGACAGTGACACCGGGCAGGTTCTGCAAGCCGGACAAGCCATTGTTGCCGCGCAGCCCGCTGTCGTTCTGAAACAGATACAAAGCCAGAGCCAGCGTCATTGCTTGCGTCAGGATCGACAGATAGACGCCCGTTACTCGACTGCGGAAGGCCAGCCAGCCAAAAATCAGTGCCAGCAGGCCAGGCACCACAACGACCAGTATCAACTGCAGCGTCAAGCTGTGCGAAAACGCCCAGATCAGCGGGAATTCGGATGATCCAACTACGCCGAAAATCTGAGTGCCGATGGCGTCCACAACTTCGGCAGTCGTTGGCGGGATGTCGGCTTGTGACAATGACTCGACCACGATCAGCCGAGTGCGTTCGTACATCAGCCACATGCCGATCATATAGCCACCGAGCCCGAAGAAAGCGAAATGGCCTAGTGATAGAATGCCGGTGAATCCCCAAACCAGGTCCATCGCGACAGCGATCAAACACAGGCACAGGGTCTTGCCCAGCGTTTTGACGAAACTGGTTGAGATCACACCGATCCCGAACCCTTCGGACAGAACAGTTACACCCAGCGTAAGCAGCGACAGGATGGTCAGAAAGACCAGCACAGATGGGTTCTTAGCAACAAAACTACGTTCCATAACTCAATCCCCCGCCGCGCGACCTTTGAGGGCAATAATGCCTCGCGGTCGAAATTGGATGAAAATGATGATGAAGATGATCATGTAGGTTTGCGCCGCGAGGGTATTCGACGGGTTCATCCACTCGATCCCTTTTTGCAGGAACCCGATCATCCCCGCGCCTGCCAGCGCGCCCCAGATGTTGCCGACACCACCGACAACCACGGTCATGAAACTTTGCACAATGTAGTCGTTGCCCAGATCCGATGTGACTTTGGCGAACAGGCCAATGGCCACACCCGCGATCCCAGCAATGCCGGAGCCGAGACCGAAGGTCAGCATATTCACCCGCCCCGGGTTGATACCCATTGATCCGGCCATGCGCGGGTTCTGCGTGACCGCGCGCATCTCAAGCCCCAGCCTTGTCCGTTTCATGATGTAAAGGAACAGCCCCAGAAAAATCAGCGCCAGCACGAAGATCGCAATGCGGATATAGCTGATCGAAACCACATCGTTCATCACCCAGGCACCGTCCAGCCAACCCGGAGCAGTCAAAGGGCGGGCCTGTGTACCAAAGATGTTCTTTGCCAGTTGCTGCAAGGCAATCGAGAAACCAAAGGTCGCCAGCAGTGTTTCCAACGGGCGGGCATAAAGCCAACGGATCACCAGGCGCTCCATGGCGACGCCCATGGCAAACGTGACGGCGAAGGCCATTGGGATGGCAACGATGATCGATACCGTATGGTCGGGGACGTACTGCTGAACGACATAGCCCGTATAGGCGCCCATCATGATGAATTCGCCATGGGCCATGTTGATTACACCCATCACTCCGAAAGTGATGGCCAAACCAATTGCGGCTAGGAAATAAATCGAGGCCAGAGAGACCGCGTCCAACGTCAGGTCGAACGTTTGGTTTAGGCCAACTTTCAGTTCGATCTTCTTTAGCGCTTTTTCGGCAGCGGCGGTTACTTCGATGGACGGCTCGGCATAAGTCTCAAAGAACACATGCGCACCCAGCGCGGTGTCGATATCCGCCTCAGTTACCAACGCAGGCACGATTCCGGCTTCGGCCAGAGTGCTGTAGGCTTGCGCGCGCGCAGTATTGTTGTTCAGTTGCGCGACCGGGACCCCCCCTACGCGGCCACCATCAATGTTCGCAGCCAAAGCCAAGCGGATGTCGTCAGGCAATACAACGGGCGCAGCCAAGGCACTCGCGACCAAAAGGTGGTATGCGTCATCCCGCGACAAGGCCTCTGAACCGGGTTCCAGAATGATGGCGACGTTAACATCCGATGGCAGGTCCGCAGCGGTCTTTCGTGAGGTCACGACTAACGGGTTCAGTGCCGCGCGAACGTCGACACCCAGATCGTTAGACATTACTTCAATTGCAGCCACGCGGGCCGCAACGTCTTCGTCATATCCAATCGTCAGCAGCCGTTCGAGCCGTTGCTTCTGGGCCTTCAAATCCACATCTGGCTCATCCTCGATCGAGGCACGAAGAGGTTCGAGCAGTGCGCCCTCGGGATCACGTTGAATGGACTTTAGTGCGGCTAGGCGCTTCTTTCGATCCGGGTCGGTCAACTGAAACTGCACCAGAGCTGTCCCGATCATAGCGCGGACACCGCTGTTGGGTTTCAATTGCTTCAAGTCTGATTTCTCAAACGTGCCGACCACTTCACCCGTGTCGAAATCGGTCAGTTGGTACAACCGCCCTTCGGCCTTTGTTCCGGCAAAGAACAGACCGTCAGACTTGCGCATCCACATGTCTTTGGCGACCCATGTCTCAAGCATCGCCTGCGCTTGCGGCAGCCCACTGGCGGCAAGCGCATCAATCGCCGGTTTGATCGTCTTGCGCGAACTTTTGACAATGATCTCCTGATGATCCTGCAAGATCGGCTGCAGGCCACCCTCTTGCGCGTTGGCGTTCAGGCAGGCGAAGAGAATTGCCAGGCCCGCAAGGAATAGTCTTAACATGTGGTGAAACCCGCGTGTCTTTGGGCAAGGCGGGCGATCACACCCACCTTGCGTACGATTTAGTAGTTCGACAAAGTCTGAACGCAGCTCTCGGTCTCGGTGTTGTACATACCGCAGCCGAGATCTTTCCAATCCGATTTCAGCACTGCCGATTCAGGCAGGAAGTCGGTCCATGCATCGCCCGGCACAACGTCCGTTTCGCTGATGATGTCGAACTGGCCGTCTTCCTGAATCTCACCAATCAGAACCGGCTTAGCCAGATGGTGGTTCGGCAACATCACAGCAGTACCTCCGGTCAGGTTCGGGAATTCCTGCCCGTACATGGCGGCGCGCACAGCGTCTACTTCGGTCGAGCCGGCTTCGGTCGCGGCATTCACCCACATGTTGAAGCCGATAAAATGCGCCTCCATAGGATCGTTGGTCACCCGTTCGTCACCCATGGTGGCTTTCCAGGTTTCGACAAATTCGGCATTTACATCAGTATCCGCCGACTGGAAATAGTTCCAAGCCGCTAAGTGACCGACGAGGTTCGCGGTATCGAGACCGGACAGTTCTTCCTCACCAACCGAAAAGGCCACGACAGGAATGTCATCTGCCGAAACACCAGCTGCGGCCAGTTCTTTATAGAAACCAATGTTGGCGTCTCCGTTGATGGTCGAGATCACACCAACCTTTTTGCCATCTTCGCCCAGTGCGACGACGTCAGATACTATCTTGGACCAGTCAGAATGGCCAAAGGGGGTGTAGTTGACGAAGATATCCGCGTCCGAAATACCCTTTTGCTTAAGGTAGCTTTCCAAAATATTGTTGGTGGTCCTGGGATAGACATAGTCCGTGCCGAGCAGAGCGAATTTCTCAACCCCCAGTTCCTCCAGGAAATAATCAGTCGCAGGGATCGCCTGCTGGTTCGGGGCCGCACCGGTGTAAAAGACATTTTTAGAGCTTTCTTCGCCCTCATACTGAACCGGATAGAACAGTAGACCGTTTAGCTCTTCGATCACTGGCAGTACTGATTTGCGGCTGACCGAAGTCCAGTTACCAAAGATCACATCCACCTCGTGGACGGTCAGCAACTCACGCGCCTTTTCCGCGAACAGCGGCCAATCCGATGCGGGATCCACAACAACGGCCTCAAGCTGCTTGCCCAAAAGACCACCTTTGGCGTTTTGCTGGTCGATCAGCATCAGCATGGTGTCTTTCAGAGTAGTCTCCGAGATTGCCATCGTGCCGGACAGCGAATGCAACACTCCGACCTTGATCGTGTCTTCGGCAGACAAGGCAGCGGTGGCTATGGCAGCAAAGACAACCGATCCGGCGAGCGTGGATTTGAGCGATTTCATGTAATCCTCCTGGCGGGGCCGGGAGAGAGAGCTTGCGCAAAGGCACACTCTTCTTCTACCTGATCCCCGCAACTGTTGTTGCGTTCCGTGTGGCGGTTGTGTTCGAGGTCCAATTCGCGCAGCCGTCACACACCCCCCGGGTCATTTCCGCGGTGGCACCCATACGGTTTCTGCATTGCAGCAAGGTTGGCAACTTACCTTTAGCCCAATTTGGGAAATCGGCGAGAAGCGCATATTTTTTCATCTAAGTCGGACGTTGCTGTCTAAAATTTAGCCACACGATGTGGAAATAAGCAGATTTCGACACTGCAGATTAGTGTTCCGACACTTCAATAGAGAAACAGGTGGCACCAAACGACGCGCTAAAGGTGCCCTATTACACAAGTCGTAGCCATATTGCCCACGCACAGCGCGGTACCGCCACGTGCTGCAGGCACTGTCAGCTTAAGCACCAAGCAATTGGGCAACAGAACTGTGCTGGACAGATTTCGCCAGTCTGGGTCCTTTAAATGCCTGTTCCCCAGAACGATCCCACCTGATCTTGATGCGGTTCTTCTGAACACGGCGGGCGGCGTGACCGGAGGCGATTCATTCCGATTTTCTTGCAAGGCAGCAAAATGCACGGCGCTGACTTTGACGACACAAGCCTGCGAGCGCGCCTACAACGCCCAGCCCAAAGAATGGGGCCAGATTACAAACCATTTGACGGTTGAGGATGGCGCTCGGCTGAACTGGCTGCCGCAGGAAACCATCCTGTACAACGGCAGTGCTTTGGACCGACGCCTCAGGATCGACATGGGGCTTGATGCTGAAATGCTGATGGTCGAGCCGCTGGTCTTTGGGCGCATTGCCATGGGCGAGACGCTGACCGGCATCCGCTTGCGCGATAGAATCGAGATTTGCCGCGAGGACACGCCAGTGTTTCTCGAGGCGATCAGGTTCTCAGGTGATTGGCATACACATTTGTCCAAGCCGCATATTGCGAACGGCGCAGGGGCGATGGCGCTAATCGTCTTAGCGTCGAGTTCCGCCGAAGGTCATCTAAAACCTGTCCGGGAAATGCTACCGGACACCGCCGGTGCAACCCTGATCCGGAAAGACCTATTGGTCATTCGCATTCTGGCGGACAACAGCTTTGCTCTGCGGCGAACGCTGATACCAGTTCTACGCCGACTGAACAAAGACACTTTACCCCGATGCTGGATGCTCTGACATGAACCTGACCCCTCGAGAAAAAGACAAACTGCTGGTCGCCATGGCCGCCGAGGTCGCTCGAAAACGGCTGACCCGCGGCGTTAAGCTGAACCACCCCGAGGCCATTGCGTTGATAACCGACGCCGTGGTCGAAGGCGCGCGCGATGGCCGTTCGGTCGCGGACATGATGCAAGCCGGGGCTGAAGTGATCTCCCGTGACCAATGCATGGAAGGCGTGCCCGAGATGATCCACGAGGTACAGGTCGAAGCCACTTTCCCGGATGGCACAAAACTTGTGACTGTCCACAACCCCATTCGCTAATTTCCAAAGGAGTCACCCATGAACCGTATGCTGTTTCCTGCTCTCATTCTGACTGGTCCGGCCATGGCCCATTCGGATACCCAAGTTCACGCCCATGGCAGTGATTACGCCGCGCTCGCAGTTGGGTTGGCTTTGATTGCGGTCATCGCCATTACCGTGATTTTGAAGCTGCCGAAATGATCCCGGGTGAGATTATTCCAGCCGAAGGCTCACTGACGCTGAACGCAGGACGCAGCAGCCGTCTTGTTATTGTTGCAAATACCGGCGACCGACCAATACAGGTCGGCAGCCACTACCATTTTTCCGAAGCAAACCCGGCTCTGGATTTTGATCGGTATGCAGCTTTGGGTATGCGGCTGGACATCCCGGCGGGCACTGCGGTGCGATTTGAGCCAGGGCAAACTCGCGAAGTTATGCTGGTGCCATTTGAGGGGCGCCGGCACATCTACGGTTTCAATATGCATATCATGGGGGCTTTGAAAGATGCCGGGCAAGATCAGTCGGAGTGACTATGCCTCCATGTTCGGCCCCACGGTCGGCGACAAAGTACGATTGGCAGATACCGATCTGATCATCGAAGTAGAAAAAGACCTGATCGTGGAGCGCGCAACGACTGCGCGTTTCAGCGAGACCGGCCACCGCGAAGATGTCTATGGTGAAGAGGTTAAATTCGGTGGTGGCAAAGTCATTCGCGATGGGATGGGGCAGTCACAGGCCACGCGCGCCGAAGGCGCCGTGGACACGGTGATCACCAATGCTCTGATCGTGGATCACTCGGGTATCTACAAGGCGGATGTCGGCCTAAAGGACGGGCGCATCGCCAAGATCGGCAAAGCCGGAAATCCGGATACGCAGCCCGGTGTAGACATCATCATCGGCCCCGGCACCGAGGCCATCGCTGGCGAGGGTCGCATCCTGACGGCTGGCGGGTTCGACAGCCATATACACTTCATCTGCCCTCAGCAGATAGAGGACGCGTTGCATTCTGGCCTGACAACCATGCTTGGTGGTGGCACCGGCCCGGCACATGGCACTCTGGCGACCACATGCACACCGGGCCCATGGCATATCGGCCGGATGTTGCAGGCGGCAGATGCTTTTCCCATGAATCTTGCTTTTGCGGGTAAGGGCAACGCTTCGCTTCCCGCTGCTCTGGAGGAACAGGTCAGAGCCGGAGCTTGTGCGATGAAACTGCACGAGGACTGGGGCACGACCCCGGCAGCTATCGACTGCTGCCTTTCGGTCGCTGATGCGATGGACGTTCAGGTGATGATCCACACCGACACGCTCAACGAATCCGGGTTTGTTGAAAATACAGTTGCCGCGATAAAGGGCCGTACTATCCACGCTTTCCATACCGAAGGCGCGGGCGGCGGCCACGCCCCCGACATCATCAAAATCTGCGGTGAGGACCATGTCCTACCCTCCTCTACCAACCCGACGCGACCCTTTACGGTGAACACGGTAGAGGAACATCTCGACATGCTGATGGTCTGCCATCACCTAGATAAATCCATCCCCGAGGACGTGGCCTTTGCTGAAAGCCGCATCCGGCGTGAGACCATCGCGGCTGAAGATATCCTGCACGACATGGGCGCCTTCAGCATCATCGCGTCCGACAGTCAGGCTATGGGCCGTGTTGGCGAGGTGTTGATCCGTACGTGGCAAACCGCTGACAAGATGAAGAAACAGCGAGGCCGTCTGTCGGAGGAATCCGGTGACAACGACAACCTGCGCGTTCGCCGTTACATCGCCAAGTACACGATTAACCCTGCCGTAGCCCATGGCCTCAGCCACGAGATTGGCAGTATCGAGGAAGGAAAACGCGCCGACCTCGTCCTATGGGACCCTGCCTTTTTTGGAGTGAAGCCTGAGATGGTTTTGCTGGGCGGCACCATCGTTTGTGCACAGATGGGTGATCCGAATGCTTCGATTCCTACCCCGCAGCCGGTTTATAGTCGGCCAATGTTCGGTGCCTATGGTCGATCCGTTGAAAACTCGGCCATCACCTTTGTTTCGCAAGCCGCGCTGGCGGACGGGATCGGTGATACACTTGGATTGGCAAAGCAGACCGTCGCTGTCCAAAACACGCGAGAGATTGGCAAAGAGGATCTTCTGCTCAACAACGCGACACCTCATGTCGAAGTTGATCCAGAAACCTACGAAGTCCGGGCAAATGGCGAATTGCTGACCTGCCAACCCGCCGAAGTGCTGCCAATGGCACAGCGATACTTTATGTTCTGACTAAAAATTACGCTGCATTGCACCGCGCGCAACCCAGAAATGACCAAACACCCACTTCAAAGTGAGGCCGATATGACAGATATTAATGCCCAAGGGAGGACCAACGTTTACGAGGGTCCAAATGGCACACTCAGCAACACAATCTCACGCACGCTTTTCGCTGCCCGGTCTGATCGCGTCCATCGCAGCATCAGTCTACGGGGCTCTGATCAGTGTGGCCGAAGCTCAATCACGCGTTCGGCAAGTCGAATTCCTGCAATCGCTCAGCGACGAAGAGTTGAAAAAACGCGGCCTATCACGCGAACGGATCGTGCACCGGGTGTTTGCGGATTCAATCTGGCTCTGACCATTTCTGCTCCAGAGGAGGCGACGGTATGACCGCCCTTCTCTGCACCGCACGCCGTTACTCGGATCATATGCACGGCGACTCCGCAGATTGCCTGTCGCTGACTTATGACGATCGGTTTTTGCGTCGCAAGGTTCTGACCTGTGAAAGTGGCGAACAAATTCTCGTCGATCTGTCGCAAACGACCTCGTTGAACCACGGTGGCACGTTGGTTCTGGACGACGGTCGCGAAGTGGAAATACAGGCTGCACCCGAAGCACTGCTAGAGGTTTCCGCTTCGGACCTGACACGCGTCGCGTGGCATATCGGCAATCGCCACACGCCGTGCCAGATCGAAAAGGATCGTCTGCTGATCCAGGTCGATCATGTGATCCGAGACATGCTTTTGAAAATCGGAGCCACAGTGCGCGAGGTGCACGAACCGTTCAACCCCGAAGGCGGAGCCTATGGCCATGGCAGGACACATGGCCACGCCCACTGACGCCGATATCCTGACGCTGACCCAGTGGTTGTCTCCGGCATACCCTGTGGGGGGCTTTGCTTATTCTCATGGGTTGGAAGCTGCAATTGACGAAGGAGCGGTCGCCAGCTCCCAAGACGCCGAAGACTGGATTTCAGATGCGCTGGAACACGGATCTGGATGGAATGATGCTCTGTTCGTGGTGTCCGCATACAACGCGCGGGACAAAGATGAACTTTTTAGCATCGATGCCAAGGCACAGGCTATCTGCGCGTCATCCGAAAGGAAAATGGAAACCGAACTGCTGGGACAGGCGTTCGGGACTGTCACAGGAGATGTCTGGGATTTAGACATCCAACAGCTTTCCTACCCAGTTTCAGTAGGTCACGCCGCGCTTCTGCAAAACCTCCCCCTACTGCTGACGACGAAGATGTATCTACAAGCATTCGCAAGCAACTTGGTCGCTTGCGCAACGCGTCTTGTGCCGCTGGGGCAAACCGACGCGCAGAAACTAATCCGTAATTTGACACCGCTATGTGCTCATATCGTCGAAAAGGCGCAATTGGCAGGTTTAGAAGAACTAAGTTCGACTGCGTTCCTGACGGACATCGCGTCGATGAGACACGAAACACAGTATTCAAGGATATTCCGAACATGAGCAGTATGAACGGCCCTCTTCGCGTTGGCATCGGTGGTCCGGTTGGAGCCGGAAAGACCACATTGACCGCTGCCTTGTCTGAAGCCCTGCGCGATGCTTGTTCAGTGGGCGTCATCACCAATGACATTTATACGCAGGAGGATGCCGAAGCGCTGGTGCGCATGCAGGTCCTTCCCCAAGATCGGATTATCGGCGTCGAAACGGGCGGTTGCCCACATACAGCAATCCGCGAGGATGCATCGATAAACCTTGCCGCTGTCGCTGAAATGCAGGAACGCCATCCAGATCTTGATATCGTTCTGATCGAAAGCGGTGGCGACAATCTGTCGGCCACTTTCAGCCCGGAACTCGCAGACCTTACAATCTATGTGATCGACGTCGCCGCTGGAGAGGAAATCCCGCGAAAAGGCGGACCAGCAATTACAAAATCCGACATCCTGGTCATTAACAAAACCGACCTGGCGCCGCATGTTGGCGCTTCATTGGAGGTCATGGAAAGAGATGCAGCCATAATGCGCAAAGGACGGCCTTTTTTGTTCACGTCCCTTCGTCACAAAGAGGGGGTTAGTGCAATTGTTGACCTCCTGGTGAAGCAAGGGGGGTTAATGATTTCAGAAGTGTCTTAGCTCCCGGAACGAAGATGCGAAATTGTCGGCACCTAAACCCGATTGGAGAGGCCGAAAGTACAATCTTTCATTTCAACGTTAGTCTGGGTGTTAGGTTTTGTCTCCACTCATCGGCTGTACGTATACAAAATGCTCTAGCCAAGCTAGACAACTATCCGAAACCATACCATTCTTCGGGGCCGATTTGTTACGCGCTACGCTGGTTCCGCCATCAGATATTTCTGCCTGATGCGCGAAAGTTCGGCATCGCTGCTGCGCTGCGTCTTGGTCGTTCGTGCCTTTGCAGAAATTTCTCCGTTTAGGGCACGCAAGTTGCGAAATTGCGACGTTTGTTTTGGGCTCGGAGCAGTCGTTCCCAGAATTCATCTCAATGTCTGTTCCGCGGACATTTCTGTCATTCGCCATGGCTGCAATCTGCTGGGCAAAACAAAGGATAGCGGCCACCAACCTGCCGTTCGATGCATAGGCGAATAGTCTGCCGCAAGCGCAAAGCCATCCACCGGCAGGGCGGAAAGCCGACATTCCGCACACGAACTTCATCGAACCGGTATTATTCCTGACCTGACCGGTGGTCACAAAAACGTTCGGCGGCTATCCCTGGCTGTCGCAGATGGCCTTTTTCTTCGAGCTTGCGCTGCCTTTGGTTCGGCCGAACAGCCCTCTTTGTCCCTTTAGTCCATAGGGTTGGACGACGTGCGTCCATCTGCAGATAGGTCTGATCAATCACCACGGGTACGTCCTCGCTATGATCGGCGTCCAGGCCCTTCATCATTTCCGCCAAGAGGTCTTTGATGTGGACGTCCCCTGCCAATCAAACAAGTCATAAATTATCGAACTGTCAGAGAACAGGTGAACATCAGAGCACCAGAGATTTAGCGCGGTCAAACGAGTAATCAGAGGAGTTTTTCGATTTTTTGATTGCCGAAACCGGTTTCGGAGCAAACAAATAATGGAATGAGAACGAATCCCAGTCTACCGAAGCGCGAATCTTCGCTCCGTCGCGATCCCTCCTCCCGAAGGGTGAAGCTGGACGAGTTGGCTGATCACCTCGGTCTTTCAAAGAGCACCGTGTCGCGTGCTTTGAACGGGTATTCCGACATCTCGGAGACCACCAGAAAACGGGTCGAATCTACTGCAAGAAAGATGGGCTATCGCCCGCTCAGCCACGCGCAGGCGATCCGCACGGGGAAAGTACGTGCAATTGCGATGGTCATTAACAGCGGGGAACCGGACCGGCATAATCCGTTTCTGCAGGACTTTCTGGCGGGCGCTTGCGAAGGTGCCAGCGCATTCGATTGGACGATGACTATCTCAACGGCCAAGTCCGAAAAAGATATGCTCAACGTTCTGGGGCGCCTTGTGGAAGAGCGCAAAGCGGACGGGTTTATTCTGCCCAGAACGGAAGTCGACGACGCTCGTATCAAGTATCTAAGCGCATTGAATGTTCCATTCATACTCTACGGTCGAACGGGATACGGGCAAGCGGACCCTTACGACGATACATCTTGGTTCGATATCTCGGGTGAAACGGCAATCCGTAGCGCGGTCAGTCGTTTGAGTGGTTTTGGCCATCGTCGCATTGGCTTTGTCGGCAGCGATCCGAAATTCAACTACAGCCACCTTCGACGCGATGGCTATCTCGAAGGTCTGAGCGCTGCTGGCTTACCCATCGATCCTGAACTGAGCCGCGAGGACGCGCGCACCCGTGATGAAGGGGCAGTCCAAGCCCGAGCTTTGCTGGAACTGGAGAATCCACCGACCGGGATCGTCTTTGCGACTGATCTGGCCGCATTAGGGTCATACACTGTTTGTGCCGAGTTTGGCCTGCAAATCGGTAAGGATGTCTCGATCCTTGGGTATGACGGCATACCCGAAAGCCAGTACGTCAGCCCGGGTCTTACGACATTCAGCGTCGATTCACAGCGGGCTGGCGAACGCCTTGCTGAAATGCTCATACGGCAAACCCGTGGAGAAGCACCGGAAAGCCTGCGTGAGCTCGGCGAAGCCGTTCTTTTGGAACGGGATTCTGATGGACCACCGCGCCTGACACCTAAAGAGTTGGCGCGAAAAATTACACATTTCAAAAATGGAAATCGGGGAGGAGACCGATCATGAAACTTACACCAAAGGCATCTCGACTGATGCTTGGCACATCGCTGGCGCTGGCGTTGGCAGCCGTGTCAGCACAGGCAGAAACAATTCGTTTCTGGACAACTGAGGAGCAACCAGAACGGCTCGCAAAGCAGCAGGAAATGGCGGACCAGTTTAAAGCGGAAACTGGCACCACAGTTGAGGTGATCCCGGTCACCGAGACCGATCTGGGCACGCGAGCGACCGCAGCCTTCGCTGCTGGGGACCTACCTGACGTGGTCTATCATCCGTTGCAATACGCGCTGCCTTGGGCCGAAGCAGGTATCCTTGACACCGAAGCTGCGACAGAAGTGATCGAAGAGCTGGGCGCCGACACATTTGCACCCGGCGCATTGGGTATGGCGGCCTTTAATGACGAAACAGCCTCGGTACCTGTCGATGGTTGGACGCAAATGGTTGTCTACCGCAAAGACCTATTTGACGAAGCTGGCCTGGATGCGCCCAACTCATTTGACAGCGTATTGGCTGCGCTGGAAAAACTGCACAACCCGCCGGAAATGTACGGCTTTGTCGCCGCGACCAAAGTTGATGAGAACTTCATGAGCCAGGTGCTGGAACATGTGTTCCTCGCCAATGGCGTCTCGCCAGTTGGCGCTGATGGTTTCCAGCCACTGGATGAGGCCAAGACAACAGAGGTTCTGGACTTCTACAAAGCAATCTCAAAAGCGTCGCCTCCGGGTGAGCTGTACTGGAAGCAATCGCGAGAGCTGTATTTCGACGGCAAGGCCGCGATGATCATTTGGTCGCCCTTCATTCTGGATGAACTGGCCGGCTTGCGGGACAGCGCTCCGCCAACAATTAGCGACGATCCGACCTCAAGCGAATTGGCGAGTAAGACTGGAATCGTGACCAACTTCTCTGGCCCGTCCAACCCGGATGGCGCAGCATGGGGCGATGTGCGGTATTTCGGCATTACCAACGATGCGGATACGGACGCCGCGATGGAATTCGTGAAATTCGCGATGGATGACGGGTACACCCAAACTCTGGCAATTGCGCCTGAGGGCAAATTCCCTGTTCGTCGCGGCAACGCCGACAATCCGACAGCCTTTTCTGACGCATGGGCCGAGCTGCCTGTAGGCGTTGACCGCAAGGCCCCCCTGGGTGAGCTTTATGACCAAGCCATGATCGACGAAATCGTGGGCGGTCTGGACGTTGCACAGCGCTGGGGCGTGGCTGAAGGTCAATTGGCGCTGGCGTCGAAGATGATCAACTCTCAGGCCATCAACCGCGTGGTCCGGCAGTATATCGACGATGAGATTGACGCGGCTGCCGCAGTTGCAGCCATGAACGAAGAGCTGGCCAAAGTTCAGTAATCAACCAGCACCTGCAGCGGCGTTCGCGCCGCTGCTCGCAACCCTTCGAGGTATTTCATGTCTTCGGCCACCCCACCGACCGGAACCGGGGCTCTTGCCAAACGCGAGGCGCGTCTGGCTTGGGCGCTGCTGGCTCCGACCGTGATCAGCGTGTCGCTTGTGGTGATCCTGCCCTTGCTGGCGATCATCTGGATCAGCTTCAAACCGTTTACCCTTTCCGACCTGCGCCCGCCTGCTCCGGTTGTCCGTGAAAGCCTGCGCGGCTCTGGTGACGATCTGCGGATCGAATACCGCCTGCGTAACTCCAGCCAGGAAATCGCCGTTGAAGGCGTGACCCTGAGTGATGTGCTGCCAGATGGCGTCGCCGTCGGAGAAATCGTCGAGCCCTGCGTCCTGGAGGGGCGGGATTTGTTTTGCGATTTTGGCACCTTGGATGGTGGTCAGCGTGAGCGTATCCGCATCCTGGTCACGGTCGACGGAGATCTCCAAGCATTCGAGGATTTCGTCGAAGAATCCGAGCCTCGCCTCACAGGAAGCGGGCCAAACGTTCTGACCAACCTTGAGTTCAGCCTGGAAAACTTTGCACGCGTCTTTGATGGCTCGGAATTCTGGGGCGTTCTCTGGGTCACTCTGTTCTACACAGTCTTCGGCACGATTGGCGCATTGGTCATGGGCTTGTTCGCCGCTTTATTGCTGAACAAAAGCTTTAGGGGACAAGGCTTCATCCGTGGCCTCTACCTGTTCCCCTATGTCGCCCCCGTCATCGCCGTCGCATTCACTTGGGTGACGCTGTTTGACCCTTTCTCAGGTTCCGCTAACGCTTTGCTGGTGCAGATGGGGCTGAGCAGCGAGCCAATCAATTTCTTCGGTGAACGCCCATTGGCGCTGATCATGGTCACCGTGTTCGAAATCTGGCGCTACTTCCCGCTGTCATTCCTGTTCATCCTGGCCCGGATGCAGTCCATCGACTCCAGCATGTATGAGGCGGCGGATATGGACGGAGCTTCGCCGTTCCAGAAGTTCTGGCTGCTGAGCATCCCGCAACTGTTGGGCATTCTATCAGTGCTATTCCTGCTTCGCTTCATTTGGACGTTCAACAAGTTCGACGACATCTTTCTGCTGACCGGCGGCAATGCGGGCACCCGCACGCTTACCGTGAATGTCTATGAGCAGGCCTTTGCGATCTCGAACATCGGTGCCGGTGCGGCGGTGGCCGTTGTGATCCTGGTGTGCCTGATCGCCTTCAGCTTTGTCTTCTTCCGCTTCATCAGCCGTGAGGAGGGTCTGTGATGCGCAAAGGGTATCTTACTGCCCCGGTACTGGGCGCAATCTGGCTAGTCGTGATCGCAACCACGGTGGCAATTACCATGTCGTTTTCAACCGGGGCCGCTTTTCGCCCACAAGTTCTGCTCGGCCTGATCTGGGGTGCAGTCGCCGGTTTGGTCTATGTCCGCTTTCCTGCGCAGCATGCTCTGGCCCGCCTCGGCATATCGGCGTTTCTGGGCCTGTCCGGGCTGACCGGGCTTGGTCCGGTTCTGATCGGCTCGGACACATCCCTGCAGGCTGTTGTGGTCACAGTTGTCGCCATGGCCGTCGTCATGCACCTTTCCCTGGCGGCGATCCTTAAAGAAACGCCATTCGGAGAGCTCACGCGCCATGAATACGAAGAGGCGGTGATCCGCTTTTTCACAGGGTTCGGGTACATATTCTTCACTTCAATCGTCGTGATCCCCTTCTACGTGATGGTGATGACCAGCCTGAAATCTCAGCAGGCATTGTTGCAGAACCCGTTGGACTTCTCGGTCGACCTGTCCCAAGGCACCGACCTGTTCCGCAGCTACACCGAACTGTTCCGTGACTTCAATTTCGGTACATACCTATGGACCTCGCTTTACGTCTCGGTCCTGACGGTATTCATCACGCTACTGTTCAGCGTGCCCGGAGCTTACGCGGTGGCGCGGTTCCGGTTTCAGGGGCAAAAGGCGTTCTCGCGTTCGATCCTGTTGATCTACATGGTGCCGATGATCGTTCTGGCACTACCGATCTATATCGCCTTCTCACTGACAGGCTTGCGTAACTCGATACTCGGCATCGTCATGATCTATCCGGTCACCACCATTCCGGTCGCGCTGTACATGCTGCAAGGTTATTTCCGGGGCCTGCCGACCGAAGTGGAAGAGGCCGGACTGATGGATGGTCTGTCGCGCCTGGCAGTGATCTGGAAGATCACCCTGCCCCTCAGCCTGCCCGCGCTGGCCTCAGTCTCACTCTATGTCTTCATGATCGCGTGGAATGAATTCCTGCTGGCCTTCATGCTGCTGGACGACCCGTCGAAATTCACTCTGACCCGAGGGGTCACGATGTTGAACTCCTCAGAAATTCCCCGTCAGCACCTGATGGCCGGTGCGGTGATCGCCACCGTTCCGATCATGGCGCTGTTCCTGGGGCTTGAACGTTTCATGACCAAGGGCCTCACAGCGGGGTCTGTCAAAGGATGACACAGATGAACCAACATACGAACCCCGACCGCGAGGCGCGCAATATCCTGATTGCGAACGATCGCGGCAGCTACACCATTCCTACCGAGGGGCTGTATCCATACCAGTGGAACTGGGACAGCGCGATTGCCGCGCTTGGCTTTGCCCAGTTCGACCTCGACCGCGCCTGGACTGAGATCGAGACGCTGTTCACCGGGCAATGGGAAGACGGCATGGTTCCGCATATCCTGTTCCACCAGCAGGATGAAGGGTATTTCCCCGGCCCCGATGTTTGGGGATGCAATGGCCCGATCCCGTCTTCGGGCATCATCCAACCACCCATTGCTGCGACCATGGCACGTAAAATCTGGGAACAGGATACCGCGTTTGGGGATGCTCGCATGAAGGAGCTATTCCCTAAATTGTTGGCGTGGCATCGGTGGATCATGAAATGGCGCCTTGATGAATTCGGTGCCGTTTGCACGACCCATCCGTGGGAGGCAGGTCGCGACAACGCACCTGATTGGGACAACTCCATGGCGCGCATGGATGCATCGGATGTTGGGGAATACCAGCGCCGCGACACCAGCCACGTGAACAGCGACGACCGACCCACAAAGTTCGACTACGACCGGTACATCAAGCTGGTTCAGATCGGTCGAGATGCGGTATGGGACCAGCAAGCCCTGTTGTCCCTGAACCCGTTCCGCGTCGCCGATCCCACTATGACGTTCACCACTCTTCGCGCTGCACGGGACTTGCTGATGATCAGCGAGAAGCTCGAACTGGAGGCCGAAGGCCTGGGTGAGGATATTGAAAAGCTCGAATCCGGCGCGCGTTCGCTTTGGAACGATGACCTTGGGAGCTTCGACTCCCGTGACGCGCATACCGGAGAGATGGCCGACAGTATTTCCAACGCGTCATACTTGTGTTGGTACGCTGGCATGGAGTCTGATCGGATGCTTAAAGGATTGAAATCAGTACTGGAAACTGTGCCTTACCCCGTTCCAAGCTATGATCCGGACATGCCGAAATTCGACGCACGTCGGTACTGGCGAGGTCCGACCTGGGCTTTCATGAACATGATGATCGGGTTTGGCCTGGCGGATATGGGGCATGCACAACAGGCAGAACAGCTGCGCCAGAAAACTGCCGAACTGATATCGGGCTATGGGTTCGCAGAGTACTTTGACCCAAAAACCGGCAGCCCTGCGGGTGGCCAGGCATTCACCTGGACAGCCGCCGTCTGGCTTCACTGGGCAGGGAGGGCCTGATGGGTAGCATCGAACTAAAGTCAGTCGAAAAATGGTTCGGCTCGGCGCAGGTTATCAAGGGCGTAGATCTCAAGATCAAGGAAGGTGAGTTCATTGTCTTCGTCGGCCCGTCCGGCTGCGGAAAGTCCACCCTGCTGCGCATGATTGGTGGGCTCGAGGACATCTCGCGCGGATCTCTGTTGATCAGTGACAGCGACGTCACAGATCATCCGCCCTCAAAACGCGGGCTGACAATGGTGTTCCAATCCTATGCGCTATACCCGCACCTGACGGTTGCTGAAAACATGGGGTTCTCTCTGAAAGTTGCAGGGGTACCTAAGGTCGAGATAGCCGAACAGGTCAACCGGGCTGCCGAAGTTCTCAAGCTGGGACCGTTCCTTGAGCGCAGACCAAAGGACCTGTCCGGCGGTCAGCGACAGCGGGTGGCCATCGGAAGATCTATCGTACGCGATCCGACGGCGTTCCTGTTCGATGAGCCGCTTTCAAACCTAGATGCAGCGCTTCGGGTTGAGATGCGGTATGAGATCGCCAAACTTCACCAAAGCCTCAAGCGCACGATGATCTACGTCACGCATGATCAGGTTGAGGCAATGACTCTCGCCGACCGGATTGTTGTTCTCGAGTATGGCAAAATCGCTCAAGTAGGTACGCCTCGCGAGCTTTACGAACACCCGGCCAACCTGTTCGTCGCACAGTTTATCGGCAGCCCGAAGATGAATGTACTTCCGTGTTCCACCCAGGCGGCCAGATACACCCTGGATTACGGCAGAAGCGGTGATTTTGCTCTGCCAGGTGTTGCCGAGAAGTTGGGTGTTCGTCCAGAACACATCGAGGTGGTTGCCGCGGGTGAGGGTCAGAGTGATGGGATAATCGAGGTCATCGAATACCTAGGTGCAGACACTTTCCTGATTGTTGAATGCGGCGTGGAAGAAAAGGTAACCGTCCGACTTAATGGTGATACGGACCTTAAACCTGGGGCGAAGATTGGTCTGCACTTCCCGACCGACAAACTGCACTTTTTTGACGAAAACGGGCAGGCTCTGGGGCATGAATAGCAAATGCCACGCTCAGGCAGCAGGTCTTCGACGTTGCGAAGTGACAGCGGAAATCGAACATACATCATCAACATCAGGCGGATGATCTCAGGGCTGGTTTTGAAGTAGCGGAAGGGCGAGCGTCTTGTCATCCCGCGAAGCGACGAAACCACCCTACCCGCCTCAAGCCGGTTTCCTCTGACAATGCCCTTTGGTGTCTTTTGCGTATTTCCGGAACATAATTGACAATTTTGGACGCTGTTTTACAAAATCGACCATGACGCAGCCAATAGATCGCAAGTTAGACATAGTTGTTTTGGTGAGTTCGCATTTTAATGTTTCGGCGACAACGTCTTTCGTGGATCCATTCAGAGTAGCAAATTACCTGACAGGTTCGGCTCGATTTTCTTGGACCTATGTCTCAGACCCCGGTGGTCCAATTGAATCCAGCAGTGGCTTGGTCGTTGACACTGCCCCCTTGGTGGAGGTGGTGAAGCGCAAGCCTTGGATGGTTCTGGTGAGTACAAGTTGGACACCTGAGCGTCACGGGACACCTCAATTCAAGGTAGCCCTACAGAAATGGGAATCGGGTGGAGCAATCGTTGGTGGTTTGGATACCGGCGCGATTGTACTTGCGACGGCTGGACTACTCAAAGGAAAGACCGCAACGGTTCACTATGAACACATCGACGCCTTTGCCGAAACTGCCCATGACACCACCGTGTCAGAGAACATGATTATTATGGATGGAAAGATTTTCACTTGTTGCGGGGGTTCTGCAGCAACCGATCTGGGATTGCGGTTTGTACATTCTGTCGCTGGTGAGAGTATCGCCAATGCATCTGCTCGATACCTTTTTCATCACAATGTGCGCGGAGAAGGCCAATCACAGAACCCCAAAGACATGGAGCCGCTGGGGTACGTCACCTCTGGGGTAGTAAGGGACGCAATCGATTTGATGGAAGCGCATTTGGAAGCCACTTTGTCGATCCCTGAAATATCAGCGAGGTTGAAGATTTCGCAACGACAACTTAGCCGGTTGTTTCAGCAATATGTCCATAAGTCGCCGATCGAGTATTACCGCGACATTCGCCTTGATCGCGCGCGCGGATTAGTGACGCAAACTGAGCTTAAGTTCAGCGAGATTGCGGAAGCATCAGGGTTTAATGGACAGGTTCATTTCAGCCGGGCATACCGCAAACGATTTGGATTGACACCCAGTGCGGATCGCATTGAAGGCCGCACCCCGTTCGAGTTTCGCGCTTGGCCAATGTTCAATCCCGACATCAAGTCCGAAGGTGTTGGGTAGCTTTTTGCATCGCTGTAAGCATCTTGTCGCGTTG
Organism: Ruegeria sp. AU67; assembly: GCF_900312795.1. NCBI lineage: Bacteria > Pseudomonadati > Pseudomonadota > Alphaproteobacteria > Rhodobacterales > Roseobacteraceae > Ruegeria > Ruegeria sp. AU67. The sequence goes on from NZ_OMPH01000022.1 coordinate 21,911, forward strand.
CGCTGATAACTCTTCTGTACTTTGCCCCTGAGTTTGATCGTTAATGCCATCGACCAGTTTATTGATGACATCCTCATCAAGACGAGGATCGCCCAGGTCGTCCCACCAGCCATTGAATGTGTCTTTGAAATGGTCACAGAAAGCCTGCAGGCCACCATCGCCTGCGCCTAAGTGAAAAAGGGTTGTCGGACCCATCGCCGCCCATCGCAGTCCCGGGCCAGCCCACATCGCTTTATCGATGTCTTCGACACTGGCAACACCTTCGACCGCCATATGAACGGCCTCGCGCCAAACTGCGGCTTGCAAACGGTTCGCGACATGTCCTGGCATGCCTTTCTTGATCCGGATCGTGATCTTACCAATGTCTTTGTAGAAAGCTTCTGTGCGGTCCAAGACATCTGAACCGGTGGAATCGTTGACGGTCAATTCGACCAATGGGATGAGATGCGGTGGGTTAAATGGATGACCTAGGATCAATTTGCTGGGATCGCGCCATCCCTCTTGCAAAGCTTCAAGCGTCAGGCCGGAAGTTGAGCTTGAAACTATTGCGTTAGGGTTCAACTCTGGCTCAATCCCGGCATAGGTCGAATGCTTGATTGGCAGTCTTTCTGGCACGTTCTCCTGAACGAATTGTGCGCCCTGGACAGCCGCCTCGGCGGTTGAAACGAAAGTGATAGCGTCCGGTGTGGCCCTATCTGTGAGGTTCAACTCGTCCAGTGCCGGCCAGGCTTTTTCGACATAAGAGCGAACGGATGCTTCGGTAGTCGGATCGGGATCAAAGACCGTCACGCTACGACCCGAGGCGAGAAACAACGCGGCCCAGCTTGCCCCTATCACACCGGCTCCAAGAATGGCGGTTCTTTCAATTTCTGACATCATAACAGTCCCGGATTAAGGGGGGAGGCCGCCGTCAGGCCACCGTCCACCGTGAACAACTGGCCGGTTGCAAAAGACGAGTCGTCAGAGGCCAGCCACACAGCCATCGCTGCAATATCGGCAGGTTTGCCAAAGCGTTTGACCGCGTGGCGAGCCAGCGCGTCGGATTTGGCCTTTTCCGGGTCGTGCGCGAGGTCAAACGCTGCATCCAGCATGCCCGTCTCAATCCATCCCGGGCAGATCGCATTACAGCGAACCGCTGGCCCATGGTCTACTGCAATAGAGCGTGTGAGCCCATGCACAAACGCTTTTGACGCATTGTAGAGCGCCATCGATGGGTCCGCGGCATTGCCCGAGATCGAACCGATATTGATGATCGAGCCACCTTGCGACATTTCTGGAATGAAGGCACGACAACAGTTGAAAACGCCTCGCGCATTTACGCCCATCACTAAATCCCAATCCGCGTCCGAGCTTTCGGTAACAGTTTTTTCGACCTGAACGCCGGCGTTATTTACAAGGATATCAGTCCCACCGACTATACTGACGATCTCTGCAACCGCTTCGGCGTCGGACACATCCAGTGTGTACCAAACTACATTTTCCGGCAGATCATCGGGTTGAGGGCCGCGCCCGCAGGTAGTGACAGCGGTCCCTTCAGCCAAGAACGCCTCAACAATACCCCGCCCAATGCCCTGCTTGCCGCCTGTGACAAAGGCGCGTTTTCCAGCCAACCGCATCAGTGTGCCACCATGACGTGACGGATCGCAGTATAAGCGTCCAATGCATAGACCGACATATCACTGCCTGTGCCCGAGCCTTTCATCGCGGCCCATGGCATCTCGGGGGTCGCGACCCCATGCGTGTTTACCCACGTAAACCCATAGCGCAACTTGGACGTCATTTGCATTGCTCTCCCAACATCTCGTGTCCAAACCGATGAGGCCAACCCGTAAGGTCCGTTGTTGGCGATCTTCAACGCATCTTCTGCCTCGGAAAAACGAGAGACAGTTACAACAGGTCCAAATACCTCGTTGCAGGCAATCTCTGCAGTGTTGTCGACATTGGCAATGACTGTCGGCTGGTAGAAAAAGCCGTCTTCTTCGCCAGACGCCCCACCGGAAACGATTTCAGAGCTGCAGCGTGCGCGATCGACAAAATCAGCCACTCGATCCCGCTGTGCCGCAGAGACAAGCGGGCCCATTTCCGTTCCTTCAGCTTTCGGTGCACCAGTCTGGATCTGGCCAACTTGATCGGCAATCTCGGCCACAAGTTTGTCGTAAACACTGTCTGCAACCATCACGCGGCAAGGCTGTGCGCAGTCCTGACCGGCATTGAAGTAGCTGCCATATCGGATCGTCTCGGCCACAGCATCGAGATCAGCATCATCAAAGACAATAACCGGCGCCTTGCCGCCCAATTCCAGATGAACGCGTTTAATCTGCTGGGATGCAGCCCGCATTGCAGCCATGCCAGTCGCCGGAGATCCCGTAACGCTGATCCCTTCCATCTGTGGGCTGTTCATCAAGGCATTCCCGACGCCGAGCCCGCGACCATGAATCACGTTTAGCACGCCTTTTGGCAGAACATCTTGTAACAATTCTGCAAGTCGAAAAGTAGATAGCGGCGTGATCTCGGAAGGTTTCAACACCACCGAACATCCTGCCGCAATTGGTGCGGCAATCTTCCAGGACGCCATCATCAGCGGATAGTTCCACGGCGCTATGGCCGCGACAGGGCCAATGGGATCGCGCCGGATCATCGAGGTATGACCCGCGACATACTCTCCAGAGGCAGACCCCATCATGGTGCGCGCAGCCCCGGCGAAAAAGCGAAAGACATCGATCGTCAGCGGCATTTCGTCATCATGAGCCGATGGCCAGGGTTTTCCCACATCCAAGCTCTCAAGTTCTGCCAACTCCTGGCCGTTTGCCTCGATAACTTCAGCTATGTGAAGCAATATCGCAGCGCGTTCCGCGGGGGTCGTACCCGAAAAGGTCTCAAATGCCTCTGCCGAACTGCGCTCTGCCGCCTCGGTCTGTGCATCGCCGGCCTCTTTTACTGTGCAGATGATTTCGCCTGTTGCAGGGTTCAGGATTTCCAACGCCTCTTCGGTACCTTCGACCAATTCGCCATTGATCAACATTTTCGTCTGCATAAGCGTCTCCTCAAAACCCAACCTGATCGCCGCCTTTTAGTGCGAGCCGCATGCGCGCTTCTGCTGGCGTCGCGACCGTAAGGCCAAGGTTTTCTACGATTGATCGGATGCGCGTGACCTGCTCCGCGTTGGATTTGGCCAACTCACCTTTGCCAATGAACAGGCTGTCTTCGAGACCAACCCGAAGGTTTCCGCCGCGCAATGCACTTTGGGTTGCAAAAGGCATTTGGTGACGGCCAGCGGCAAGGACAGACCATTCGTAATTCTCTGCCCCGAACAGCTTGTCCGCTGTGTTGTGCATGTGGGTTAGATGGTCTGCATCCGCGCCAACACCACCCAAGATGCCGAACACCATCTGAATGAAAAAAGGCGGTTTGATCAGGCCTTGATCCACGAACCATTTGACGTTGTAGAGATGGCCAAGATCATAGCATTCGAACTCGAACTTTGTGCCATGATCACCACCAAGTTTTTCAATGGCGTAACGAATTGTTTTGAAGGTGTTGGGAAAGATGAAGTCCTCTGTCATCTCCAGGAATGGCTGTTCCCAATCGTGCTGAAACTCGGTGTATTTCTGCAGCATCGGAAAGATGCCAAAGTTCATGGAACCCATGTTGAGAGATGCCATCTCTGGGCTTGTTGAGGTCGCCGCCAGCAGGCGCTCATCCATCGACATACCCAAACCACCGCCGGTAGAGACATTCATCACCACATCAGTGGACTGTTTGATCACGGGCAGGAACTGCTGAAATAGCTCGGGTCGGGGGTCGGGTTTGCCGGTCTCTGGATGCCGTGCGTGCAAGTGAATGATCGACGCGCCGGCTTGTGCCGCTTCAATACTTGCTGTCGCGATCTCGGCAGGCGTAATCGGCAGATGTGGTGACATCGACGGCGTATGGATGCCCCCTGTGGGTGCGCAGGTGATGATGACGGATTTGGGCATCAGAGCTTCATCTGCTGCACTTGTGCAGACAGCCCCCCGTCCAGAACCCACAACTGGCCAGAGGCATACCGTGCTTCGTCGGAAGCAAGCCAGTTAACCAGGTTTGCAATGTCCTGTGGCGTCCCGTAAGTGCGCGTCGGATGAACATCGCGCACGGCCTGTTGCAGCGTTTCAATATTGCCGCCGGCGCCACCAGATCCATCTCCGTTGAAGAAGCTCTGCAGCATTGGGGTATCGATATAGCCGGGGCAGATGGCGTTTACGCGGATACCTTCGGGGCCATGATCGCAAGCCATTGCGCGGGTCAAAGCGTGTACTGCACCTTTGGTTGCGCAATAGGCCGCAAGGCCCGGATCAGCGATGAACCCATCGTAGGAGCCAAAATTGATGAGGCTTGCGCTATTCCCTGTCTTCGCGGCTTCGCGCATCAATGGGATGGCGTATTTCGAGGTCAGGAAAGTGCCTGTAGAATTCACGGCAAAGCTTTGGTTCCATTCCTCCAGCGTAGTCTCTTCAACGGTTTTTTCGATCTCGATCCCGGCCGCGTTTACTAGGATGTCCAACTTTCCGTGTGTGGCGCGCACATGATCCATCGCCGCAACCGAGTCTGCCTCTTGAGTCACATCCAGCTTAACAAAATGACTGCCATCTTCGTCGTGCTGGTCTAACGATCCTTCCGGTGTGAGGTCAGCTGCAAATACTGTTGCGCCTTCTTTTAGGAACCGCGCGACAATTGCACGCCCGATACCACCGCGCGCGCCGGTCACAAGGGCAATTTTTCCGTTCAGCATCATTAGTTTCAATCCTTCAAAGGCGGATAGCGGTAGCGACTCGCGGCAACCGTCCAATCCAAGTTGTTGCGGACATACTGCTGACTTGCATCAGACGGTGGGTTGTAATCCCATGGCGCGCTGGCACCTGCCTCCATCGCGGCATGTAACGCGCGGCGTGATTTCTGCGTGGCAATAATCTTCTTTCGCAATTCACTACCGTCCCACCGTTCCGCGACTTCGGCTGCAAAGCGAGCTGCCGGGTCAGCATAGTCAGGGTCTGTGGCAACATTTTTTGTTTCCAGCGGGTCAGCGTTTAGATCGTAGAGCTGCGGCGGATCGCTGTCGCAATGAATGTATTTTAAAGGGCCGCGCCGGATCATGATTACGGGATAGCCCGTCATCTCGGCACAATACTCACCGATGGCTTCATCAACTGGGTCGTAATCGCCACGGGCCAAAGGCATTAGACTGCGCCCGTCGATCGGTTCTCCGATCATCGTCTCATTACCACCGCCGATATCGATAAATGTCGGCAGCAAATCGACCAGCGACACTGCATTCTGCGTTGTCCCCACTACAACGCCCGGCCCGGCCATGACCAGTGGAACGCGCGCAGAGTGTTCAAAGAAATTCATTTTATACCACAGCCCACGTTCTCCCAGCATGTCGCCGTGATCCGCAGTTACAAACACTATGGTGTTGTCCAACTCGCCCGTCTCTTCGAGGGTCTGAATCAGCTCCCCGATCTTGCTGTCGAAGTAGCTGACATTGGCCAGATAAGCATGACGCGCGCGACGGATTTCTTCGTCGCTGAGCGGCACATATGATGCTTCGATCCCATCCATCAATCGACGCGAGAACGGGTCCTGATCCTCCGTCACGGGTGTAAAGGACGGCATGTCGATCTCATCGTCCGAATAAAGATTCCACCATTCAGGTCGCGCAACGTAAGGATCATGCGGGTGAATGAAGCTTACCACCATCGCAAAGGGTGCATCGTTCCCACGTGCTTTGTCTCGGGCCACATCGAAGAGCCAGCGATTGGCGGCAAAGCCGACTTCATCGTCATAGTCGATCTGGAAGGTCGCATGGGCCAAACCGCTTTCCTTGACGGTTTGCATGTTATGATACCACTTATCGATCCGCTCATCAGGCGCTTCCCAATCCGGGGTCCATGCGAAATCTGCGGGGTAGATATCGGTTGTTACCCTGTCTTCGAACCCATGCATCTGATCTGGGCCAACGAAATGCATCTTGCCTGAAAGACAGGTCCGGTAGCCTAGCGATTTAAGGTAATGCGCAAATGTTGGCACCGATGCTCTGAACTCGGATGCATTGTCATAAGCTGCAATGCGGCTGATGTGCTGGCCCGACATAAAAGCAAACCGTGAAGGTGCGCAGAGTGGAGAATTGCAATAAGCCGCATCAAAGCGCATGCCGCGCGCGGCTAACGCATCAAGGTGGGGTGTCTTGGCAACCTTATGACCATAAGCCCCAGTGAAGTGCGGTGCCAATTGGTCCGCCATTATCACGAGGATGTTTGGCCGCGTCACGCAGCACCTTTTGCGTAAGCATCCAGGACGAGGCCATGGAAGTGATGTACGGCGTGCTCGGACTTGCCGGAACCATCCGGGTCATTGACGATCCGACCTTGGGTGAACGCAGGTGTGTTCATCCCGCGCTGCACACTTTCGACAAGGCTAATATCTTCGACCTGAAGAACTTCATCCAGATAACGAATTGCGTCCAACTCCATCGCGTCGGGTTCCGGCGTCTCAAGGAAGAAGTCGTAAGTTTCAAGCGTCCGATCTGGCCCAACGGGGATGATGTTCAACACGATCATGCTCGACCGTCCCGGATACCGCATCAGGCAGGTCGTCGGATAGAGCCACCAAACCGCATGGGTTTTCACGGTGGCATTCGACACGTCATAAGCGGAATTCGGACTTGTGCCCGCGTCAGCCATATGGCTGGAGTAAATGCCGTAGGTCGTAACCTTGTAGGTATCCATATCCACGAGGTCACAAAAATCCTTGTGCGCTGTAGGACAGTGATAGCACTCTAGGAAGTTGTCCACGACGTTCTTCCAGTTGGATTTGATGTCATAGGTCAGACGATGGCCAAAAGTGAGTTGATCCACATCCGGTGCCCAATGGCGCACTTCGGTTTCCAAGTTGCCGGATTGTTCTGACAAAGACGCGGCCATCGGATCCAAATTAACGAACACAAAGCCGCAAAATTCCTCGACCTGCACTGCATCGAGACAAATCTCGTCTTTCCTGAAATCTTCGAGGTTTTCGGTATGTGGAGCACGGGCCAATTGCCCGTCAAGTTTATAGACCCAAGCATGATAGGGGCACATGATCCGCGTTGTGTTGCCTTCGCCCGACAGCAATTCATGCGCACGGTGTTTGCAGACATTATAAAAGGCACGAAGCTTACCCTCTTTATCACGCACAACGGCAATGGGTTGGCCGGCAATTTCCACTGTTACATAAGATCCTGGCTCACGTGTTTTCTCGACATGACATACCCATTGCCAAGTTTTGGAGAGGATGGCGCGAAGGTCTGCGTCAAACCACTTGCGCTCGGTGTAGGCAGCAGCCTGCAATGAGCTGGAGCGCGAAGGATCAGCATGATAGCCAAAGAAAATTGTATCTGAATCAGTCATGATTACGCCTCCGATGTTAGGTTAAATCTATTTCAAGTAGGATTCGGAGCTATGTTTAATCAGCCGCTAGTTTGATTATTTTCGCCAAGCATTTGGCTTTGGGGGACACCGTATTAATCCATCAAGCATTGGATTTAGCTGACGGTGCTGTCAGACGATTTCGAACCAGTCTCAGTTTGCCGCGGAAACCGCGAACCTATCCGGAACAGAGTTGACGCCACTCGCTAAGAGCGGCGGCGCGGGTCAGCTTGAAGGTGTCTCGACTGGCTAGCGATCTTTCCTGGTTGAAGTAGTTGTAGACAGAGGAATGGACGGAG